>NZ_JBANSO010000008.1:0-162201 GCF_037070225.1 Vreelandella indica
CATAGCACGCGTGAACCACCTGATCCCTTGCCGAACTCAGCAGTGAAACCGCTTAGCGCCGATGGTAGTGTGGGGTCTCCCCATGCGAGAGTAGGTCATCGTCAGGCACCTATACCACGAAAAACCCAGCCACCCGGCTGGGTTTTTTGTTTGTGTGAAAGAAAAGCAGCCGATAAAAAAGGCGGCTTGCGCCGCCCAGGTAAAGACTTACACATGAAGAGGTTAAACGCAGATCGTCTCTAACGCTTCAATTAGGCTGTCCATTTCATCATCGGTGCCGATGGTGATACGTAGGAAGTTACTGAGGTCTGATGTATTAAAATGGCGCACCAGAATGCCCCGCTCGCGTAGGCCAGCAAATAGCTGCGCGCCCTCGTAGTCAGGGTGTTGGGCAAGCACGAAGTTAGCTTTAGAGGGCAGCACTTCAAACCCTAACGCTTCGAGGCGTTGGCGAGTACGTTCACGAGTAGTAATGACATGCTCGCGGCAGGCTTCGAAATGCTCGACATCTTTCAGAGCGGCGATGCCTACTAAGCTTGCCAGGCTATCCACTGGGTAAGAGTTGAAAGAGTCTTTTACCCGCAGCAGGCCATCAATCAATTCCTCAGAGCCCATCGCATAACCCAACCTCAATCCCGCCAAACTGCGGGACTTAGAAAACGTACCGGTGACAAGCAGGTTAGGGTATCGATCAATCAGCGTTACAGCACTCTCTGCGCCGAAATCGACATATGCCTCGTCCACCAGCACTACTCGATCTGTGACACGCTTAAGCAGCGCCTCTATTGCTGCGAGCGAGTGAGCGTGTCCGGTAGGGGCATTTGGATTAGCGAAAATAACGCCGCTTCGGTTGGTATTCGCCGCCAGCGCATCAATATCGACTTCCCACTGCTTATTGAGCGGATGCTTACGCAGCTCAACGCCGTAAAGATTGGCGTAAACAGGGTAAAAGCTATAGGTGATGGCAGGCACATCAAGCGGCGCTTGATGGCAAAAGAAGGCCTGAAATGCGAACGCCAACACTTCATCGGAACCGTTTCCGACAAACACTTGGCTGCTGGCTACCTTAAGTGTCTCCGCGAGCGCTTCACGTAGTGCTGTAGAGGTAGGATCAGGGTAGAGGCGCAGATGGTCTGTTGCATAATCGCGCAGCGCCTTACCGACGCCTGGAGCAGGTGGGTAAGGGTTTTCATTCGTATTGAGCTTAACAAGCTTCTCTTGTGGTTGCTCACCGGGCACGTAAGGCGTAAGTTCGCGAACGGCCGGACTCCAGTATTGGCTCATGAGGGTAACCTGATTATCCTAGCAAGGTATGCCATGGTCGCTTGAAGGCCAACTCAGCGCAAGCATTCGCGTCGCTAGGGGTGTGCGTCGCACCTTGTAGCGGTTATGCTGTCACAAGTGCGCGTAAATAAATGCCCAACACGAGATGAAGGAGACACTCTATGCAACTTAAGAGTTTGCTAGCCGGTTCGGCTATGTTGGCACTATTAGCTGGCTGTGCAAGCGGTCCGATGGAACAGCAGCAAGAGGAAGCAGCGACCGCACAGGCTAATTACCAAGGATCGCTACCTTGCCGCAACTGCGATGGTATCGATCTGGATGTCACGATGATGGGTGAAGAGATGAGCGCAGCGGAAGAGCGCACTTTCACACTGAACGCTACCTACCGTAATCACCCCCAAACACCCCCGGATGAAAACTATGCGGGTAACTGGGAAGTGCTGACCGGTACGCCGTCTGACCCAGACGCCACCGTTTACGAGCTGACACCGGATGGCGATGGCCAAATCTATTACTTCATGCGTATTGATGAGAGCACGCTGGAATTGATTGACCCAGAACGTCGTCGTTTTGAAAACGGTGAAATGCTGCAGCTAAAGCGCCAATAAAGCGCTAGTCAGCAGTACCAAAGGCGGCCACTGGCCGCCTTTTGTGTTTGTCGAGACAGACCTGAAGGGAGTGGGAATGGGCAGTGGCTTTGAGTGCAGGTGGCAACGTAGTGAATGTTGTCAAATAGCGATAGCAACAGTAGGAGTGTAATGGCAGTGGCCAAAGCTAAAAGCGCTTTTGTATGCACTGAGTGCGGCGCTGAATATCGCAAATGGCAAGGGCAGTGCAGTAGTTGCCAAGAGTGGAACACCCTAAGCGAGGTGCGTTTAGAGAGTATACGCCCTGGTGGCGGAGCAGCCTCTGGGCGCTCAGGCTACACAGGTGATCTCTCGCGAGAAGTGATCGATCTTGGCAATGTTGATCTCAGCGAGGTTCCTCGCATGAGTTCCACGTTCGCTGAGTTTGACCGCGTGTTAGGCGGCGGGCTGGTACCCGGCTCGGCGGTTCTGTTGGGCGGAAATCCAGGTGCAGGTAAATCAACGCTGCTACTACAAACGGCCTGTAAGCTAGCCCAGCAGCGCCGTATCCTCTATGTAACAGGTGAGGAGTCGCTCTCTCAGGTAGCCATGCGTGCGCACCGTCTGCAACTGCCCACCAACGGTTTGAAAATGCTGGCCGAGACCAGTGTGGAAACCATTCTGGCGGTATCTGAGCGTGAAAAGCCGGAAATCCTGGTAATCGACTCGATCCAAACCATGCATCTGGAAGACATTAGCTCAGCGCCTGGTGGCGTTGCTCAGGTGCGCGAGTCAGCCGCCGCGTTAACGCGCTTTGCCAAGAAGACCAATACCGTTCTGTTATTAGTGGGACACGTGACCAAAGACGGTTCGCTGGCGGGTCCTAAAGTCCTTGAGCATATGATTGATGCGTCGCTGTTATTAGAAGGCGGCGCAGACTCACGCTTTCGCACCCTACGTGGTCAGAAAAACCGCTTTGGTGCCGTTAACGAACTGGGTGTCTTCGCGATGCTTGAGCAGGGCCTTAAAGAAGTCAAAAACCCCAGCGCGATTTTTCTCTCCCGCCAAGAGGTGCAAGCGCCCGGCAGCTTGGTGATGGTGGTTTGGGAGGGCACGCGGCCAATTCTGGTCGAGGTGCAGGCACTGGTAGATGAGTCTGCGCTTGGCAATCCCCGCCGGGTAGCTGTCGGCGTTGATCAAAATCGCCTGGCCATGCTGTTGGCAGTGCTCAACCGCCACGGTGGTCTGTTTACCGGTGACCAAGACGTATTCCTGAACGTTGTCGGTGGTGTCAAAGTGCTTGAAACCAGCGCCGATTTGGCAGTACTGCTGGCAGTAGTATCTAGCCTGCAAAACCGCGCGCTGCCCAAAGAGTTAGTGGTATTCGGTGAAGTTGGGCTTTCCGGCGAGATACGCCCAGTACCCAGTGGCCAAGAGCGTATTGCCGAGGCGGCCAAACACGGTTTTCTGCGTGCCATCGTGCCGCGGGCCAATGCACCCAAGCAGGCGCCAAAAGGCATGGAAGTGATCGCCGTAGATAAGCTCAGCGATGCGCTGGAAGCACTGTAGCATGTGCCATACTGCGTTAAACTGAAGATATCCCCTAAGTGCCAAGGAGAGACACGATGAGTTCGATTCGCTTGACCCAATATAGCCACGGCGCCGGCTGCGGCTGCAAAATTGCCCCGGACGTGCTGGATGGGATTCTAGCCAAAGCGGGGCCAGCTGCGGGCCATAAGCGGCTTATTGTCGGCAATCAAGGACGCGAAGATGCTGCCGTGTATGATCTGGGCGATGGTCGCGGCATGATCGCCACCACGGATTTCTTCATGCCGATTGTCGATGATCCCTTTGATTTTGGGCGTATCGCGGCGACCAATGCGATCAGCGATGTTTACGCCATGGGCGGTACGCCGGTAATGGCGTTAGGTATTCTAGGCTGGCCGTTGGATAAGCTTAGCGCTGAAGTGGCTGGTGATGTCATGGCCGGAGCCCAGGCAGTATGCCGTGAATTAGGTGTTGCCCTAGCAGGCGGTCACTCCATTGATGCGCCCGAGCCGATTTTTGGGCTCGCTGTGAACGGCTTGGTGGATCTAGACAAGCTCAAGCTTAATAGCACCGCCAAACCCGGTGATCTGCTGTTCTTAACCAAGCCGCTGGGTATCGGTATGTTAACCACCGCAGAAAAGCGCGGCTTACTGGAAATGGGCCACCATGGCCTTGCCCGCGAAACCATGCTCAAGCCCAACAGCATTGGCGTGAAACTTGCCGATGTGAAAGGGATAAACGCCATGACTGATGTGACCGGTTTTGGCTTGGCCGGCCATCTTGCGGAAATGTGCCAAGCCAGTAATGTGATGGCCCAGATTGATTTTCGTAAGCTGCCGCGCTTAGCCGAGGCAGAGTCCTACCGCCGCCAAGGCGCGGTGCCAGGCGGTACGCTACGCAACCGTGATGCGCTAGGAGAGAGCTTGCCCGCCATGGATGAAGCCCACTGGCAGTGGCTGTGTGATCCACAAACTTCTGGCGGACTGCTCATTAGTGTCGATCCTGCCTGGGAAGATGACGTTGAGCGCATTGGCCGCGAATTCGGTCTGTCGTTACAGTCATTCGGGGTAATGACAGCGCGCCAAGGTAAAGCCTCTATTGAGGTGGTCGGGTGACACTGTCGACCACACCGGCAGTATTAGATTTACTCAAAGAGGAGCGGCCGCTTATTGATGTGCGCGCCCCGGTAGAGTTTGCCCAGGGTGGGCTGCCGGGGGCCGTCAATCTGCCGTTAATGATTGATGATGAGCGTCATCAGGTAGGTATCGCCTATAAACGGCAGGGCCAAGCCGCGGCGATTGCGTTAGGCGAACGCTTAGTCAGCGGTGAGGTCAAGCAAACTCGAATTGCAGCGTGGCAGGCTTATTTAGCCGAGCATCCAGATGCATTGATTTACTGCTTTCGCGGAGGGCTGCGCTCACAAATTGCTCAGCAGTGGTTAGAAGAGGCAGGCATCTCAAGACCACGCTTGGAGGGCGGTTGGAAAGCCATGCGCCAAGCGCTATGTGAGCGTATTGAGACGGCTGCACTGCAGCCGATGTTGGTGGTCGCAGGGCTGACTGGGTGTGCAAAAACCACGCTGATTAATCAGCTCGATAACGGCGTTGATCTGGAAGCCTTCGCGCACCATAAAGGCTCCGCCTTCGGGCGCAGGCCCGAAGAGCCTGCCACACAAATCAATTTTGAGCATGCGCTGGCTAAACGATTAATCAGCTTAACTGAAGGGCTGGTTATCGAAGACGAGTCCCGCCAGATTGGTAGTGCCAATATTCCCTTGAGCTTCTGGCGAGCATTGCAGCAAGCGCCTCGTGTGCGTATCGAAATGCCGCTGGATTGGCGCCTTGCTCAAATTCAGCAGGATTACATTATCGATTTAGAGCAGGCCTATGCTGCTCGCTATGGTGCCTATCAGGGCTGGCAATTGATGCAGGCGCAGTTAAGTAATGCGCTGATCCGTCTGGGCAAGCGCTTGGGTAATGCACGGCTGCAGCGTTTGCAGCGGCTTCAGGCACTGGCGTTTAACGAACATGCCCACGGCAACCCTCAGGCCCATGAAGCTTGGCTCGCGCCACTGCTGACCGAGTATTACGACCCACTCTACCGCTATCACTTAGACAAGCAGCGTGAGACTGCCCCGCCGGTAATTCATGTCGGCGATTGGGAGAGCTGCCTGGCGGTTGCCAGGCAGTGGAACCGATAATGGCTGCATGCGCTGCTGTTAGTCCGTTCTTAACCACTGGGTCATCACGCGGTCAAGCAGCGGTGCTAGATGAATAAAGCGATTGGCATCCTCAAGAATTTCCGCATCGTCCTGAACATAGCGGGCGGCGGCAGGGGAGGCGCTGGGCCGCTCGGTCTTGCTCAGCAGGTGGTTAACGCTGGCAGGCGTGGCTTCCAAATGGCATAGCAGGCTGACGACGCGGCCTCTATCCCAGGTAAACCCCTGTAGCGGTGCTGCTTCACTGCCCCCCAGGGAAAAGGCATCATCGGGCAAGCTGAAGACATAACGATGCCACATAAAGGCGCTGAACGACTCGGGCAAATCCAGTGAGCTTTCCGGTGCCAGGGTGACCGTATGCCAGCCTGTTTCAGCGTAAGTGCCGGGGGCTACCACTGCGCCGAGTGCTTGCGCTATCCAGTGAGCGCCAATGCCAATCCCCAATAATGGTTTTTGTCCATCCAGGTAGCGGTTGATCAGTTTATCTTCAGCTTTAAACCACGCTGGTGGTTGGCTGAGTAGCGTCTCAGGCCCATCAAGTACAATCAATGCATCAGATTCGTTTGGGCGGGGCGTTAACTCGCCAGCATAGAGATGAAAAACGGTGTAACTATGGCCCATACTGGTTAGCCAGTCGGTTAAACGGGCGGGGCCATGGTCAGGGCCGTGCTGTAGCAGATGAATATGCATGGTAATCTCCTCGCCGGCCGTACAATCATCAAAGCGTTAGGGGATCGCCCCAAGCGCAGAGAGACGATAACGTACCCGCTACATTTCACCAATATCCCACGTAAAGCGATCCAGGAAATCAGTATGGTGCCGAAACCTCAGGGCTTTTATTTACGGCTGCAAGAACTCCCACTACCGGCCCAGCAAGCCTTTATGGCGGCGCTGTGTGAGCGTTTGCTGCCTAACTATGTGCTGTATGAGCAAACCACAGGACAGGGCGATAGCCATACGCTGCGTACCGTGCTGAGTTTGGTGTGGGAACGGCTTAATGTGCCCAACGCCAGTATCGACTTTGCCCGCCAGGCGGAGAAGCTCGCCGAATGTGAGCCTTCCGAAAAGGATGACAGCTTTGGTGCTCGGCGTGCGCTGGATGCTGTGGTATCGGTCTCGGCGCTGCTGGACACCCTGCAAGGCGATTCCCCAGAGGCCGTGTTGGATGTTAGCCGCACATCCCGAGCGGGCGTGCGCGCTTTTATAGAGCTCACTGAAGGCGAAGTTGACGCACAGAAACTGGCGCTAATTATTCGCGACCACCCGTTGATGGCCGACGAGAACGACTTTCAGGATGCGGTATTGGAAATGGTCAGCGAACCGTTGGATAAAGCGGCACTAAAAGAGGTGCGTGAATTAGGGCGCAACGGTGGGATCAGTAATCTTGGCTTATCGCTTGAAGATACCGGGGCTTAAAGCCCCGGCAGGCTTACGTCTTAAAGGCTATGTTCTCAAAGACATGCTCTTAAAAACTAAAGCCGCATTTCGATACCGCGTTCGGCCATGTAGCGCTTTGCTTCAGGGATGGTGTATTCGCCAAAGTGGAAAATACTGGCGGCCAGCACGGCGTCGGCACCACCTTTCAGCACGCCATCCACCAGGTGATCCAGGTTGCCTACACCGCCAGAGGCAATCACCGGCACGCTCACTGCTTCTGAAATCGCGTGGGTCACGCCCAGGTCAAAGCCGATCTTGGTGCCGTCGCGATCCATGCTGGTGAGCAGCAGTTCGCCCGCTCCGAATTCCACCATCTTCTTCGCCCACTCAACGGCGTCGAGGCCCGTTGGGCGGCGACCACCGTGGGTGAATATCTCCCAGCGGGGCGTTTCGCCCTCTTTCGAGACCCGCTTGGCATCGATCGCCACCACAATGCACTGGCTACCGAAACGCTCAGCAGCTTCGCGCACAAACTCAGGGTTGGTGACCGCGGCGGTGTTGATGGAGACTTTATCCGCTCCAGCGTTCAGCATGGTGCGAATGTCATCACAGCTGCGAATGCCGCCGCCGACGGTCAGTGGAATAAACACTTCGCCCGCAATGCGTTCAACCATCTCTACCGTCGTATCACGGTCTTCGTGGCTGGCGGTAATATCGAGAAAGGTAATCTCGTCGGCGCCCTGCTGGTTATAGCGCTGGGCAATCTCTACCGGGTCCCCGGCATCGCGAATGCCGACAAAATTAACGCCTTTGACCACGCGCCCGGCGTCTACATCCAGGCAGGGGATAATGCGTTTGGTAAGGCTCATGAACCGCCTCCCGTCAGTTGGTCGCTTAACCGCTGTGCTTCGGCGACATCCAGGCTGCCTTCGTAAATTGCCCGGCCAGTAATCGCGCCCAGTATACCGCTATCGGCAACTTCGCAGAGTGCTTTGATGTCGTCCAGATTGGTCACTCCCCCTGAAGCAATCACCGGTAGACCACCTTCGCGGGCTAGGGCCGCGGTGGCCTCTACGTTAACGCCTTGCATCATGCCGTCGCGAGCAATGTCGGTGTAGACGATGCTGGAGACACCATCGTTGGCAAAACGCTTGGCTAGTTCGGTGGCTTTGATCGTGGAGACCTCTGCCCAGCCGTCGGTGGCGACATAGCCATCTTTGGCATCAAGCCCAACAATCACATGGCCGGGGAAGGCGCGGCACATTTCACCCACGAAGTCGGGCTCTTTTACTGCTTTGGTACCGATAATCACGTAGGAGACACCGGCACTTAAATAGTGCTCGATAGTTTCCGCACTGCGAATGCCACCACCAATTTGAATCGGCAGATTTGGGTAGGCGCGCGCGATAGCTGTCACGGCATCGCCATTAACTGGCTTGCCTTCAAAGGCGCCGTTTAAATCGACTAAATGAAGGCGGCGGGCACCAGCCTCTACCCAGCGTGCGGCCATAGCTACTGGGTCATCACCGTAGGAGGTCGCATCTTCCATGCGACCCTGCTTCAACCGGACACACTGGCCGTCTTTGAGATCAATAGCGGGAATTACCAACATACAAAATCCTCTCAGGGCGTCCAGGTGACAAAGTTTTCAAGCAGGCGAAGGCCCGCGCGGGAGCTTTTTTCCGGGTGAAACTGCACCGCGAAGGTCGAGTCACGACCAATCGCGACATGGGCGCTTACCTTGCCGTATTGGGTCGTACCAAACACCTGGGCGTCGTCGTCCGCATTCACGTAATAGCTGTGCACGAAGTAGAAGTGTTCACGATTATCAATACCTGCCCACAGTGGGTGGTCGTGATGCTGCTCGACCACATTCCAGCCCATGTGCGGTACTTTCAAGCGCTGCTCGTGGGTGTCGCGCATATCACCAGGGAAACGGTCTACGCTGCCTTTAAAAAAGCCCAGGCACTCAACGCCACCATTCTCTTCGCTGCGCTCCAGCAACATCTGCTGCCCCACGCAAATGCCCAGTAGTGGCTTAGCCTGGCGGGTTAAAATATCGTCTACCAGCCCGCGTAACTCGGTGCGCTCTAGTTCACCAACGCAGTCACGAATGGCACCTTGGCCTGGTAGTACCAGACGCGTCGCGCCAAGAATGCGTCGCGGGTCACGGGTGATGACTACATTCTCATGCGTCACATGCTCCAGCGCCTTGGCCACGGAATGCAGGTTGCCCATTCCATAGTCGATCACAGCAATGGTCATGAAGCGCTCCTTGTGGAGATAGAAGGAAAGTTGCTAGAGGCATAGCTCATCACATAGCGCAGCATTACAAGCTCCCTTTGGTGGAAGGCATTTGGCCTGCCATGCGTGGGTCTTCCGCCACGGCCATACGCAGCGCCCGGCCAAAGGCTTTGAAAATCGTTTCCGCTTGATGGTGAGCATTAAAGCCTTTGAGGTTGTCGATATGCAGCGACACGCGGGCGTGATTCACGAAGCCTTGGAAAAACTCCCAGAACAGCTGGGTGTCCAAGCTACCGATGGTATCGCGGGTGAACTCAACATTCATATAAAGGCCTGGTCGGCCGGAAAAGTCGATCACCACCCGAGAGAGTGCTTCATCAAGGGGTACGTAGGCGTGACCATAGCGGTAAATGCCGCGCTTATCGCCAATGGCTTCAAAAAAAGCCTGGCCTAACGTAATACCCAGGTCTTCTACGGTATGGTGGTCGTCAATATGCAGGTCGCCAGTGGCATTGATGTCGAGATCGATCATCCCATGGCGGGCAACTTGATCAAGCATATGATCCAAAAACGGAACGCCGGTTTGGCAGCTAAGACGGCCTTCGCCGTCGAGATTGACGCTGACCTTGATCTGGGTTTCGTTGGTGTCACGGCTAACCGTGGCAATACGCGCTGACATGTTGCATCTCCTGCGCTAAGGCGCACTCTGGGGGATTACCCTGAGGAACGATCCTGTGAAATGGCCGGTGGCTTTGTATCAACTTACCACTGTGGATCAGGGCATAACCTGTGGCGAAGCGACCATTATAGTGAATTGGCGCCCTCATCCGCTACAATGCGCGAAATGTAGCTGCAATCAATTGCGGCAGAAATAGCAGCCAGGCTGCTTTGGCGAAGAGGATTTCACCATGCCGGTGACACTGCACCACGTCGACCAGGCCCGTTGGGAAGCCGATGAGCAAGTGCGCCTTGACCTAATGCGCATTTATGAGGATGCGCCCCAAGAGCGCATGCCCACCCCAACGGTTGAGCCATTTATTGAACAACATTTTAAAGGTCAGCATTTTTTTGCCTGCGCCCATTTCAATGATCGGCTGCTGGGGGCTGTCGCCGTGCAAGAAGGCGAAGACCGGGCGTGGTGGCTATCTGAGCTCTGCGTGCGCAAAACCACGCGCCGCCGTGGCGTCGGTTCGCGCTTAATGGCGCTGCTTGGCGAGCAAGCCAAACAGGAAGGCCGTGTGTTGCGGATAGAAACTTCCACCTTGCCATTGGCTGACCGCGTGCTGCTTTCCAAATTAGGCTACCGGCCTATGACCAATCCAGAAACGCCAGTGCCGGGAATGCCCGCCACCAGCGATTTTGTTGAGTTAGACCCACAAGGGAAAGGGTAAATGAAACAGCTATTACGTATTTTGCTGGCAGCGGTCGGTATTCTTGCCATCGTCGCCGTCGCCGCCGTGGTGTATGTCACCACTTTCCTGGATCCAGAAGATTTCAAACCGCGTTTAACGGCCGTTGTAGAAGAGCAGACCGGGCTTAACCTTGCCCTGGAAGGCCCGATCACCTGGTCATTCTACCCCCGTATTGGCGTGAGCGTGGAGCAGGCCCGCGCCTGGCTGCCCGAGCAAGCTGAAGAGAGTGCCGCCTTCGCCGCCATTGATCGTGCCGAAGTCAGCGTTGCATTCGGCCCGCTACTGCGGGGCGAAATTGCCGTCGATGGCCTAACGCTTGACGGTATGCGCCTTAACCTGGAGCGCGATGCCCAAGGCGAGGGTAATTGGGAACCCTTGCTAGAGCGGCTTTCCGAGCAAAATGAAAGCACCGCAGAAACGGTGCTGGCGCCTGCCAGTGCGGGACCCAACGCCGATGCCGGTAGCTTGGCGGTGGTGCTAAGCATTGCTAGTGTCGAAGTGAAGAACGCTGACATTCGCTTCCGGGACGCACAAACCGAAGCCTTATGGCGCATGCAGCAACTAAATATCTCCGGCAGTAACGTCAACCCAGTGCGCCCCTTCCCGCTTAAGGCCATGTTTACGCTGACCAAGCATAACCGGCTGGATGCCGAAGTGCTGGAGCGCACCCCTGACCTGAGCAGCGAGATCAATCTCGAAACCCGCGTGCGGCTTGGTTTGGCCGATGAGCTTTTCGTGCTGGAAAATATGGCGCTAACCACGCGAACGACGCAAGGCGCAGAGAGCGAACCACAACAGCTCAGCTTAAAAGCGGCTGAACTGGTCGCCCGCATGGGGGAGCAACAGCTTTCGATCACAGAAGGGGTGCTTGAAGCTGGTCTTCGCAATGCCGACAATTGGCAGGGCAGCCTGGCGCTGTCACTGGCCTTTGGCCTGGAGAGTGATTGGCAAGCACAAACGGCGCAGTTAAAAAACCTGCAGCTCACCGGGCCGGATGGCCTAAAAGTTAGTGGTCACCTCAATGTTGAGCAACTGCGTGATGCCCCACGCTATCGCGGCCAGTTAACCGCGGCCCCGTTTACGCTGCGCCCCTGGCTGGCTCGCGCTGGCGTTACGCTCACCACAGCGGGCGAGGCCGCACTTAGCGATGTGGCCATGACCAGCCCTATTGAAGGCGATGTTGAGCAACTCTCTTTGCCGAGCCTCTCGTTGGTGGTCGATGACAGCACCTTTACTGGCGAGCTGACCGCCGCTTTGGATGGCTCGCGGCTGGCGTTCGATTTAGCCGGTGATCAATTGGATCTGGATCGCTATCTACCCGGTGCCGCTACCGCCGAGCAGGCTAGCCGTGGCCTGCTGCGTAAAGCCTTTGCCCAGGATTCCAGCACATTAGTGCCGCAATCGCTTCTTACTCGGTTGTCACTTGAGGGTGATTTAAGCGTCGATAACCTCGTCTTGGCAGGATTAACGTTCAATAATCCTAGCTTACAACTGCGTGGTGACAACGGCATTCACCGGCTAACGGCATTTGAGTCGGGCTTCTACGAAGGTGAACTCAGCGCTACCGGTCAAGTCGATGCCACGGGCTCTATTCTGGAATGGGCGCTTTCGCCAACCATTAACAGCGTTCAGGTGGCACCGTTGATAGAAGCCATCAGCGAAGGAGAGGAGCCGTCGCCACTGCGCGGTCGCTTTAATTTATCTGGCGGCCTTACGAGTCAAGGCAATAGCCGCGAAGCGCTCATCAGCAATCTTAATGGGGAGCTGACGGCTCGCCTGAACGATGGGGCTATTTTAAATACCAACATTTCCCAGCAAATGTGTGAACTGGTAGCCCAGTTAGAAGGCGAGGGCACGCTGCGCGAATGGCACACCGATACCCGCTTTGAGCGTTTCGATGCCACCTTCCAAATCAGCAATGGTTTAGTCGAGAGCGACGATCTAATGATCACTCTGCCCGGTATTGATGTTCAGGGAGAAGGCGAACTCAATCTTACCAGTATGAATTTCAACACCCAGGCGAATGCCCGCTTAGTAGACACCGCCGACGCGGCTTGTGAGGTGAATCCCCGCTTGGAACAACTGCCGCTGCCCGTTCGCTGTGAAGGACATTTAGGCGGTGAACGCACTGAGTGGTGCCGTTTTGATCGTGAAGCATTCCAGGCGGCGGTAGTCGACCTGCTGCGCAACGAAGCTGGCGAGCGCGTCAATGAAGAGCTGGAGGAGCGTTTAGGCGATACATTGGACCAGTTGGATGAGCGGTTAGGTGAAGGCGCTGGGAAGGAGCTGCGTGACGGGCTACGCGGCCTGTTTAACTGAGCATTCTCACCGGAACCGATAAGTGCTGCGCCGGCCTAACCGCCGGCGCTTTTTTATTAGTCCCTTTGATACCCCTTTCTGTTTAAGGAGCGTGCATGGCAGATATGCCCAAACCGCGGCTGGCGGCAGACGAATTTCAACAACGCCTACTGGCTTGGTTCGACCGTTATGGCCGTCACGACCTGCCGTGGCAGTCGCCGCGCAGCGCCTATCGCGTCTGGGTGTCGGAAATCATGCTGCAGCAGACCCAAGTCACCACCGTCATTCCTTACTTCGAGCGTTTTATGGCGCGCTTTCCCACTCTGGAGGCACTCGCTACTGCGCCGCAGGATGAAGTGCTGCATCTCTGGACAGGGCTTGGCTACTACGCCCGTGCGCGCAACTTGCATAAAGCCGCCCAAGTTGCGTTGGTGGAGCATGATGGCGAACTGCCAACAGACAGTATTGGCGAATTGGTGGCACTGCCCGGCATTGGCCGTTCCACCGCAGGCGCTGTCATTGCGCAAAGTACAGGGGAACGGGCCGCGATCCTGGATGGCAACGTAAAGCGCTCGCTCACCCGGCTGCATGCGCTGCCCGGCTGGCCGGGTAAGCCTGCAGTTGAACGGCAGCTTTGGGCGCTGGCCGAGTACTATACGCCAACAGCGCGGCTGGCGGATTATACCCAAGCGATCATGGATTTTGGCGCCACGCTATGCAAACGCAGCAAGCCGGATTGCCCAAGCTGCCCGTTTAACGATGTCTGTTTGGCCTATGCGCGCGGTGAGCCCCAGCGCTATCCGGAATCCAAACCGAAAAAGGCGCTGCCGACCCGGCAGACCATCATGCTGATGCTGCGCGATCCGGAAGGCCGGGTGTGGCTGGAAAAGCGCCCTCCTAGCGGTTTATGGGGTGGGTTATGGGGCCTACCGCAGTTTGATAAGCACAGCGAGCTCAACGACTGGTTGGAAACTCATGTCGTTAACCCCGCGCGCGAACGTGCGGCGCCCAGTTTTCACCATACATTCAGCCATTTTCGCCTGGAAATTACCCCGCAGCCCGTGACCTGCGATAGGCTGGGTGGTGTACGCGAAAGTGGCGTATGGTACGACATCAACCATCCGCCCGCGCTAGGCTTGGCAGCCCCGGTTAAAGCGCTGCTCAGCCAGCTAACGCCATTTACCCTCAATCCCACCCCAGGCCACGCCTAAGCGTTATCTGGGGCTATAAGTAGCCAGTCACTGCAAGAGGAGTACGTTATGAGTAACACGGTTTTTTGCCGCAAGTACCAGAAAGAGCTCGAAGCGCTGCCATTCCCGCCCTTGCCGGGCAAGCAGGGCCAGGAGATTCAGGCGACTGTTTCCAAGCCCGCCTGGGAAGCCTGGCAGTCGCTGCAAACTCGTTTGATCAATGAAAAACACCTCAACATGCTCGACCCTGAATCCCGTGCGTACTTAATGGAGCAGATGCAGCGCTTCCTGGACAATCAGGAAACCGACCAGGCCGAAGGGTATGTACCGCCCACTCAGGCATGACTTTGAAGGTTGGCTGTCGCTTTTCTGCCATGTGAAAAGCAGGACAACTGACTTGTAATGAGTAGGGCCAGGCCTAGGTGGGAAAGGCCCGTAGCGTATGCTTCTCACCGCGCCGGGTGTAGAACAGAACACCCCTAAGCATCCGTATCGCAAGAAAGTTTCACAAAGGTGTTGACGAAAAGCGGCGTTTTTAGTTTAATACGCACCGTTGGCAGCGGCCAGATAGCTCAGTTGGTAGAGCAGGGGATTGAAAATCCCCGTGTCGGCGGTTCGATTCCGTCTCTGGCCACCACACTGCTGGGGTATCGCCAAGTGGTAAGGCACCGCTTTTTGGTAGCGGCATTCCCAGGTTCGAATCCTGGTACCCCAGCCATTGCCAACAAGATTTCTTGTTGATTGCAAAGCCTAACAGCGAAGCAATCATGTTCTCAAGAAAACGTGAAGCGCCGACATAGCTCAGTTGGTAGAGCAACTGACTTGTAATCAGTAGGTCCCGGGTTCGACTCCTGGTGTCGGCACCACTGAAAAGTGGTTAAAAGTTAAGCGTTAGAGAATTAGATTAAGCCGTCCGAAAGGGCGGCTTTTTCGTATGTGCCTACAAAGTGTCTACGCGTAGGTTATCCACACCTTCTGTCTTTATCAGAGTGGGGATAAAGGGCTATACAGCGGTGTGTTTCTGTCAGGGTCTGTGCCTTAGCAGTCGTGCGATTTATAACTTTCAAAATAACACTCGACTTACCGTTCATTAATTTAATAAAGATGCACCGCTTCAAAGCTAGCCAGCAGGTTATTCTTATCATCCATTAATACAAGCCTTGCGCCCTCCACACGCCATGCGGTTGTCTGCTTGAGGGCGGCTAGAAAATTGCGTTCAGTTTCCATTTGAGGCGCCGGGCAGGCTCTTTTGGTGGTGGCGACTTGGTTGAACGTGATGTGTTCGTTCTCTACTTGATAGCTGCCCATTAGTGTATTACAGCCGGTGGCACCTGCTAAGCGCGAAGCATCTTGGTGTAGCACCATGTGCGCTTCTCGAAAGTTCTCTTTGGCGATGACCGGCGCGCCATCAAGTTTCATCAGCTTCCAATACGTATTGATTAACGATTCATCCGGCTGCTCCATTGTCTCGTGGTTGCCAATCGTCCTTGATGAGCAGCCAGCGGCTACAAAGAGAATACTGATCAATACGTAAAGTGTTAGCTGCCGAATCAACGCATTACTCCTTATTCAGGTGGATGTATTTGGGTGTCGCTTGATTAGGTTGATAACCTATTGGGCTGTCCACCCTATGAATCATCGATTTCATTTCAGTCGCTGCATGCGCTAAGCACCCCTTCCATTCTCTGTTTGCCATACATCCTGCCACTGCCAGCCGTCCTTATGAACAAATGCCACCAAGATTTTCTGGTAGGGCAGTGAGGCTAAATAGTCCTGGATCTCGGTGTTCGATGCCTCGACGCCTGGTAAGTCGGCATAGCCATTAAACGCAGGAATATCAGGGATATGTTGGCTAGGATGAATGAAAGCACTACCGAGCGTATCCAGGAATTGCTCAATTGCTTTTCGTGTGATCAATAACTGCTCACGCGAAGTGGGATCTAGCCTGGTGCTGGCAAAGCAGGCAATGACAATAGCTTGGTATAAGCGTGCTATGGCTAGCGAAAGCGCTTTGCTGCTGCTCTCACTGTGATAATAGTGCAGGATTGGATAGGCTAAATGCTGCTGGCCTAAGGTACTGATGGATTGTTGTAACGGCTGAAGTTGGCTGATCAGTGTTGCAAATTTTCCGTCGCCGTTCGTAGACGCGAGTATTTGCCGTGGATTTTCGCCCAGCGCACTGATGGTGAGGGATGTTTGGCGCTTTTGAATAACATTGGTGATGATATTCAAAATATAAGTAATCGATATCGTAAAAAGGAAAAAACCGTTAGCCGCAGCCAAGACAGGTGGAAGACGCCAATTATCATTACCGGCAACAAAGTCACCATAGCCCAACGTCGTGAGTGTGTAGCCCGTATAGTAGGCGCGCTCAACTAAGCTAGCGGTGGCGTTTGAAGAAGACAGCACCACGGCCTGAGGTGAACTACAAAATAGTAAAAACCAACCCAGCCAAGCGACTAGAAACCATGTCAGCAGTAACGTCATCGTTATCCATGGGCCCGTAGAGGACAACATGGTATGGCTCTTTCGTCGCTGATGAATACCTAGCAGCATAAACCATAGCCCACTGACCAACCGGTTAGTCAGCGGACCTGAACTAGATACCGATAAAGTGGTGCGAATAGCGTCGTAAACCACCAGTAAAATAAGTAAGGTGCCTATGACCCCTATTAACGTGCTTCCAATCACTAACAATGCTCCTTTGGTGTTAATGTGCCGCTACCTTGCGGTGGCTAGTTCCCCATTAATCTAGTTCACCATTAATATCGCTATTCCCGCCAAATAGAGGCCGATAATGACCATGCTTTCAAAGCCAATACGGCCAGGCCCTTGCTCTTGGCGATGCAACAGGCCAAGCATTAAAACCCCTGTCATTAACACCGCGAGAGCAACCCATAACATTACCTGATCGGGAATGACGTGGTAAATCGAGCCGCCTCGGTAAGCCACATCTGATGCAGCGGCAAACAGGGTATCAAACGCATTGCCGCCAATAATGCCTGCCACCGCGAGTGTGAGTGCCCCACGGCGCACCGCCGCAACCGTTGTTACCAGCTCAGGTAGTGATGTCACTATTGAGGTCAGCAGAACGCCGACAGCCGCTTGGCTAAGGCCGGTTTCTGCCGCAATCACCGTAGCGCTGCGTTCCAGTAACCAGCCGGTAATGCCGATCGTAAGCGCGAGACCCACAAATAACAGCCATAACCGCACCAGCGTTAGCTTTCCAGGCGACTCATCAGGCTGGTCTTCACGCGTCTCATGCGTACGAGTTGGGGACCACATCGGGCGGGTTTGGGCATTTTTAACCAGCTTTAGCCCAAACAGGTAAGCAATAAATAGCAGCGGTGTGATGAGGTGTACTTGCCAGAAAGTCCATTCGGGCGTAAAGCGACCTAACAACAATAGGCTGAGTAAGCACAGCAATAAGGCGCCCTGAATCAGATTGCCAAGGGAGGCCGCGGCGTGTTCGAGGTTAGCGCGCCGATATACCATGTCAGCGATCGTTAAAAATAGCGTTTGAACAGCGATACCGCCCAGCGCATTACTCATTGCCAGTTCAGGTTTATCGGTCCAGGCGGAAGAGACCGATACCACAATGCCTGAGAGTGAGGTAGCCATCCCAAGTAAGACAGCACCAGCTATCGCCTCACCTAATCCGGTACGATCAGCGAGGTCGTCGACAATCCGCGCAAGCCGGGTGCCAATGATGCCAATAACGACTGCGCAAACGCTGAACAGTGCAAAAGCGGCGGTTAGCGACATATTACTAAGTAATGTGAGCATAAATGAACCCGGTCAGGGTATCTCGTCTCGGGATTTCGATAATGGTGAAAAGCTTCACAATATCGGCAATTCGATTCAGTTTTCACTGGGCCAAGCCGTCACCACTACTTCATAAATACGCCAATCGTAATGGTTTAAAAACTGAGCAGCGTCGCGTAAGTGTTGTGCCAAATTCTCATCGCTATGGGGCACCACAAACGCTTCTCCGCTAAAAATGTGCCCTTCCTCACGTAAGCGCACGGCGGCACTGGCGACCCACCCCATGGCACATAATTGTTCTTCCAGTTCTTCAGCAAGGTGTTCCGGCTCCGCTTTAGAAGTAAAACGGGGTCTTCGGTCGAGAAGGTCACCCACCGCCTCCTTCACATTAGTCACGCCATCCTTGGTGACATCAAGCGCGATAAGCGCGCCCGCCAACGCGTCCGCCCACCATAGGCCAGCGCCAACGCCGACGATTCCGGCGATAGCGGCAAGCCCAGTCATCCAGTCCGCCTTGCTCATCTTGCCATCAACAAACACCGTTTTTTCATGCACTTTTTTGGCGGCTTTCATCTGTAGATGACCGATAATGACGGGAGGTATGACGCTATAAATCAGCGCACCAATCATTAACCACCCCATCCAGAAAGTGGTGCCGAAGAGCTCGACGGCGCCAATGCTGGGATGTTCCATCTTGGCGAGCTTTAGTAGCGAATCAAGTAACAGAATACCGCCGAGTAGCGCCAGGGCGGTGGCTGCACAGAGGAAGGCGATACTCGTGGCACGTTGATACCCATATGGAAAGATCGCATTAGGGGCTCGGTTGCGATAACGCATTGCGATCAGAAAGGCGATAGGAGGGATTAAAGAGAGCATATCTTCAAACCAAGCCACTCTCATGGCCTGACTACTACCCAACACTAATGCCAATACGCCGACGATTGAAATGCGAAACCCCAGGTTCCACCATTCAAGCCGTACCAGGTAATCAAGGTCTTTCTGTTTATCAGGGGGCAGTTGATACACTTGCCTTATTTTCATTGCGCCGCCTCCAGTTGTTGCAGTTGCTGCTCAATGTTGGAGTAGCCATTAAGGTGGCGTTGCAATGCCAGCATCCAAGCGTTCTCACCTTTGGGCAGCGCCATCACATGCTTATCGATAATTATCTCCCAAGGACCGGCAATCAACCCATGGGCCGATAACCACCATGTAGGCGCGGCGATGGGGCTTTCAGTACGAGTAACCTCGGTAACTTTGACCGGCTTGGCATTTTTTTCTTTGAGCGCTGCATGCATGTGATTTACGGGAGGAATGGCGACTTCCAACCCATTTAAAGAACTGGGCAAAGGCACCCCCGAGGGAAAGCCGACAGTATAGCGGCTTTGATAATAAGGGCGTGTCAGCGCCGCCTGTTGGCTCAGGCGAGAGCGATTAGTTAATCCTCCTATCACCAAGTCAAGTTGGTGATGCTGCAGAGCGGCTAGCAAATCATCTTCACTATCCCAGTGCCAGCGGATTTCCGAATTCAACTGTTCAGCCAGTGAGCGGATAATATCCGGTTCGAGTCCAGCAGGGCCATCGTTGGTACGTATCACCCAAGGCGAATTCTCAGTTAGTCCTACTTCCAGCACACCATGTTGAATTCTTTCCATCGTATGTTCTATATCGCTAGGATAGCGGCATCCTAGCAGGGCCAACGCAGGTAATATCCCTAATACAATGAATAAGAGTGCGCGCTTAGACCAAAAAGAGTTCTGATCTTTTTTGGTTTGCATTTGCAGCTCCCTGGTAATGGCGAAGTTGGCCAGCATTGATTAACTAGCAAAGCAGTAGCTTGTGATAATAGGTGGCATGTTGGTCCCGTTGTTAACTAATCACATTAGCTAAAAATAACTGCTAGACTAAGCAATTGGCTTCATTTTATTTAATTGAATCAGCACAAAATGCTTTCTAGCAGTCAATTTAAACTAGTATTCCCTGCCTATTGATTAAGTCCATTTTTTCCTAATGTGAAATCCGGTGGATCGCTTGCAGGAAAGCTTTCATCGCTCAGCTCATCGACATGCTCCTGTTGTTTTTGATAAGTAGACAGCTTTACATACTCACTCAACGGCTTGGCCAGTATCCAGTGGTCATCTTGGCGGGTTAATTCCTGGGTAGGAATGCTGTACGTATTCCCATCGCTTGCTTCAAGCGCTACCCGTTTCAGATATTTATCTTTAACAAAGTGCCCTATAAGCTGCTGTTTATCATCGTAAACTGGGTTTTTCACGGTAACTGCCTCGCAAAATTAAGTTTAATAATAGTGGCCTAAACGCATCAATAGCACGCTATCATTTATGCTATTCACTGCTTTTGGGATCGGCCTTGGCTGATTTTTGATCAATATTGTCTTTATGCTTTTTTTTCTCCTTAGTCAGTTGGGCACCCGGGATAGGTGCTTCCTTAATAGAAGTGTTATGACCTGGTGATGATGGAGACTCCTCAGCTTTCTGATTATCCACATTCTCGTCTGGCCGAAAGGGTTTGGGTTCTTGATGGTGAGAGCTCTTATGGTCAGTATTTTCATCGACATCGGGAATGTCCTTGTCGATGAGCTGTTCTGCTTTTTTGGTTTCGTTACTCTTTATGTCGTTTGATTGATGATTCATGGCTTTTCTCCTGCGTTATTAAAAAAACAATGCCTTAAAAGTGCTCTTCCTCAGCGCTGGGCTGAGAAGAATTAATAGAGCGAATATTAGAAATGATAAAGCCGCTTCGTGGGCGAGCCGGTATTACATTGAGATCGACCGTAAGATCCTGCCACGGTACGTCATAGCGAAGCTGGTGAATGAATTTCTCAATTGCCAAGTCGATTAGTGCCAGTGTGATCCACTCACCGGGGCAGCGATGCTGAGTAGCATGATCGCTACCGCCTTGAGGAATCATTGCAAAGCGATGCACATCAACCTCTTCCTGCTCGAAACGTTCAGGATAGAACTGGTCGGGTGCTTCCCAGCGATGGGCGTCATGATTGGTACCGTAGAGATCAAGAATCGCTTGCCGACCGCGCTTAAAGCGATAGCCTTGCCAAGTAAAGTCAGCGTTAACGCGAGCGGCTAGAAATGGAAAAAAAGGGTAATAACGCCTGACCTCTTGAATGAAGTGCCGACGATAATGGCTTGACCCTTGGTGCTTGAGTTTTTCATAACAGTCCGGGTGTTCATGCATCGCCAATACGGCAAACACCATGTACCTTGCCACAGCCACGATGGGTCGGATTATATTAAGCAACTCCACGGCAACAATGCGATTGGGTAGAGGCTTGCCCTGGGCGTCACGAAAATCAACAAACGTAGCGAATGGTAATACGGGGTCGACTTCATGCAGCCCTTGTCGGTACTGCTTGATTAAATCTAGTAACGCATTTTCAGTTTGACGCCGTGCCCGGCGGCTTGCCCAATGCTTGGGCCCGATAGCAGCGCCGCCTTCAATCATGAGTACTAATTGCTCGGCCATCTCTGGAGCATCTACATTGTGTAGCGGAATACCGCACCAAGCGCAGGCTGCCCGGCATAAAATGTGATGAAGTTCATCAAGCAGGGTGATCGATGCTTGCGCCTCCCAATAATTGAGGCGCAATTGCCAATGCTGCTCGACCAGCTGCATGAGTTCATCAATGCGCGACTGAGACATTAATGAAAGAAACAGGGCTTTGCGTTGATGATGCGCCTCTCCTTCCAGCCCTTGGATTCCCCCTTCACCAAATAGCGTCTTTTTCAACCGTGTGGGCGCCGCATTCTCACGGCTGAAACGTGCATCATCGTAAAAGAGCTCGGCGGCCTCTTCGCCCCTCATAAATAGTGTTTTTTTAAACATTAAGCGTGAGCGGAAGAGGTTTGTTCCTAACCGCTCACATTGCGCCGAAATATAAGGGTAACCACTGCGTGCTAATGGATACGTACACTCCCACCTCGCCAGCGGCGGCTCATCATTGCGGCCCATTAATGCCTCCCGAGGCGAGGCGCTTTAGCAATAAAGCTTTTGGAAAACTGCTTTAAGGACGCTTTAACGGTTTCTAGTGCATCAGGGTCCCCATGCAGCATTGCTGACATATAGGCCTTTGCCTGCTGTTTGGAAAGATGAGGAGGGATAGGGGGAATGTCAGGATCTGTATGAAAATCAATAACGGTGGGGCAGTTATTGGCAATGGCCTGATCCCAGGCACTACCAATCTGCTCTGGATTGGTTACCTCAATGCCTTTCAAGCCAACCAGTTCGGCATACTGAGCGTAGGAAAAGGCAGGCAAGTCCTGCGATGCTTCATATTTAGGGTCGCCATCCTGGACACGCATCTCCCAGGTGACTTGGTTAAGATCGCGGTTATTAAGAACGATCACAATGAGCCGTGGATCTTCCCAGCGTCTCCAGTATTTACCAATAGTGAGCAGTTCAGCATTGCCGCTCATTTGCATGGCACCGTCGCCCACAAAAGCGATCGAAACACGCTCAGGGTAAGCAAATTTGGCTGCTATGGCGTAGGGTACCGCGTTTCCCATGGTTGCCAGGCCGCCTGAAACCGAGCCGCGCATACCCGCGCGAAACTTAAGGTCGCGCGCGTACCAGTTGGTTGCCGAGCCGGAGTCACAACTGAGTAAGCAGCGGTCTGGCAAGCGCGGGGATGCTTCCCAAAATACGCGTTGAGGATTGATGGGGTTTGCGTCGCTCATGGCACGTTCACGCAATAACTCCCACCATTCAGCGACGGCTGCTTCAATAGCCTGCCGCCAATCTCGATCACTTTTATGCTTCAGCAGCGGTATGAGCGCCTGAAGCGTACTGCGGGTATCACCGGTGAGGTTAACGTCCATTGGGTAACGCATGCTGAGCATGCGGGGTTCAATATCTATCTGTACACCGCTTGCTTGTCCCTCTTGGGGTAAAAACTCCGAATAGGGAAAGCTTGAACCAATCATTAATAAGGTGTCGCACTCAGACATTAGGGTCCAACTGGGGTTGGTGCCCAATAGTCCAATCGACCCCGTGACGTAAGGTAAGTCATCGGGCAGTACATCCCGTCCAAGCAGGGCTTTAGCAACACCCGCGCCAAGAAGGTTCGCCACTTCTTCTACTTCTTTTTCAGCGCCTCTGGCCCCAGCGCCGATCAAAATGGCGACCCGCTTGCCAGCATTCAATACGTCAGCGGCATGAGCAAGGGACTGTTCATCAGGCATGACAGTTGCTGACGTATAACCAACGCCAGAGTGAACTGTGCCGTGGGCGTGTGCAGGCGTCTCAACCGCTTTTTGGGACTGTAAATCGTTAGGAACCACAATAGCGGTAACGGTACGCTCACCGGCGGCGATGCGCATGGCGCGATCAATTAGGTGTCGAACTTGCCCCGGGCTAGTCGCCAGATGTACAAAATCACCTGCCACATCCTTAAATAAAGAGACCAAGTCCACTTCTTGCTGGTATTCACCACCTAACGCTGTGCTGGCCTGCTGGCCTACGATAGCGACGACCGGTACGTGATCTTTTTTAGCGTCGTAAAGGCCGTTAAGTAGATGGATCGCGCCAGGCCCGGAGGTCGCCATGCAAACGCCCACCTCGCCGGTATATTTTGCATAACCACAAGCCATGAATGCTGCCATTTCCTCATGCCGTGGCTGTACAAAGGTAATCGAGTCGTCAGCGCGATTGAGCGCGCCCATCAATCCATTATTACCGTCCCCGGAATAACCGAAAATGTGCGATACCTTCCACTGTTTCAGCCTATCAATGATGAAGTCGCTGACTTCTTGTGTCATCCCTGACCTCCTATCTCATGCCGTGGTGGTTAGTTCAGGTAACCGTTATTTAAAAAATGTTTGAAATTAAAAGGCCTTCTTTGATGGTGGTAACAGGCAGAAAGGAAATGATGCTGCTACCTATGTCTTTACACAAACGACAAAATTTTCTCTATACCTTTCTCTATGAAATGGCGCAAGCTAAACAGCCAATATAGTGGTAAATATGCTTTGTTAGTCACCAGCCTCAGCTAAAGAAATATGCGTTATTGTTCAATCCTTTAAGCCGACTATTACACATATTTAAGGTGAGTTAGATGCTAGTTGAGAGCTTGAAGTCATACCTAAAATACTGTAGGCATTAGGTGGGTGTGACGTCCAGTTGCTGGGTAAGTAAAAGTTATTTTTAACATAAGTAGAAGATTTTTTACGGTTTTATTGCTACATGCCTCTCCCTGCCATGCTCCCTCAAGAAAAGTGCTTAACCTTTTACATCGGTGAGCTGGTAGAAGCAGAGGTGGCTTTCCAGGTAGCGGTGCAGTAGGTGAGCAGTAACCCCTTCAGTAACGCTATTATAAAGCTAAAAAACAATAACTAATTAGTTTTGCTGCTAAATAGTTGGTTTATAATGTATGTTATTAAATATTATTTAATTTTAAGTCATTGTTTTTAAATTGAATGAGTGGCACTTTTGTTTGACTTATATTAAATGTTCTTTTTGATAAAAATTAAAAAGCACTATTTAAAGTTCAGGTGGCTTGAAGTGCTCAGCTTGGTGACTATTCTCCATAGTGCTCGGTTAGAAAAGGCGAGTGATTAAGACGAAAGGTTTTAATTGTTCCACTAAAGGAGTTTTATCATGGTTGATAAACGTAAAGACCAAGGAATGTCACGTGAGGAAGCAGGCCACAAAGGCGGCCAAGTAAGCGGCGGTAATTTTGCCAATGACCCGAAACGCGCTTCTGAAGCCGGTAAGAAGGGTGGTGATGCGACTGCTGACTCCCATAGCCAAGAATTTTATGAAGACATTGGCCATAAAGGTGGCCAAGAAAGCGGAGGTAACTTCGCTAATGATCCGGAACGCGCTTCAGAAGCAGGCAAGAAAGGCGGGAAGAACAGCCATGGCGGTAATGGACAAAGCTAACCACTTCTCTTTAATGAAGTGATTTAGTTAAGTTCGCGTTAATTTCGCGACTGTCGTAGGAGACCGCTATGAGCAATCCCATTAAGGATAAAGATTTTGATATGGTCAGTACGCTATATCACGCTTCGCAAGGCGCTAATCTTTGTTCACAGTTTTCTCGCGATGCCGATAGCAGTTCGGATCAAGAAGCTAAGGCGTTTTTTGATCGAGTAGCACGCCAATACGATGACATTGCTCAGGAAGCAAAAAAAGTTGCTTAAAGACAAGCTGTAAGTTGAAAGCCAAGGATGGCGTTTCCTAGCAGCCCAGGCAAAGGACGCAATGAAAGTGCTCAAGGATGAGCGGAAGTTTACCAACAAGGGAAGGAACCCTTAATGGTTATTGCATTGGAAGCTACCCAGCTACTTAAGGAAGAGCCTTAAGCACACTGTCAGGGGAAGGAATTCCTGACAGTTTACCTACAAGGAGTGCAACCTATGTTTCATCATTCCGGTAAATTGCAGTATCCAGTGAAAGTCGATAAGCCAAACCCTGAGTTTGCGATGCTGCTTCAGCAGGCCATTGGTGGTATCGAAGGCGAAATACGCGTTGCGATGCAGTATTTCTTCCAAGCGATGGGCGCGCGCGGTGATGACCGCATTCGCGATATGCTGATGTCGACGGCGACAGAAGAGTTATCGCATATCGAAATGTTGGGACACGCGGTTGCGCTTAATTTAGAAGGGGCACCTGTTTCATATCAAGAAGCAACTGCTAAAGATCCTGTCATGAATGCCATTCTAGGCGGTGCCAATCCACGCCATTTGTTATCTTCTGGCCTGTCCGCGATGCCGGTCAACTCCAATGGTGTGCCGTTTGATATGAGCCACGTATACGCGACCGGTAATATCGGGGCTGATATGTTGGCAAACGCCACAGCAGAAGCGGGTGGCCGAGTACTTGCCTCACGTCTCTATAACTGGACGGACGATCATGGCATGAAGGATTTCCTATCTTTCCTTATTGCCCGTGATACGTATCACCAGCAGCAGTGGCTGGCGGTCATTGAGGAGTTAGGCGGCATGAAATCGCAGTTGCCTATTCCCAACTCGACGCCTGAAGACCATGAGAATATGCAACACTCCTACTACTACCTTAATACGCTGCTCGACAAAGAAGCACCGAAAGGACGGTGGGCTGAAGGTCCTTCTTTAGATGGTAAGAGTGAGTATACAGTGGTTAATCAACCTGCCCCTGAAGGTCAGGAACCAACGTTAGGAAAAGCAAAGCCGGGCTCAGGTGCTCAAAAAGAGCAACTTTGAGTTCAGGAATCGTATGCTAACGGTGGTGTCATAAGGAGAGTCTGCAATGGAAAGCAAGCACTTAGTCGATTGGCTGCGAGATGCGCACGCTATGGAGAAGCAAGCGGAGAAAATGCTGCAATCTCAAGCGCATCGGTTAGAGCATTACCCGCAGTTGCAGCAGCGTATTGAAGAACACATTGAAGAGACAGTAAATCAATCGAAAAAGCTTGAACACTGTTTAACGCTGTTAGGCGCTAATGCATCATCTATTAAAGATATGGGCGCTGAGTTAACCGCATTTGGTCAGGCTGTCGGCGGCATGATGGCTGAAGATGAAGTGGTCAAAGGCGGTATTGCGAGTTTCGCATTCGAAAATTTTGAGATAGCGAGTTATAAAGCCCTTATCAAGGCAGCTGAAATGGCGTCACAACCTGAGGTCGCCCAAGTCTGTAAAGAGATTCTTCAGGAAGAAATCGCCATGGCCGATTGGCTGAGTAAGCACTTGGACGATACTACTCAGCAATTTTTAGAGCGTGATAAGGATGACGATTTGCGCGCTAAGACCTAGCCTTTGCTAAGGCCTAGCTTTTGAGACATGGTTTTTGAAACATAGCTTTTGAGACATAGTTTTATTTGCTCTTTCTCCCATCAGAGCAAAGCCCATTCCCCAGCTATAATGCTGGGGTTTTTTTATGCCAGCCGAGTCAATGCGTCAGAAGGCGGCTCAGGTCGGCCATCACAGCCTCTTTAGGGTCATCTTCGCGAATCAGTAGCTGAGCGTCGCCATCACGGCCGAAAGCGAAGACAGCGTTGGAGTGCGATACATCGTAATTGCCAGCATCGTCTTTCTCACCATAACCGTACGTCACGCGGTAGCGGCGCGTCAGAGCCTGTAAAGCCTCTTCATCACCGGTCAAACCGGTGAACTCAGGGCCGAATGCGTCGGTATACTCTCGCAACGTGGGGGGGTCGTCGCGCTCAGGGTCGACAGACACAAATAGTACTCGCAAGTCGTTTTGGGCTTCTTCCCCCAATTCCTGCGAAATCGCTGCCAGATTCGCCAGGGTGGTGGGGCAAATATGCGGGCAATGAGTAAATCCGAAGAAGAGCAGGGTGACATCACCGGCATAGTCGGCTTCAGTTACCGAGCGGGCTTCTTCATCGACTAGCTCGAACTCCAATGGTGGCATAAGCTCGGAAATATCCTTGGTTTGCCAGCTTGGGTCAGAACAGCCGACCAGCCATAGCATCCCTGACAACAGCGCGGTTTTACATCCTGTCTTATACATAGCGTTACCCATAGCGATACATGGTCGAACGTTTACCAAGCAAACGACCGATAATGATCAACACCGCCAGCACACTCATCATGGTCGCTGGGATCCAGGTGATCAGGCCGCCGAGCCGCTGGTCCGTTAATGGTGCCAGTGGCCAGGCACGGCCACAAACGGCATACACGTCAAACAGCACGTTATGGCTGAAGGTGAGGTAGGCGCCCAGCAACATCTGGGGCGGCACCACGGCAAGCAACAGGGTAATGCGTACGCCATAGCTGAGCCCGCCACTTGCGGGCGACCGGGAATCGAGTATTAACCACCAGAAGAGTAGCCCATCAACCAGCATGCTCCAGTTCATCAACTGGTAGAGACGATGACTCAGCATCGCGTCGAAATGAACCTGGGGAATTAACCAGAAGTAAATCAGGCCCACGAACAGCAGTGGAGCGATTACCGGTTGCTGCAAAAGTCGATAACCGGGCTTGAGCATCTGCGCAGCGAAAGTAACCGTTGGCAAATTTCTCACCCGATGCGGTATACCTGCGGTGAGTATTGCCAGCGGGGCCGACAAGGCGATCAGAAACGGCGCTAAATGATGAAGCACTAGATGCTGGCCGCGGTGGACGAAAAACATGTACTGCGCTAAATAATCGAAATGTGTCTGAGACACCGTATAAATAGCCACGATACCCAAGAAAAAGGCGAAAGGGCGCCAGAATCCTTCATGCAGACCACAGCGCCGCCGATGAAGCAGGCCGCGGACATAGAGACCTGCGCCAGCCAGGCAGGCGAGAGTCCAGCTAGGGGAGAATTCCCAAGGCAGCAGATAAGCAAGGCTACTGTCGAACTCCCCCATTACACCTCCTAAATAGCAGCACAGTGGTAAGGATAGACACTACAGAAAAACTTTCCCGATTCATCGTGGTCAGTCCCCTCTTTTTGTCTAGACTGAAACAAGCCATTTGACGTTTTGCTCGAGCCTTGTATCTAAAGGAGGCAATCATCATGTCGTGTTTTATCAACGGGAATTGAGAAGTCATGCACTCACGGAAGAGTTCCTGGCTGCCTGTCGTGGCTGGCTTGCCTTTAATCTCACTTTTATCCGCCTGTTCTGGCGTTCAATCGTCTCTTGATCCTGCTGGCGCTGCGGCCGAACTAATCGCTGATCTCTGGTGGCCAATGCTACTCGTTGCCAGTCTGGTCACTGTGCTGGTTCTTGTTCTATTACTGATGGCTGTATCCCGGGCGTTTAGGCACCGCTCGGCGCGCCCGCTCAGTAGGCGACAGAGTCGTAATCTGGTGATTGCTGGAGGCATCATTCTCCCTCTCACGGTAACCATTCCCTTTGCGCTATCCAGCTTTACCATTGGCCGTACCCTCTACGCCCCACCCCCTGATAATGCTCTAACCATTGAAGTGATAGGAAAGCGCTGGTGGTGGGAGATACATTATTTGGATCAGAGTGGAAACCGCATTGCCACCACTGCCAATGAGCTCCACGTGCCGGTAGGCGAGCCGATTAAGCTGCTGCTGAAGTCAGATAACGTTATCCATAGTTTTTGGGTGCCCAATATTCAGGGCAAAACAGACATGATGCCGGGTCAAGTCAATGTCACCTCGTTGGTAGCAGATGAGCCAGGCGTTTATCGGGGGCAGTGCGCAGAGTACTGCGGTGCCCAACATGCGTTGATGGCGTTTTTGTTCGTGGCTGAACCCCAGGAGGCGTTCGACGCTTGGTTGGAACAGCAAGCCCAGCCCGCCGTGGCGCCGGATACGGCACAGGCAGTACACGGGCGCGAGGTGTTTTTCGATTCAGGGTGCGCTAGTTGCCATACTGTCCGTGGCACCCGAGCAGCGGGGGATGAGGGGCCGGATCTAACCCACTTGGCTGGTCGCCGTACGCTCGCTGCCGCTACCGTCCCTAATCGTATCGGCCACTTGGGGGGCTGGATCACCGATCCTCAGCACATCAAGCCAGAGAGCTTGATGCCACCGACCGAAATGTCTCCTGATGATCTTCAGTCTCTGCTCCGCTATTTGGGGGGCTTGGAATGACACATCCAACCAGCCTACAACACGAAATACATGACACGCCCGAAGAGACTGAACAGCTAGCGCGCACCTGGCACTCTCCGCGTGGCTTTCCTGGCTGGTTCACCCAGGTGAACCAGCGAATGATTGGTCGGCGCTTTATTATTACCGGCTTTATCTTTTTTCTACTGGCCGGTGTGCTGGGCTTGTTGATTCGGACGCAACTGGCCGGACCCGAGCAGCAGTTTCTCGACCCAGGGCTCTATAACCAGTTCTTCACCATGCATGGCACGGTGATGATGTTCTTCTTCGCTATTCCCGTCATGGAAGGGTTTGCCATCTACGTGGTGCCACTCATGGTCGGCACACGGGATATGGCTTTCCCGAGGCTCAACGCCTTCGGCTACTACATTTACTTGATTGGCGGAATCGTTCTATTCGGCTCGCTTCTGGTGGGCATGGCGCCAGATGCCGGGTGGTTCAACTATGTACCGTTGGCGGGGAAAGAGTACTCCCCTGGCTACGGGGTCGATATCTGGACCACCATGATCACTTTTATCGAGGTGTCAGCACTGACGGCAGCGGTGGAGTTGATTGTAACGATTCTTCGGTTACGGGCGCCTGGCATGGCCTTAAACCGCATGCCGCCGTTTGTCTGGGCGGCATTGGTGATGTCGTTCATGATTGTCTTCGCCATGCCCGCCGTTATCGTCAGTAGTACCCTGCTAATTCTTGATCGCCTAGTCGGCACTCAGTTCTTTCTTGTCGAAAGCGGCGGGCAACCCCTGCTCTGGCAGCATCTTTTCTGGTATTTCGGCCATCCAGAGGTGTACATCATCCTGGTGCCCGCGCTGGGTATGATTTCAACCATTATTATTACGTTTACAGGGCGGCCTATTTTCGGCTATACGGCACTGGTGCTGTCGGTGGTGTCGATCGGTTTTGTCAGCTTCGGCCTTTGGGTACACCACATGTTTACGACCGGGCTGCCGCAGCTCGGCATGAGTTTCTTCACCGCCGCCAGTGTCACCATTGCTATCCCCAGCGGCGTGCAAATATTTTGTTGGATAGCCTCTTTATGGGGAGCCAAAATACGCTTTGCTACTCCCATGCTATGGGTACTAGGCTTCTTCGCCATTTTTGTTATCGGTGGCCTCACCGGAGTGATGATTGCCTCGATTCCGTTTGATACCCAAGTGCACGACACCTTCTTCCTGGTGGCGCATTTCCATTATGTATTGATTGGCGGCGCCGTTTTCCCACTGATCGGCGCGCTCTATTACTGGTGGCCCAAGTTCACCGGCCGCTTGATGAGCGAGAAGGGCGGAAAATGGAGCTTTTGGCTGGCATTCATCGGTTTCAATGTCACCTTCTTTCCCATGCACCAACTTGGGCTGGAAGGCATGCCACGGCGTGTCTACACCTACACGGCGGAGATGGGATGGGGCGATTTAAATCTACTGTCGACGCTTGGCTCCTTCGTGTTGGCGGCAGGGTTTGTCGTCACACTGAGCAATGCGATTTGGAGCCTGTACCGCGGCCAGCACGCGGGAGCGAACCCCTGGAACGCCCCCACTCTTGAATGGTCGACCGATTCGCCGCCACCTGCTTACAATTACCGTCATATTCCCGTGGTGGAAAGCCGTTGGCCCTTGTGGGACTGGCAGCGGCGCGGTGAACGCCGCGTGGTTACCGGTTTAAGTCACCAACGCCGTGAGATCGTCATTACCAGTATTCTGGATGCTGATCCAGTGGGTGTACAGGTATTGCCCCACCCTACTATTTGGCCTTTTATCGCCGCAGTGGCTGCCTCTTCTGGGTTTATCGGCCTTATCTTCCATCCTATCTTTTTTGTAATGGGGTTCTTTCTGGTCTTCTGTGCTCTGGTCGGCTGGTTTTGGCCCAGACGCCCTTGGAAGGAGGCGATATGAAAGTCATCAAAGGGGTCGATGTGACCGATATGCCCCGCTTACACCCCGACCAGCGGGCGCCATTGTGGTGGGGCATTCTCGGGCTGATCACCATTGAGTCGGCGGTCGTGCTGGCATTTTGTGTCAGCTACCTGTATCTGGCTGCGCATGCCGAAGCTTGGCCGCCATCGGGGGAGGCGCCGCCGCTGTTATGGCCCAGCATTAATCTGGGGCTGCTATTACTGAGTTGTATCACCATGTATGCCGCTGGTCAGGGGATCAATCGCGGTAACAAGCGTTGGTTGGCGATAGGCGTCACTACCAGTGTGCTGTTGGCTTCTATCGTACTGGTGCTGCGCTCATTGGAACTGATGGCTTATGACTTCAGTTGGCAGGATCACGCCTACGGCTCCATCGTGTGGACCATCTCCGGTTTTCATTACGTGCATGTCACTTCAATGGTCTTGGGCAGCACCGTTATTGCGATTTTGGCATGGCGCGGCTATTTCACCCGTGAGCGGCAGATTGGCGTGGTGGTCGATACTAATTATTGGTATTTCGTATGTTTTGCCTGGGTGCCTTTTTATCTTTTGCTTTATTGGGGGCCCCGGTTCTATGGCAGTTGAAACGTCTACTAAGCGAACGCTGCAGCCTCTGCTGTTATGGGCTGGGTGGGTGGTCGGCCCGATGGCCTGGGCGTTGCACCTGCTCGGCAGTTATATGCTTGTCCCTTGGGTGTGTGCGACCGGGCATCACTGGACACTACATGCGAGCACTCTGGTGGCCTTGGCGATAAGCCTTATCGGCGGTTGGATTGCATGGCGGCAGTGGGGGGTAGTGGGACGACAGTGGCCGGGGGGAAGTGATCGCCGGACATCACGCATCCGCTTCATGTCAGCCGGCGGCTTAATCCTCAGCGTATTGTCGGCCCTGCTTATCGTGGTCGAAGGCATTCCCAATTTTTTTCTGGGGGCATGCTTATGAACGCAAAGGTGCTTGTTTGCCTAGCACTGCTATTCCCCATTGCTGGGTGTAGCAACGACGAAACGCCAGACTTGCCAGGCGACCCAGTAAAAGGGAAAGCAGCGATTACCGCGTATGGATGTGGCAGCTGCCATACCATCCCTAATGTGCCGGGAGCAAACGGCCGTACCGGACCACCCTTGGAGCGTATTGCTACGCGTACTTACTTGGCGGGGGTACTGCCCAACACGCCCGAAGAAATGGAGCGCTGGATTCGTGCTCCCGAAACGATCGACCCGCGCACGGCGATGCCTAATATGGCTGTCAGCGTTGGCGATGCCCGTGATATCACCGCTTACTTGTATACGTTGAAATGACTATTCGAACCCGGAAACGTTTAATTGAAAGGATCCGCAAGCGGCTGCTGATTCGCCTAGCGCTAGGTCTTGTCGGCGTGGTGGTCGCCATGGCGGCGGGCGCGGTCATGTTCGTCCTCTGGGGGATATATAACGTCTCCGCGTTACAGCAGCATACCGAACCTGTCTATTCCGTTCTTACCACTGCGTTGGATCGCTCCATTAGCCAGCGAGCCGAAGAGGTCGATGTACCACCGCTTGAAGACCCGGCCATGGCGCAGCAGGGGCTATTGTATTATCGCGACAAGTGCGTTCAGTGCCATGGCGCTCCTGGCGTGGCGCGCCATGATGTAGGTAAGGGCATGACACCGGTGCCGCCAAACCTGGCCCATACTGCACGCAATCGCTCCCCCGCTGAAATATTCTGGGCGGTCAAACACGGCATTAAAATGACGGGCATGCCGAGCTGGCAGTTTATTTTCACCGATGAGGAAATCTGGGACATTGTTGCCTTTATGAGACAGATGGCTAACTTATCGCCAGCGGACTATCAGGCAATTGCCGCTAGGGCGGCGGACGGTCAAGCAGAAGCAAGCGAGATAGAAGTAAGCGAGATAGAAGCAAGCAATACGTCCCTCAAGTTTCCCAATGCCGAACGAGGGCGTCTAGCGATGTATGGTTATGCCTGTATTGCCTGCCATCGGATTCCAGGGTTAGTTGGGCCACAAGCCGATGTTGGTCCACCTTTGGCGGGAATGGGAGAGCGCCGCTACATCGCAGGGGTGCTTTCCAATAACAACGATAATATGGTGCGTTGGCTTCGTCATCCCACCCAAGTGGACCCTCTTACTGCGATGCCAGACCTGGAGGTCACGGAGCAGGACGCCAGGGATATAGCGGCGTATCTTGAAACGCTCACTGAATAGGCCTAAAAAATTACGCCGCCCTTTAAGGATGTAATCGGGCGGCGAGGTGGGAAAGCAACGGCTTGTGAGCCTGGCTATTAGCTTTAAATATAAGCTCTTAAGAATAAGCTTTTAAATATCAGCTTTTAAATTCATACATTGTCTCGGGGAATCACACTTTCCCAGTTTTTAGAAAACACGCGATGCTCATTTTCGTAAGCATCTAACTGGGCATGGACAATGAAATTTTCCGTCGTGCAGCTTAGCGTGGTCCTTGTGTACACTTCGGTATTCCAGTCGCCCCTCTTAAAACAGGATTCTGTGAATGTTTCACCCCGGGCGGAAGTGAAATCATCATCAACGGTGCGGTAATACTCGCTGGCGCTGCGATGTATTTCGGTACCTATATCATTAATACGAAAACGGCCCTGGTTGTTAATCACTTCAAGCGTGGACGCTTTGCTTGCCAGGTCGCGATGCAACAGCCAGTTATGTTCGCTAGGTTCCAGTAACGTGGTATCAAGTGGAGGTGCCGATTGTGGTGTATCAAAAGGGGAGAGGTCGGCATCGTTCGTTTGTGGCTCCCTAACGGGAAGCGTTAGCTGACAGTTTTCTAAATGAACAGTGACCTTGGCAGGCTCAGGCGGCAGCCATGCGAGAGGCCAATAAGAGGTGGAGACAGACACCCTTACTTGGTGACCCGCTGGAAATTGCTGAGCGATACCGTTTAGCGGAATGGTAACGCGGTAGCGCCGATGCGGCTCAAGCGGTTCTGGGTGTGAGTCGCCATCCCGATGGGTAAGGTTCAGTAACCCATAGGAAACCCGTGTTGCCTTCCCATCAGGGGCTACGTCTGAAAGGCGAACTGCCAACATTGCCTGGGGCTTGTCACTTGATACCTCTAACGTTAATTCAGGCATGCCGAAGATGCAGAGAGGTTCGGTTAAGCTTGGGCTGCTAAAAATAAGCGAGCCGCCATCCTCTTCTCGTTGATCGCCAGGAAGGTCCGGGGTGGCTGAATAAGAGCACCATTTTCCCGCTTCCAGCCCAACGCTAAGCGGTGACTGTAACTCCATTGAAGCGTATTCATGAGCGTCACTAAGCGCCTGCTGGCTTTGTGAGTCAGCTATTAGCTGGTACGGCAATAAAGCGTAACTGCGCTCTTGAATGTTATTGCTTGGCCATTGGCGCTCGCCTATCCAGCGGCCAGGCCTATCATCATAAGAGTTGTCGGGAGGCACGCTATCTTGTTGCCAAGCACGTAGCATCGGTTCATCCATGATCCCGTTTGGCTCATCTTTCAACCAATAATCCCACCAGCGCAGGGCTTCTTGTAAAAAGCCTATTGCTGGCCCTGGCAGCCCTTGGTGGGGATATTTATGGCCCCAAGGGCCAATAAGCCCCTTACGTGGCACCTCAAGGTGTTCCATTAACCTAAAGACGGTATTGGTAAAGCCATCGGCCCATCCGCCGATTGCGTAAACCGGACACTGGATAGCGGAGTAATATTCACACACCGAGCTGGTTGACCAATAAGCGTCGCGACGTTGATGCCTAAGCCACTGATCAATCCATAAACCACTTTTCTCCATGCGCTCAAACCACATGTCGCGCCAGTCAGCGCCGACAATCTCTGGGTCAGGTGGCAACGCATTAAAAGCAAACATGACGGTTGCTTCGGATAAGTTATCGCCCAGCAAGCAGCCGCCCATATAGTGCATATTGTCCGCGTAAAGGTCGTCGCTGGCGCAAAGGCTGATAATGGCTTTAAGCGCGGCGGGCTGTTTGGCCGCCACTTGCAAGCTATTAAAGCCGCCCCACGAGATGCCCATCATGCCTACTTTGCCATTGCACCACGCCTGCTTGGCGATCCATTCAATAGCATCAACGGCGTCTTGTTGCTCCTGCTGAGTATATTCATCCGTCAGCACGCCATCTGAATCGCCACTGCCGCGCATATCAACACGTACACAAACATAGCCATTGCCTGCTAAATAAGCATGGTTGGTCGCGTCTCTTGCGCGTGTGATATCCCGCTTTCGGTAAGGAATATATTCCATGATGGCCGGTAGCGGTGAAGTATCCGCTTGCTCGGGCAGCCAAATGCGGGCGGCTAATCTTTTTCCGTCCCGCAGGGGTATGAATACATTCTCGATTTCACGGACTGAATAAGGGAATGATTCTACTATTTGCATGATCGCCTCTTATTTGCTCATTCGTCTACGTGCTCGATGTCAAATTTGAGAGCTTTCAAGCAGTACTGAAACTGCTCCTCAATTTGGTCATGATTGTCGGCGGCCAAATAAAGCGTGCCTAACCGATAACAAAAGTTGTCTTGATGCATTAAGTCGCTTAAGCGTTGACCTGTCTCGACATCAATTTTCACTTCTGTGTGCGGGTAGAGCGATTTGATCTCGTTAATCTCCACATCGCTGGGGATTTTTCTAACAATGCCATCCTTGTGTTCATAGGGAATAAAGCACTTGGCAGCGACAGGTGCTACGCCCTGGCGATTAAGCAGAGAAGGGCGATTGCCCAAGGCAATATCAACAGCGACTTCGTGGTTCGACATACCATCGACCATCACGAATATCTCGCTATGCGACTGTGAAATGCGCGTATTGAATTCTACTAACCAGAGCTTATCTTCTGCCTCATTCCACATAAATTCAGCGTTGAAACACCCATTGTTGTAACCGATGTGTTCAAGGAATTTTCTGGAAGCCTCGATCATTTTATGATGCACATGCTCAGGCAAATTGCTTGGATACTCTAAGCGGTCAAACAGCGTTTCTGTCAGTTTGGATTTTGGCTGTGAAATAATGCCATGCACATTGAATTCACCTTGAAACATGGTGCCTTCAGGCGCACCTTGTACACCACTGATGATTTCCTCTGCGATACAAGCATTGCCACCTAATTGCTTAATTTCTTCAGGGGTATCAGCGTATTCCAGCGCCTCATTAAATGGATCGCCTAGCTGGTTAATATTTTCTCTTATCTCTTCTATCGCTGCTTCAAACTGCTCGAAATTTTCAATTTTAAAGCCGAGGTGAGAGGAGAAAGCTTTTACAGGCTTAATCCAGAAGGGGTAGTTCAAGGTGACTTGATCAAATGGCGATTCTGCGAAGGGGTCAACGCCGCAAAAGCGAGGCACGACTTCTGGAATAACTTTTTGCTGCTCTATTCGGCTCCAGAGTTTATGCTCGCACTTTAAAACACTGGTCACAGAAGGTGAGGGAATTCCATACTCTTTGCATAGAATGGGTACTAAAACACTGGTAGGAAAGTCCCATTGTGCAATAATAGCGTCTACAGTGCCTGGAAAACTAGCAAGTTGCTCTCTTGCGGCTTCCAGTACTTCATTAAAAGAGAACTGTTTTGCTTCAACCGCTGTATCGACCGTGAGCAGGCCGTGTATCTCCAGCTCTTTTGACTGGCGCAACGTTTCAAGCATGGCTTTCTGCTTATCTTCTAAGGCTACTATGAAAATATTCCTTTTCATGATGACGTCCTTGAAAGTTAAAAGTAGCAATAAAATAATGATCTAACTAAGCACTAATTCGGTATAAAGAGTGCATAAGGAACCATAGAGCTTCAAGATCATTTCTTTTTGCATCAATAACATATGTTATAAACGACTCGGTTGTTTTTATATTTAATAAACATCAACTCTTACTTGTATTAACAATCCCTAACCCTATATTACTATTTTTATTAGCCTGCTAATATTTTGTGTGCTTTCTATTAATGTATGTTAATAAATGGCCTTTAAAAATGTTGGCTAAGCTTGTGGAAACGCGAGGTGTTAACTATTATTCTACCTCTCGATTAACTCTTTATATGTTCGTAGATTGTAAGGATTTTTTTATAAATCAGGTTTTGTCTAACTACAAGGGAGTGTAGAGAAAATGAGCAACGCATTTGATGTGCACAGTGAAGTTTTTAAAGGGAGCGATCATTATGCTCAGTTGCCCAGCGTGACAGGCTTGCAAGCCAAGGAAGTTAATCTTGGTAATATACTCAGCCATTATGCAGAGATTGGATCTGAATCTATAGATCATTTGTCGAGTGTTAATGTTAAAAGTATGGAGTTAAAAAGGAATCAAAAGCTATACTCTTTGTGCCAGGGAAGGGCAGAAATATTTATTGTAAAACAAGGCTGGGTAAGCTTGTGTCATACTTTTAAAAGTCATGGGCAAGATATATGTAATGTCTACATGCCGGGCGATATTGTTGGATTGCGAGAAAGTTTTTTCGATAATCATGATATTACAATATTGGGGTTGCAGAACTGTCAGTTAGATAAGGTTTCTGTTAACGAAGTGCATGATTCATTTAAAGAAAATGCAGATATAAAAAGAGCTGTCGTTTCTTATATTATGGTGAATGACAATATTACTATTGAAAGGCTTAGAAGTTGTACTCACCATAAGGCTGAAGAGCGCGTTGCGCATTTTTTACTTGAAATATATGCAAGGTATAATTTTAAAAAACTGATTGATTCAAATGTATTTTCTTTTCCTATTACTCAAGAGGTAGTAGGTGAACTGTTAGGTATTACCAGCGTTCATGTTAGCAGATGCATGACTTCTTTAGAGCAAAAAAAGCTGATTAGGAAGAGTAGGAATAGTATTAAGCTATTGGAGCCAGAGTTGTTGGCAGAGTATACTGGTTTCGATGAAAACATTATTTACGGGCATCTCCGCTTGTTTTGAATTCTTTTGTTTTAAATAAGTGGAATAATATGATAGAGAATTATTACGAATTGGTGATGGCGTTTGTTGAGATAGGCACTTTTTTAATCTGGGTGGTTTTTGCCCAGCTATTTTTTCTAACGTTTAAGCGCCAGCGGCGAGCTCGTTTTATCATTCATACGGAAGGCTACGATTGTAGCAGTATGAAGCTTGCATTTACGAATATGGCGGCTGAGCCCGTTTATATAAGAAATGTGTTTTTTAGTATTGAGTGCGGTGAGAATAAAAAAGTTTACAATCTTGATGATTTACATGGAGAAGGGCTTTTTAAAAAAGAAGTTGACGGTATCGATAAGTGGGAATATCAAGGCACTATTCTTCCTGGAAGCTGTGTCAAGCTAGAGGTGGGCGGTATATTTTACCCTTGTCTTTCAAAGGAGAAAGAAAAAACTGAACAAGACGTCATTCAAATTGAACCGGGTGACGTCGTTAATGTTTTCGTTGTCTTTTTTCATGGAGCCGATAAGAGGTTGTTAGGCGCTTCCAGGCATTTTAAGTTTTTTAAATCGTCAGTAGGCGTTTTTTTTAACCCGTTAAGTTGGAATACAACCTCTTGGTCTACTGTTCATGAGCGGAAAAAACTAATGCGAACCTTAAAGCAGGAGAGAGAAGATTACCCAGGGTTTAGCTAACGTAGAAGGTTTAACTAGCGCAGATAAGCGCATATAAAGGAAGCTTCAATTTTTTTCACATAACACACGTTATGAAAAGCGTTATTAACCCTTGCATGCTGATTTTGTTTGTCTACGCTATCCCCAGTAACATCATTCGATCTGAAACCTAATCATACAAGGAGTGGATTAGATGACAGTCAAAAGCACACCGCTAAATGCGGTAAACGCCCATAAGCAATATAGCGAAATGGCCGATACCCCTAGTGTTCAGCGTACACAGGTTCAAAGTAAACAGGTTCAAAGCGAACAGGTACAGGATGCCTACCCGTCGCGTTTAACCAATACACCTGAGAGAACCTGGCTGCCGCGTCAAGAAGCGGTCGTGAAAGGTCGTCAGCTTTCCGGCCCTTTAAGCCAGGCGCAGCTTGATGAGTTCGAGCGCAAAGGGTTTCTGTTTATTCCCAACCTCATTGAAGGCGCGGAGCTTGATGAGCTGCGTCAAGAAATGACGGCGTTGATGAGTAACGATGAGTACCGCAATAAAGAATTCAGCGTGACAGAGCCAGAAAGCCAGGAAATCCGCTCACTCTTTGCGGTGCATTTCCTCTCTGAACGCTTGGGTGAGCTGGCCAGCGACGAACGGGTAGCGGGCGCTGCGCGTCAAATTATTGGCGACGACCCCTACGTGCATCAGTCGCGGATCAATTATAAGCCGGGGTTTGCCGGTAAAGGCTTTAACTGGCACTCCGATTTTGAAACCTGGCACGCGGAAGATGGCATGCCAGCGATGCACGCGGTGAGTGCTTCGCTGATCTTGACCGACAACCACGAGTTCAACGGGCCGTTAATGCTGATTCCCGGTTCACACAACAAGTTTGTGCCGTGCCTGGGGGAAACGCCGGAGGATAACCACAAAAGCTCGTTGAAAGCGCAGGAAGTGGGCGTGCCAAGCCCTGAAGCGCTAACCGAGCTAGTGGCTGAACACGGTATTGAAGCGCCGAAGGGTAAAGCGGGCGGCTTGCTGCTGTTCGATTGCAATACGCTACATGCGTCGAATGCCAACCTTTCGCCTGACCCACGTAGCAACGTGTTCTTTGTTTTTAATCGTCGCGATAACCGTTGTGAGGCGCCCTATGCAGCAGCTAAGCAGCGCCCTGACTTCTTGGCTCACAGCCTTGACCAGCAGGCGCAGCAGTATCGCTAACGAGTGGTGGGGGAACAAATTGATGGCTGAAGGTTGTGGAACCTTCGTCTAGGTGGGGTAAACTGTTGCGCCTGTCGTTGCGAATGCGGCACGCATAATGAGAAGGAGAATACCCGCCATGCGTTTTGTTCTACAGTTCACCGATGGCCAGGAGTTTCCCCACGCGTTGGGCAAAGTTGTCTGCATCGGCCGCAATTATGCCGACCATGCGAAAGAGTTGGATAATCCAGTTCCTACAGAGCCGTTGCTATTTATTAAACCGGCTACCAGCGTCGTGGATCTAAGCAAGCCCTTAGATCCGCCGTTTTCACGGGGGGATGTTCATTATGAAGCAGAGCTTGCTCTGTTAGTGGGCGAAACCTTAACCCATGCCACGATGGATGAAGCCGAGCGGGCGATTGTCGGTATCGGCTTGGCGATGGATTTAACCCTACGTGATGTGCAGACGACGCTTAAAGAGAAAGGCCATCCTTGGGAAATCGCCAAAGCCTTTGATGGCGCCTGCCCGCTTTCGTCGTTTTTGCCATTAAGCCGGGTGCCCAACTGGAATGCGCTGGCTTTCACGCTTGAAATTGACGGTGAAGAGCGCCAGCACGGCGAGGGGGCTGATATGATTTTTGCTATCCCGTCCCTGGTGGCCGAAATGAGCCGCCACTTTACCTTAGAGCCGGGTGATGTGATTTTGACCGGTACGCCATCAGGCGTTGGTAAACTCGTTCGCGGCTCGTCACTGCGCTTAACCTTGACCGGTGGTTTGGAAATTGAAACCAGCGTAGTCGAGTAGTTAAACAAGTGGCGAGACCATTGAGGTATATGTTGAGTACGCCATTACCAAGGTTATTGTAAATTGTGACGACCAAAAGAAGCGCCACCCCGCAAATTCAGGGTGGCGTTTCTTGTTTTAGCCGACAAAAACGTTCGCAGCCAATGTTCGCTATAGGGCCAAGTGGCTCAAACCGCGTTACTCAAGATACGTGTAGCCTTCTAGCCCTTCGCTCAAGCTTGCCGCAAAGCGGGCTTGTTCATCCGCCGTAAAGCCGCTGGCGGCTAGCTGGTCGGTGAGCTTTTGCTTAAGGACGTTGGCATTGAAGTTGACGTAGGCGAGCACTTGGGCCACTGAATCCCCCGCCAGCGGGTTGGAGAGCGTCCACTCGCCATCGGCATTAAGCGCGGCATCGACAGAGTCGGTATCGCCAAACAGGTTGTGCAGATCGCCAAGAATTTCCTGATAGGCGCCTACCAGAAAGAACCCTAACCAGCGCTCGTCATCAGATGCCCACTCGGGCAGTGGCAGGGTACTCTCTACGCCCTGGCCATCGACATAGCTGTCGATGCGGCCATCGGAGTCGCAGGTAATATCTTGAATCACTGCACGGCGCGTTGGTGCTTGATCCAGTCCGCTGAGGGGCAGCACCGGGAAAATCTGCTCAATGCCCCAAACGTCAGGCACCGATTGGAACAGCGAGAAGTTGACGAACAGCTTGTCGGCCAGCTTCTCCGCGAGCTCATCCATAATTTCGCGATGGGCACGGTTGCGAGTGTCAAGCTGAGTGCGCAGCCGCGCGCAGGCAGCCATGTAGACGCGTTCGCCTTCCGCGCGGGCGGTAATGTCACTCAGGCCCATCACAAAACGATCCTGCAGTTCGCTTACTGCCTGAAGCAGGTCGTGCCAGGCTTCCACTAGCATGCGTGGCTCTTGGTGCGTTGCCAACTGCTCAAATACCCGCCAGAGAAGCTCTACTTGGGCATCTTCCTGGCTCTCTTCTTGGCCCTCTCCTAGGGAATAGCGATCAGGCGGCGTGTCATCAATACGCTCTTCGCCAATCACGTTGGTGATCAGCACCGCGTGGTGGGCGGTTAGCGCACGGCCGGATTCGCTGATCAGATGCGGCTGGGGCAGGTCGGCCTCTTGGCATAGCTGGGCAAAGGCATTAACGACATTGCGCGCGTATTCGCGCATCGAGTAGTTGGCCGAGCAGAAGCTGCGCGAGCGGGTGCCTTCGTAGTCAATTCCTAAGCCGCCGCCTACGTCCACGGTATCGATGGGCGCGCCCAGCTGCATCAGGTTTTGATAGAAGCGGGCACACTCGCGCAGACCACGCTGAATATCGCGAATATTGGCGATCTGGGAGCCCAAGTGGAAGTGCACCAACTGCAAACTTTCCAGGGCGTCCTCACGACGAAGGGTGTCTACCACCTCGAGAATTTGGCTGGCGGTCAGCCCGAATTTGGATTTTTCACCGCCGGTATTCTGCCATTTACCTTTGCCCACCGAGGCAAGGCGGGCGCGCAGGCCAATACGCGGGGTAACGTCGAGCTCGCGGGCCTCTTCCAGGATCATCTGCAGCTCGGAGAGCTTCTCGACCACCAAATAGACCTTATGGCCGAGCTTCTCCCCCAGCAGCGCCAGGCGCACGTACTCGCGGTCTTTGTAGCCATTACAAACAATCAGCGAGGAGCCGCCATCGGAAAGCGCCAGCACCGCCAGTAGTTCCGGTTTGCTGCCCGCTTCCAGCCCCACGCGGCCACTCCCGCGCTCGGCGGTGGCCAGAATCTCTTCCACTACGCGGCGCTGCTGGTTCACTTTGATGGGGTAAACGGCGGTGTAACCACCTTGATAGTCGCAATCACTCATGGCGGCATCAAAGGCGCCGCACAGCTGTTCGACCCGGTCATGGAGAATATCGCTAAAGCGAACCAGCACCGGGAGGCGTAGACCGGCGCTTTGTAGTTGACGCACCAGCCCACTCAGCGGCAGCGCCGGGCCTTCTGCATCGCTACCCAGCGGACGGACCAGGGCTTGGCCGTGGTCATCGACATCAAAGTAGCCGCTGCCCCATTGATCGATATTCCAGGTGCGCCGAGCGCGCAGCGCAGGGCTAGTTGTGGCCGTCACACTCATGCAGTTACCTCAGGCAGCGGCAGCGCACCGTGGGCGATGCGCGCCGTTAAAATAGTACGGAAACGCTCCGGGTCGTGGGGCGTTAAATCATGCGCTGGCGGGTCAACGTAAACCACCAGCAGGCGCGATAACCAATAACGCAGCGCTGTCATGCGCAGCATGGTGGGCCATAGCTCGCGCTCATCCGTCGTTAATGGTCGGCGTGCCAGATAGGCGCTCAATAGCGTGCCGTAGCGCTCTGCGTTAAGCGTGCCGTCGTCGTTGGAAGCCCAGTCGTTGATCACAATCGCCAAGTCGAACAGCAGGTCGCCTGTGCAACCGTTATAAAAGTCGATAATACCGCCCAACTGATCACCCTCAAAGAGGGTATTGTCGCGGAAAAGGTCTCCGTGCAGAGCGCCTTGCGGCAGTTCATCGTGCTGAATAAAGGCGCCCTCAAAATCGTCGACTTGATCCTTCATCAAGGTTTGGTCTGCCGGGCTTAAATAGCTCAGCACCTTGTGGTGCATTACATGCAGCCAGTTGAGATCCCGCGGGTTCGGGCGGTGGCCGGGAAAGCGTTTTGAGACCACATGCAGGCGGCCCAGGGTATCGCCCAGGGCGTGGCACTGCGCCAGGTTGGGCGCTTCCGGATGACGACCGGGCAGGCGCGGAAACAACAGCGCCGGTTTACCTTCCAGGCTGTGCAGCGCGATACCTTCGCGGTCATGTACCGTGCCGGGCACCGGCAGGCGGTGCTCGTCTAAATAGTCCAGCAGTTCCACAAAGAACGGCAGCTCTGCGTGCTCGCCCTGTTCGAACAGGGTCAAAACCAGCTCGCGACGGTCAGTGGTCACAAAAAATGTCGAATTTTCTGTGCCGCCCGCCACTCCCTGTAGGGAAACGAAGCTGCCAACATCAAATTTTTCTAAGAACGCGGCGACCTGTGCGTCGCTAAGCGGGGTGAATACAGCCATGAATGTCTCGCCCAGGTTGCTAAGCCCATTATTGTAGCGGCTTGGTAGCTCAGTTGGCAGCGTTGTTGTCACTGTAAATGTGGCAGCACCAGTTTGGCCCTGCAGGCAGCCCGCGCAACGCGTATTATGTGAGCAACTATTTTCAGTACTCTTTTCGACACTCTCTTCAGCACTTTTTCAACAATGGAACTTGGTTATGGCTCGCGCTCCGATCGTTCTCGTCGATGGCTCCTCTTACCTTTATCGTGCGTTTCACGCGCTGCCGCCGCTTACGACCTCTAATGGTCAGCCTACCGGCGCGGTGAAGGGCGTGTTGAACATGCTCAAACGGCTGATCAAGGATTATCCGCAAAGCCCGATGGCGGTGGTATTCGATGCCCCAGGCAAAACCTTCCGCGATGACATGTACAGCGACTACAAAGCGCATCGCCCGCCCATGCCGGATGACCTGCGCAGCCAGATCGCGCCGCTGCACGCCTGTGTAAAGGCGCTGGGCCTACCGCTGCTATGCGTTGAAGGCGTCGAGGCAGACGATGTGATTGGCACCCTGGCGCACCACGCGACCCAGGCAGGGCGCGATGCGGTGATCTCTACCGGCGACAAGGACATGGCGCAACTGGTCAATGCCCACATCACGCTGGTCAACACCATGAAGGATGAAACCCTGGACGAAGCGGGCGTGGAGGAAAAGTTCGGCCTGCCGCCTGCGCTGATTATCGATTTTCTCGCCTTGATGGGCGACAAGGTCGATAACATTCCCGGCGTACCCGGCGTGGGTGAAAAGACCGCTATTGGTCTGCTGCAAGGGATGGGCGGCGGGCTGGATACTATTTATAGCGATTTAGAGCGGGTAAAAACGCTCACCTTCCGCGGGGCGAAAACCCTGCCCAAGAAGCTTGAAGAGCATCGCGATCAGGCGTTTCTCTCCTATCAGCTGGCGACCATTAAGGTCGACTGCGATCTGCCGGTGGGCCTGGATGACCTGGATATTGCTCATCCCGACCGCGAAGCGCTAGTAACGCTGTATAAAGAGATGGAATTCCGTCAGTGGTTGGGTGAACTGCTGGAAGGCAAAGACGAAGGCGTCGATGACGTTAAAGGCGGCGAGCCTGCGCCCGCCAGCGCTGAAGCGACAGAGAGCGATGCCGAGGGTTCGAGCGCTGTTGCTAAAGGGGCTGCTCGTGTAGATCACGTCATTCTCGAACAAGCGGAATTTGAGCGCTGGCTGGAACGGCTACATGGTGCCGAGCGCTTCTGCTTCGATCTTGAAACCACCAGCCTCAACTACATGGATGCGGAAATTGTCGGCATCGGCGTGTCGCTGGAAGCGGGGGAGGCTGCCTATATTCCGGTTGCCCACGATTACCTGGATGCCCCCCAGCAGCTTGACCGCAAAGCGGTGCTGGCCGCGCTAAAACCACTGTTGGAAGACCCAACCAAAACCAAGATCGGTCAAAACCTCAAATACGATATTTCGGTGCTGGCGAACTATGACATTGCTGTCGTCGGCCCGTTTGCCGACACCATGCTGGCCTCCTATGTGCTCAACTCCACCGCCACGCGCCACGATATGGATTCGCTAGCGCTGAAGTATCTGGGCGAAAAGACCATCTCCTTTGAAGACATCGCCGGCAAGGGCGCCAAGCAGCTGACGTTTAATCAGATTGCCCTGGAACAAGCCGTGCCTTACGCCTGCGAAGATGTCGATATCACCCTACGACTGCAACAAACGCTGCGCCCCCAGGTCGAAAACGAAGGGCGCTTGGCGGAAGTGCTGGATCATATCGAGCTGCCGTTGATCAAGGTGCTCTCGCGCATTGAGCGTAACGGTGTGGCCGTGGACGCCGAGCGACTTCACGAACAGAGCCAGCAGCTGGATCAGCGTATTCGCGAACTGGAGCGCGAGGCCTTTGAACTCGCCGGGCGTGAATTCAACCTGGGCTCGCCCAAGCAGTTGGGGGAGATTCTGTTTGAAGAGCAGAAGATTCCGGTACTCAAGAAAACGCCTAAAGGCGCGCCCTCCACCGCTGAAGGGGTGCTGGAAGAGCTGGCGCTGGATTACCCGCTGCCCAAGGTCATCATGCAGCACCGTGGCCTTGCCAAGCTTAAATCCACCTACACCGATAAACTGCCGCGGCTGCTCAATAAAGCCACAGGCCGGGTGCACACCAGCTACCACCAGGCGGTTACCGCCACCGGGCGGCTGTCGTCATCAGACCCGAACCTGCAAAACATCCCTATTCGTACCGAAGAGGGGCGCAAAATTCGTCAGGCATTTATTGCCCGCCCTGGCTATCGGATTGTCGCCGCCGATTACTCGCAGATCGAGCTGCGCATCATGGCCCATCTTTCCGAAGATAAAGGCCTGCTGGAGGCGTTTGCCGAAGGACGCGATATCCATACCGCAACCGCGGCGGAAGTCTTCGGTACCTCCCTTGAAAAAGTCTCCGGCGACCAGCGACGCAGCGCCAAGGCGATCAACTTTGGCTTGATTTACGGCATGAGCGCCTGGGGGCTGGCGCGCCAACTGCGTATCGAACGTAATCAGGCCCAGACCTACATCGATCGCTATTTCGACCGCTACCCTGGCGTGGCGCGCTACATGGAGCGCATCCGCTCCCAGGCAGCGGAAGATGGCTTTGTTGAAACCGTGCTAGGTCGGCGGCTTTACCTGCCAGAGATTCAGTCACAGAACCGCAACCGTCGCCAAGGCGCCGAGCGCACCGCGATCAACGCGCCGATGCAGGGCACGGCTGCCGATATCATTAAGCAGGCGATGATCAACGTGGATGCGTGGCTGGAAGAGGGCGAGTTCGACGCACTGATGGTGATGCAGGTGCACGATGAACTGGTGTTTGAAGTGGCGGAGAAGCAGGTCGAGGCGTTTATCAAGCAGGTGCAAACACGCATGCAGGGCGCAGCTGCGCTAAAAGTGCCGCTGATTGTCGAAGCGGAGAGCGGTGCCAACTGGGATGAAGCCCACTAACGCCCCAGTGTAACTATTGCCATAAACAAAAACCCCGCAGCCAGTGGCTACGGGGTTGGGCTAATCGGGCTGGTTAGGCTTAACGCCAGCCGACGCGATCAAAGATGCGGATAGCTTCAGGGTTATTGGTACCCAGTACGCTGATGTTAACGTCGTCCGTTTTGAAGTTGCCCCAGGATTCCAGCACCGGGTCTTTCTTCACGCCTTCAACCACCGGGAACTCATTGTTGCCGGAAGCAAAGATCTCTTGAGCGGTGTCTGAGGCCAGGTACTCAAGGAAGCGGACGGCGTTTTCGCGGTTAGGCGCGCCTTCCACAACCCCGGCGCCGCCTACGTTCACGTGGGTGCCGCGGTCATCCTGGTTGGGAAAGATGATCCCCACTTTGCGGGCGGCTTCGCGCTCGGCATCGTCGTCAGATTTCAGCAGGCGCACATAGTAGTAGTGGTTCGCGACCGCGATATCGCACTCGCCGCTGGCCACACCCAGAATTTGGTCGGTATCACCACCTTCCGGGTCGCGCGCCATATTATTCACCACGCCCTGGGCCCACTCTTCAGCACCCTCTGCGCCGTGGTGCTCAATCATGGCCGCCAGCAGTGACTGGTTGTAAATGTTATTGGACGAGCGGATGCACACCTTGCCTTCAAACTGCGGGTCGGCAAGATCTTCGTAGCTGGTAATCTGGCTAGGGTCGAAGTTTTCGCGGTTGTAATAAATCGCCCGGGCGCGCTGGCTAAAGCCAAACCACAGGCCGTCAGGGTGGCGCATGGCTTCGGGCAGGCGCTCATTAAGCACATCGGACTCGACGCTCTGGAAGATGCCTTCGTCTTCCGCGCGCCACAGACGGCCTGCATCGACGGTAAGCATCACATCTGCGGGGCTTGCCACGCCTTCGCGCTGAATGCGCTCGATCAACTGGTCGGAGTCGCCTTCCAGGATGTTGACTTCGATGCCGGTCTCTTCGGTGAACGCATCGTAGAGACGTTCGTCAGAGTCATAGTGGCGCGCGGAGTAGAGGTTGAGTTCATCTGCAGCGACCTGACCAGCAAACGTAGCGCCCACCATCATCGCTGCCATTGGAGCAACAAAGCGTACAGTTTTCATCAAGCACATCCTTATTTATTGAATGATAATAAGTTGCATTATTAACATCGTTATTGAAGCGTTTTGACTGCCTGACGTCAAGGCTTAGCATCTACGTAAAAGGTGTTACGTGCATAACCAGTGAATAAAAAATAGAATGCAAACAACTTTCAAACGTATTAAATCCGCGTTTAGGTTTTGACAAGCGCGGTTTGCGTACCTGAATCGTGTTAATTAACTGTGGTGATATATGACAGCAACCCTCAAGGTCGCCCCGATGGCGCCCAGTACAACGGCGTTGTCCCTTCACAATGTGTGCCATGCCTATGACGGCCATGCGGTTGTCAAAGGGGTGGATTTAAGCGTTGCACCGGGTGAAGTGGTTTGCCTGCTGGGCCCCTCCGGGTGCGGCAAGACCACGCTGCTGCGCATTGCAGCGGGGCTGGAAGTACTGCAAGAGGGCAGCGTAGCGCTGGAAGATATGACGATTGCTGCGCCGGGCCAGCGCCACATGCCGCCGGAAAAGCGCAATGTAGGGCTAGCGTTTCAAGACTCGGCGCTGTTCCCCCATCTCACCGTGCTGGAAAACGTTACCTTTGGGCTTAAGCACTTGGCCTCCGCTCAGCGCCGCGAGCGGGCCAAGCAACTGCTTGAACAGCTGGGCATGGCTGGGTATGTCGATGTCTACCCCCACATGCTCTCGGGCGGGCAGCAGCAGCGGGTAGCCCTGGCGCGTGCGCTGGCGCCGTCACCGCGTCTGATGCTGTTGGATGAACCCTTCTCAAGCCTGGACGCGCGCCTGCGCGACCGTATCCGCGACGATACGCTGCACGTATTGAAAAAGGTCGGGGCGGCGACGCTGCTGGTGACCCATGACCCTGAAGAGGCCATGTTCATGGCAGACCGCATCGCGCTGATGCGCGATGGGCGAATCGTGCAGACAGGAACACCGCGAGAGCTTTACTGCGCGCCGCAAGACCCCTTTGTGGTGACCTTTTTCGGCGATGTGAATGAGCTGCAGGGCAAGGTACACAACGGCATGGTGAGCACACCGGTAGGGCGGGTGCCTGCGGTGGGGCTAGCTGAAGGCAGTGATGCTCAGGTAATGATTCGCCCCGAGGCACTGCGTATTGTAGAGCGCGACCTGCCGGCGGATGCTCATCGCCATAGCCATGTGGTCATGGCGAAGCTGCTGGGGCGCACTAGCCTATTGCACCTGTGTGCCCATGGCGAGAATGGCCTTGAAGCCCACCTGCACGCCCGTGTACCTGGGGTATTTCTACCCGCGGAGGGGCAGCCGGTGGATATTCACCTCGATCTTTCCCAGGTGTTTGTTTTTCCGCTCTCTACCTAGGGTTTCGTCAGGAGTTAGCGCCGGGGCGCGAACGTCGCATGGCCATGCTAAGCAGAATCACCGGCAGGATGCCGACAACCACAATCGCCAGTGACGATGTCGATGCCTCGGCCAGCCGCTCGTCGGAGGCCAAATTGTGCGCCCGAACCGCCAGCGTGTCGAAGTTAAAGGGGCGCAGAATGATCGTGGCTGGCAGCTCCTTCATCACGTCGACAAAGACCAGAATTCCCGCCGCCAGCAGGCTGCTACGCATCATCGGCGTATGAATATGGCGCAGCGTGCCACCTGCCGTCTGGCCTAGGGTGCGTGAGGCGGCATCCATGCTCGGCGTTACCTTGCCCAAGCTGGCTTCAACCGCATTGAACGAGACAGCCAAAAAGCGCACCACATAGGCGTACAGCAGAATAAACGCCGAGCCACTGAACACCAGGCCGATAATGTAGCCGTAGTGATTATTCAGCCAGGTATTCAGTGCATTATCCAACCAGGTAAACGGAATCAGAATACCCACTGCGACAACCGAGCCGGGAATCGCGTAGCCCATGGAGGCGACTCTGGCAGCCACCCGAGCAAACGTCGTATCGTGCATGCGCACGCCATAGCTCAGTACGACTGCCAGGCCCACGGCGATTAGCGCAGCGACGGTTGCCAATCCCAGGCTGTTCCAGGCGTAGCCGATAAAGCGCGAGCCCCACAGCGAATCGCCCCCCTGCAGCGCTAGATTAAGTAGAATGCCGCTGGGCAGTAAGAAGCCCACCAGCACCGGTAGCAGGCACGCAAGCGTCGCCGCCACGGCGCGCCAGCCGTGCAGCGCATACTCAGGCAGTTGCTGATAGCGGTTGGTGGTATGGAAATAGCGGCGCTTGCCCCGTGACCAGCGCTCCAGCAGCACTAAAACAATCACGAAGGTAAGCAGGCATGCTGCCAACTGCGCCGCCGCGACTTGTTCGCCCATGCCGAACCAAGTGCGGTAAATGCCGGTCGTAAAGGTATCGACGCCAAAGAACTGCACAGCGCCAAACTCGTTAAGCGTCTCCATCAATACCAGCGATACGCCGCCCACCAGCGCCGGGCGTGCAAGCGGTACGGCGACGCTGGCAAACAGCCTCCAAGGGCCGCGGCCAAGCGTGCGGCCCACATCCAGTACACATACCGACTGCTCCAGGAATGAGGCGCGAGCCAGCAGGTAGACGTAGGGGTAAAGCACCAGGGTAATGACCGTTGCCGCGCCGCCCAGCGAGCGCACATTAGGAAAGTAATAGTCGCCATACTCCCAGCCAAACGTCTCGCGTAGCAGGCTCTGGAGCGGGCCAGCGAATTGGAGGAAGTCGGTGTAGGCATAAGCGATGACATAGGTAGGCACCGCCAGGGGCAGCAGCAGCCCCCACTCGAACAACCGTTTGCCGGGAAAGCGACACATCACCACCAGCCAGGCGGTGCCGGTGCCGATAACCAACGTGCCGAGGCCCACGATCACCACCAGCCAGAACGTATTGTTCAGGTAGCGACCCAGCACCGTGCTAGCCAGGTGCTGCCATACGCCATCGGTAGGCATCGCGATATGGGCAAACACCACCAGCACTGGCAAGGCAACCACGAACGCCACCGCGATCAAGGCTATCGACCAGGGGCTAGCACGACGGCGAAGCGAAGAGGTGGCGGCGGATAGCCCGCGATAGCTGGATCTGAACAAGCGAACACTCCTTGCATTGACGGAAAGCAGTAGTGGAAAGCCGGAAAGTAGCGCAGCAAACATCTAATGCGAATCACTGGCGGGCGTGAATAGTAGCATTGGCGCTGTTCTACTGCAGCTTTGCAGGTCAGTCGCCAATGCAAAAATAAGCCCGCCGAAGCGGGCTCATAATGGTTGAACGTTACACTTTAATGTAGGACGGCTTAGTAACCACCTAACATCATTCTAGGCAGCCCGGTAATTAACCAGGGGAAGAACGCCATCAACGTACACGCCAGTACAATCAACGCCACGAAGGGCACGACCGCTTTGTACAGATCGACGATTTCTACCCCCGGTGGCGCCACGCCTTTCAGGTAGAACAGTGCATAGCCAAAGGGCGGGGTGAGGAACGAGGTCTGTAATATTACTGCTACCATCACTACGAACCAGAGCATATCGACGCCCATGGTTTCGACGATGGGCAGCATGATCGGAAAGCTCAGCAGTACGATGCCGGTCCAGTCCAGGAACATACCCAGCACGAACACCAAGAACAGCATTAGGATCAGCGCGCCCACCGTGCCACCAGGCATCGCCAGCACCAGCTCGCTGATCACGGTCATGCCGCCGCCGCGGGAGAACACGCCGGTAAAGGCGGTGGCGCCGACTAATACCAGCATGACCATGGTGGTGGTTTTGCCGGCTTCTATCATCGTCCAGAAGCAGGTGCTTATTTTGCGATCACCAAAAATCAAAAACAGAATGAACGCGATAAACACGCCGATGGCCGAGGCCTCGGTCGCCGTGGCGATACCGGTAAACAGTGCACCCAGCACGCCCAGAATCAACGACATGGGGGGAACCACATACTTGGCCAGCATGATCAGCAGCTGTTTGGTACTGACTTCGGCGCGCTCTTCCGCTGGCACCTTGGGGCCGTAGTGGGGTTTGAGATAGCAAATGATCAATACGTAGAGCGCATACATGACACCGAGCAGCAGGCCGGGAATCAACGCACCCGCGAACAGCGCACCCACCGATACCGGCGAATAGCTAGCCATCAGGATCAGCATGATACTGGGCGGAATCAGAATGCCCAGGCAGCCGCTGGCCATAATGACGCCCGCGCTCAGCTCCTTGTTGTAGCCATACTTGAGCATCGGCACCAGGGCGATCATGCCCATGACGGCAATCGAGGCGCCGACAATGCCGGTGGTGGCGGCGAGCAGCACCGAAACGATAACCACGGTAAGTGCCAGGCCACCGCGCAAGTTAGCCAGCAACAGCCGCATGGCATCAAACATCTTCTCGGTGACGCCGGAGTCGTTCAGGAACCTTGCCATCAAAATGAACAGCGGTATCGCCACCAGGACATAGTTGTCCATGGCGTTACCGAAAATATTGTTAATCAGGGTGCCGAGGATACGCTCCCCAGGGCCTAGAAAGGCGCCAATAACCGCGACACCACCCAGCACAAATGCCAGCGGATGGCCCATAAACAGGCCCACCATCAGGCCGCCAAACATCACCAGCGTGAGCATTTCAGGACTTAGGTTCATGCTGATGTCTCCTCGCGAAGCTGCATGATGGCACGCAGTACAATGGCAATTGCCTGTAGCAGAATCAGGATAGCGGCGACCACAATCACGCCTTTAATCGGGTAGACCGGGATTGAGACCATGCCATAAGTGGTTTCACCGCGGCTCCACGCGCGTTCAAAAAAGCTCCAGCCCAGGGTGATCAGCATCCAGATAAACGGCACAAAGAAAATTAGATAACCGAGCACTTCAAGCACGGCTTGCTTTCTACGCGATAGCAGCCGTTTCAATACGTCGACTTCCACGTGGGCATGGTGGCGGAGTCCGTAAGCCGCCATCAGCATGAAATGGGCGCCAAACAGCATCTTGGTCACGTCAAAAGCCCAGTCGCTAGGGCGCCCAAACAGAAAGCGTGACGCAATATCGTAAAGAACAATCAGGGTAATGATGGCAATCAATGGCGCGATGACGCGCCCAAAAGCTTCATTGATAGCATCGATCGCCTTGGCAATCGCATTCATGGAAGATCTCCGCGGTCAGCACAAAAAAACCGCCCCGGTAAAAACCGAGGCGGCACAGAAGCGCCTTACAGGCAGGCTTCGATCTCTTCCAGTGAGGGCAGATTGTCCATCACGCGGCTCATATTGTAAGGCGCGGAAACATCGCGCCACGTCGCGTAGTGCTCAAGGTAGGCAATCATGGATTGGTAAACCTTGGCGTGGTCAGGGTCTTCGCAAGCACCGCGCAGAATGACGTCATTGGTGACTTCCTGAATGCGCGCCAAGTCCTCTTCAGAGAACTGATTGATCGTGACACCGGCGTCAATAAACTTCTGCGTGGCTTCGGTGGACTGACGTTCAGACCAGGCTAGCGACCATGCCATGGTGGCGTCCGCCGCAATACGCAGGGTTTCTTGGGTCTCTTCTGAGAGCGCGTCCCACGCATCTTTATTGATCATTACGCCAAATACGCTGGCCGACTGGTGCCAGCCCGGGGTTGCCCAGTAGTCAGCCACTTCGGAAAAACCGGCGTTAAAATCAACACCAGGGGTCGAAAACTCACCCGCATCGATAACGCCGCGTTCAATGGCTTGGTAGACTTCACCACCTGCCAGAGTGACCTGTGAGCCGCCTAGCTCTTCGAGTACGCGGCCCTGATCACGACCCGAAAGGCGCAGACGCTTGCCTTCTAAATCGGCAATGCTTTCAATCGGGGTGCGGCCCATAAAGCCGGACTCATTGTTGGTAATGCCGTAGGGGAGATACACCATGTTGAACTGGCCATAGATCTCTTCATACAGCTCACGGCCGCCCCACTGCTGAATCCAGTTAAGGTAGTCAACGCCATTAAACAGGCTGGTAGTGGTGGCCAGTGGCGAGAAGGCGGGGTTTAAGCCTGCCCAGTAGCCCGGCCAGTCGCCTGCGGCTTCGATGCTGCCCGTTTCTGTGGCGTCAAATACTTCGGTGCCAGGCATTAGTGTGCCGCCTGCGCGGAAATTGATCTGTAGCTCTTCGCCCGCCAGTTTATTGACCAGTTCCACCCAGTGCTGGTCAATCTTGATTAGATCAAGGTTTTCCGGCCAGGTAGTGGTCATTGTCCACTCTTCTTGTGCTTGTGCGGTGGTTGTTAACGTAGCGAAAGCAATACCGGCAGCCAGGCCGGTGAGGGCGAATTTGGTCATTTTTTTCATGATGTATTTCCTGGTTTGGCTTGTGGCGTTATTAGTGTTGGTTACCTGAAGTCAGGAAAGTGCAGTGCTACAGGGTTACGTTTACGTAAACAAGGGAATTTAAGCGCTACAGAGCTAAACTAGCACACCAACCCCGCTGCAGCGCAATATCAGTAATGTAAGAAAGCTCTTCCATAGTTTATTAAGTAAATTTTATATATGTAAATAAAACAGACAGTTATAGGGTTTTTGAATGTTGAGATGAGTCGTAAAGTAGTACAGAAACGTTGAAAGTAGTTAAATTGTTCAACCAAAGTTGTAAGCAGAAGGCTCACCATAAGAGGCTCAGCGGCACACTTTATAGGGTAACGTGATGGGAAACAGGCGCGCCGGAGTAGGCAATTATTTGCTGAATAATCAGCTGTCAAAAAGCCAACACCCACCGCGAAGGGTGGCAGCGTTAGTTCATCATGCACAGCGTCTCAACCGCCGCGGCTGGCGCCAGTTGGTGTGGTTAAGCGGTGAGGCAGCACTGTGTCGCTCAATCGCCCAGGACGTATGGCAGGCCTTCTCCTGGCAGGCGCCTCTGTGGGTGACCAATGAGAACACCGCATTGCAGTTTTCCGCGCCTATTCTCTCACCGCGCAAGGCACGGGCACGACTGGGGGCTGAGCATCAACTGGTCGTGATCGATACACACAGCGCAGGGTTTGACCCTGAAGCGTTGGGGGCGCTGGCGGGAACGATCACGGCGGGTGGTTTACTGATATTGCTCACACCCCAGCCGTGGGGTGAAGCACCTGACCCGGACTACGCGCGTTTTGCTGATCACCCCTGGCACTGGTCGCAACTGAGCTGCCATTACCTAACGCGCTTGGCGCGTCAACTGCAGGCCTCAACTCAGGTAGTGCGCTGGCGTGCTGGTCAGGCGTTGCAGCTGCCTCAATTGCCTCAATTAGCTTCGCGTGGAGCAGGTGATCCCCGCGCTGGTGATAGCGACTGCCTGACCTTAGATCAAGCAGTCGCCGTAAAGCAATTGGTGGGCCTAAAGCGGCGTCGCCCGCTGGTAATAACTGCCGACCGTGGGCGCGGCAAAAGCGCCGCCTTGGGTATCGCTTGCGCCCGGCTGCTAATGGACAAAGCCCAGCGCATCGTGCTGACCGCGCCGCACCTAAGTGCGGTGGAGAGCGTTTTTGAACGGCTGGCTGCGCTCTGCCCGGCAGGCCGTCGGGTCGCCCAAGGTCACTTTGTGCTGGCCGAGGGCCGCGAGCTGATTTTTTTATCCCCGGACGACTTGACCGAACAGGTCAATGCGCAGCTGCAGGGTGGCGATGGCAGTTATTTATTGGTGGATGAGGCGGCGGCAATTCCCGCTACGCTTCTGGGGCAGTGGCTGGTGGCTTTTCCGCGCATTGCCTTTGCCACGACGGTGCATGGCTATGAGGGCTCCGGTCGCGGATTCGCGCTGCGCTTTCGCGACACCCTTGACCGGCTGACGCCCCAGTGGAAAGCGCTGGCGCTTGAGTCGCCCATTCGCTGGCAAGGTGGCGACCCGCTGGAAGCGCTGGTCAATCAACTGCTGCTGTTAAAAGCAGCGCTGCCCATGGCTCAACCGAATGACAGCGACGTAGCTACAAAAGTGGTTGATCGTGCCTGGCTTGCCGAGCAAGACGCGGCATTGGAAAAGCTGTTTGGACTGCTGGTGCAGTCGCACTACCGTACTTCCCCCAACGACCTGCGCCAATTGCTTGACGGCCCCGGTACGGCATTGCGCGTGATCGAGCAGGCGAGCGAGCCTCAGGCGGTTTTGGTGACACGGGAGGAGGGCGGTTTTGAGGCCACCCTTGCCCATCAAGTCGCCCGCGGTGAACGTCGGCCCCAGGGACATTTGTTGGCGCAGTCGCTGGCCACTCACGCCGGTAGCCGTGAGGCGTTGACCGCCCGCTGGCGGCGGGTGGTGAGGATCGCGACGCACCCTGAGCGTCGCCGCGAAGGCTTGGGGAAAGCGCTACTGCATGATGATATGGCCGCCGCCAAGCAGCAGGGTGTCGCGCTGTATGGCGCCACCTTTGGTGCGGAGGCGTCGCTGTTACGGTTTTGGTTGGCGCAGGGGTTTACGCCGGTGCGTTTAGGCATTACCCGTGAAGCCTCCACCGGTGAGTTTGCGGTGATGGTGGCGAAAGCGTTAAACGCACAGGGTGAAGCGGTGCTTGCCGACCTGAATGAGCGCTTTCAGGCGGCATTAGCGGGCCTGTTGGCGTTTGAGTTGAAGGCGTTGCCTGCTTCGGTTGTCGTGCTGTTGCTCGGTCAGATGCCGAGCATTTCGCTTAATGCGCGCGATTGGCAGGATATTGAAGATGTGGCGACAGCTCATCGAGATCCTGTTCTTGCTCGCCCGGCCTTGCAAGCCTTGGCCCGGCAAGCCAGCCACTGCCCCTTAACTGAAGCGCAACAGCAGTCACATCGACAAGTGGCGGCGTGGGCGTTTCAAAATATACCCCTGGCGACGGCACACAATGACGCGTTGAAGGCCCTGCGCCTCGCCGTGAATAACCTCATTGAGGTAAAGTAGGCCGATTGCCGATAACGAAGAGTCTTTAATGAACGAACATCTTGAAGCGCTGGAGCCTTCCTTAGTTTGGCGCCACTTTCGAACCCTTTGTAATACGCCGCGCCCCTCTGGGCATGAAGCGGCGCTTGTCGCCATCCTCGAAGCGTGGGGCGATGCCCAAGGCTTAACGCACGACCGCGATGCTTTTGGCAATTTACGACTACGTAAACCGGCTTCCCCCGGCTGTGAACAGGCACCCGGCGTGGTGCTTCAGGGCCACCTGGACATGGTGGCCCAGGCCAATAGCGACCACGCGCACGATTTTACTCGCGACCCGATCAGCACCTATGTCGCCGACGGGTGGCTGCACGCCGAAGGCACCACCTTAGGCGCTGATAACGGGTTGGGCGTGGCGGCAATTCTCGCCGTATTGGAAGATCCCGATCTCCGTCATGGGCCGCTGGAAGCGCTGTTTACCCTGGAAGAAGAGACCTCCATGGGCGGCGCGCTGAACCTGGCTGAGAACTGGCTGGAAGGCTCGTTGCTGCTCAACCTGGACAGCGAAGACCGGGGGCAGGTCTATATTGGCTGTGCAGGCGGGGCTGATGTAGAAGTCGATGCCCAGCTGCCGAGCGCCGCTGCTGGCGACCATGAACAGGTCATTGAGATTGCCTTGACTGGCCTGAAAGGCGGTCATTCGGGTATCGATATCCACAAGCCGCTGGGCAACGCTAACCGGCTACTGGTTAGGGTGCTGAGGACGTTAGAAGCCTTTGATGCACGCTTGATCAGCTACCACGGCGGCACGTTGCGTAATGCAATCCCCCGTGAAGCCTTTGCCCAGGTGGCGCTGCCTTCCGATGAAGTAGACGCCGCGCTGGTGGCCATCGCCGGGCTGGAAACCATTCTTTTAAGAGAGCTGGGCAGTGGTGATAGCGGCCTTAAAATCAGCGCCCAACGATTGGCTGAGGTGCCCGAAGCAGAACCGCTAACGCTGGATGCAAGCGTCATGCTGCTGGCCGCGCTTCACGCGGCCCCATGTGGGGTCGAGCGGATGAGTGCCGATGTGCCGGGCGTGGTGGAAACATCCAATAACTTGGGCGTATTAAGCCTGGAAAATGGGCGGCTGCATCTCTGCGCATTGGTTCGCTCGCTGCACGACAGTGCCGTGGTCGCAATGGCGGATCGCTTTCAAGCGCTGTTTGGCTTGATTGGCGCGCGGGTAAAAGTGGAAAACAGCTACCCAGGTTGGGCGCCCAATCCCAATGGCAAGTTATTGGCGACCTTTAAAGCGCGCCACGCGGCGCTGCTGGGCCGTGAGCCTGAAGTGAAGGTGGTTCATGCCGGGCTGGAGTGCGGTATTCTGGGTAGCAAGTATCCGCATTTGGATATGATCTCGTTTGGCCCGCTAATTTGCGGTGCTCACTCGCCGGATGAGCGGGTGGAGCTTGAATCGGTTGAAGAGTTTTGGGCGATGCTGAGGGCGTTGATCGAGGATCTTGCCGATCAGCGCTAGTCCTCGTCGTGTGAATGGCCGCGCATAAAAAAACGGCACCCACAAGTGGGTGCCGTTTTTACGCTAAGCGAACGCGCTAGTCTGCTTAACCCTTATTTGCTCAAGTAGGCGTTGAGCATCCAGATGGTTTTTTCCTGCTCGCGGATGTAGTCACCGGCTTGTGCCGCGGTGCCTTCATCATCAGCGTCAGAGGCGAGCGCCAGCAGTTCGCGCTGTAGCTCAATGATCGTTTGATAGCCTTTTAACACGCCTTTAACGCAGGTGGTGCCGTCATGAACGTCTTTATCTTCCTGGATGCGCGATAGCGTGACGTAATCGCTGTAAGCGTGTACCGGTTTGTGCCCCAGGGTTAGAATACGCTCGGCCACTTCGTCCACTTTGGTCAGCAGGTCGGTGTAGAACTCTTCAAACTTGGCGTGCAGCTCAAAAAAGTCGCTACCGCGAACGTTCCAGTGGTAGCCGCGCACGTTCATGTAGAAAATTTGGTAGTTGGCTAGCAGGTGGTTGAGCTTTTCGGCGAGTTGACTAGCGCTACCTTCGTGTAGGCCAATGCTATTAGTGTCAGTCATATCCTGCTCCCTCTTTATGCCGCAACGTGCGGCGGTTAATGCGTTTTCAGCACAAATCTTGAGAATATCTGTTCAGAATAGGGCGTCTTTGGTGCAGTGCAAAACAGGTTTTTTGCATCGCTGCCATAGTGCTAAGACATTAGATGCCTGCCGTTACCCTTTGACTACTGTTTAAATGCTGGCGCTAAGAGCTCTTTTCAAGGCCTGCATGCTTTTCAACGCTTATATACCTCAACGTTTATGCGCCCACAGTCGCAGCAGATTTTCACAGCGCGCTTCGAGTAGCTCGGCGGTGCGCGGTAGTGCATCAGCTAACGTCATGGGGCCGTCGGCTAACGCGAAGGCGGCCGTGACACCTTCATCAAAACAGGCTTGCCAGCCATCGCCTAGGCTGCCTGCTAACACGATAACGGGTTTGTTAAGGCGCTTGGCGGCACGGGAAACGCCGATGGGCGTTTTACCCGCCAGGCTCTGGCCATCCAGGCGGCCTTCACCGGTAATCACTAGATCCGCGTTGGCCAAGAGCGTTGCCATGTCAGCCTGCTGCATAATCATTTCGATACCGGGTTTTAGCGTGGCGTTTAAAAAGGCCTTGGCCGCAAACCCCATGCCGCCTGCCGCCCCGGCGCCCGGCAGCGTTCGGTAGTCGTCGCCGAGTACCTGAGCGCTAATATCAGCAAAGTGCCCCAGCGCGCGGTCTAGCTGTTCGACTTCCTCAGGTGAGGCGCCTTTCTGAGGACCAAATACTGCGGTAGAACCGCGCACGCCCAGTAACGGGTTATCAACATCCACGGCCGCCTCAAGGGCGAGCCCAGCCAACCGCGGGTCTAGCCCATCCAGTGTTAAACGGGCCAGTTGGCTAAGCGCCGCACCGCCAGGAGGTAACGGTTCGTCGTTTTGATCCAAAAAGCGAGCACCCAAGGCCTGCAGCATACCGGCACCGCCGTCATTGGTAGCGCTGCCTCCGAGTAGCAGTAGCGCTTTTTCAGCGCCTTGATCCAACGCTGCCAGCAGCAGTTCACCCACCCCGAAAGTAGAGGTATGCAGCGCGTTGCGCTCGTCGGCGGTAAGGTGCTGTAAACCGCTGGCTTCTGCCAGCTCAATAAACGCGGTACGCTGGTCGCTAAGCCAGCCCCAGGTGGCTTCTCTCGGGCGCCCCAGGGCGTCGTGAACATCCAACTGGCGGCGCTCGGCACCTGTCGCTGCGATCAGTGCATCTAGGCTTCCTTCGCCACCGTCAGCCAATGGGCAAGCCTGCACTTGGGCACTTGGTATGGCGCGCTTGACGCCCCGAGCCATGGCGGCGGCGGCGTCTTGGGCGCTCAGCGCATCTTTAAAGCTGTCGGGGCAAAGCAAAACATTCATTAGCACGATCTCCGCAAAACGGTGTCTTCAATACGATGTCTTTAATACAGTGTCTTCACTACAGTGTCAGTTAAGTATGCCCCCGTTGGCGAGATCAGCGCGCTAGCCTGCGCCAAACCAGCGGCCTCGTCCGTTAGAGGATCTAACATGAAGTCGATACCCATAAGCTTAACCTGCCTGCTAGCGCTTGCTGGCTGCCAAGTGACTCCAAGTAGCCTGCCTCAAGCCGAACCAGCGCCTGCTGCTGCGTGCTATTTTCCTGCAACGGATGCGCGGGCGCTTGAAACCAGTGTAGATATCCTGACCGAGTGGGGGTTTACTCTGACCTCTACCGATACCACATTGGGCTTAATTAGCGCCAGTCGTGAACGTGAACTGCACGGTTATTATGACCCTTACGATAATGCGTATGGCTATGGGAGTGGCATGCGTATGTTCGGTGGCTTGGGCATTGGTGGTGGTTCCAGCATCGGTTTTGGCGGTGGGATAGGTTTTGGTGGCGGAATAGGTCAGCAGCCTGTGGAGGTAGAGCGTGTCTCGATTTTTGTGAACGACGCGCATATACGTATCTCCCGTGATATTCGCCGCTTTGATCACATGGGCGATTTACGCGAATCCTATAGCGCCAGCAATGATGATTTCTGTCAGCGCTTTCAAACCGCTTTCGAGCAGAGCGTGCCTGCCGCTGGGAGCCCGTTATGAATCTTCGCCACTGGGTATTAATAGCGCTACTGGCGGGGTTGGCTGGCTGTGCCACCACAGCGCCTTTGGAACCTCGTGAGTTAGTTTACACAACGCCGTCAGAGGAAACGTTTCGCAAAGCAATAGACTTGATGGTTGAGCAAGGCTATGTGGTGCGCCATGCGGATATTGCCTTGGGGCGTGCGGAAGCATCGCTTGCCCGCTGGCCGGGGTATCAGCTGCAGCTGCAGGTGAGTGAAGAGGGCAGCGGTAGTCGAGTAAGCGTATCGGCCTTGAGGGGTAGCCAGCCGTTGCCACCCTATTTACTCGACCCATGGCTTGTCGCCTTGCAGCATAAGTTGGGAGTCGCGCCATGAGGGGGGCGGGTATCGCCGTGGCGTTTGTCTTGGCAGGAAGTAGTTTGCTGGTTAGCCCGGATGCGCGTGCCCACCCTCATGGCTGGATCGACGTGAGTGTGCGGATCATCACCGATGACCAGGGCATGGTAAGTGGCTTGCATCAAACGTGGCGGATGGACCCTTTTTACAGTCTGGTGGTTTTTGAAGAGCTGCAGCAGGTACAGAATGCCAGCCTTGAGCAGGGCCTTGATCAGCTTGGTAAAGAGATTCGCGATAATCTTTCCGGTCAACACTATTTAACCGAAGTACGCATCAACGACGAGCCGCAGGCGTTGGGCGAGGTAAGTGAATATACTGCCCTGGCGCGCGATGGTCGGTTGACCTTTATGTTTATTCTGCCGCTGGAAACGCCCCAGCCGTTGGCAGATTCTCTGCTTCGCTATCAAGTATTTGACCCCACTTACTACATCGAAGTTGTCCATGAAGAGGAGGGCGGTCAGCCACGGGATGATGCGCTGATACTTAACGGCGAGCTTGCCTGTGAGCTCTCTATTCTGCCCGCAGATCCTGACCCAGAAGTGGTGATGGAAGCCGCGCTGCTTGATAAAGATGAAAGCGGTGAGCCAGGGTTGGGGCGCTACTTTGCCGAGACCGGCCAAGTAGATTGCCGCTAGGCGCTATTTGTTAACAATATTAATTGATAATTTTTACACGATGGAGCGACAGATGGCCTTAACGCGGCCTTTTACACGTCACTTAGGACTAATGCTGGGCCTTCTGTTAGCCGCGGTGGTGCTCGTCATTGTTTGGCAAGGTGGGTTTCAGGGTGTGAGTTACCAACTGCTCGGCTGGCAGCGTGATCTGCATCGCTCGCTGGCGCTGGCGATTACCGAACTCTCCCGTACTCCCAGTATGGCCACGTGGGCGACCCTGCTGAGCGTTAGCTTTGCCTATGGCGTGTTTCATGCCGCTGGGCCGGGGCATGGTAAAGCCGTACTGGCGACCTATTTGGCGACGCATGGCGGAGCTGTTAAGCGCGCCTTAGGGCTCTCGTTTGCCGCCTCCTTGCTTCAGGGTATGACTGCCATAATATTGGTCGTGGTGCTGGTATACGGCCTAGGCTGGATAACCCGGCAAGCCATGGGCAGTGTTGTTTGGGTAGAGCAAGCTAGTTTTCTGTTGGTAGCGGCGTTAGGCGCGTGGCTATGCTGGCGAGCAATCAAGCAATTACGCGCAGCCTATCAGGCCCACAGCCACAGCCACGATCATGACCATAGCCACTGTTGTGGCGGTGCTCATCATATTGAGCCGCAGCAGGCGTTAGATTGGCGCACAGCGATAATAACGGTCGGTGCTATTGGCATGCGGCCCTGTAGTGGGGCGGTATTGATGCTGGGGGCTGCCAGCCTGCTGGGCCAGTTCGAGGTGGGAGTGGCATCCGTGGTGGCGATGTCGCTGGGCACGGGCATTACCGTCTCGGCGCTCGCGCTGGCAAGTATCCTCGCCCGTGGTTGGGCGCAGCGGCGCTTGTCCAAGCAACAACATAGTCAGCGCAGTGTACAAAAAGCCACCGGCTGGCTGGCCTTGGCCGGTGGTGCGCTGATTGTCATGCTGGGTATTTCGCTGTGCGTCGCGGGCGTTGCGCAGCCCGCGAGTGGGCCGCTTTTGAATGAACCACCCACTCGGCAAAGTCATCCTCTGACGGGGTAACGCCCAGGCTATACATCAATACTATCAATAAGCGCTAAAAGTTGGTGACGTAACTGCGCTTGGCCATCCAGGTCGTAGGGTTCGGGGGAGCCATTGCCCCATACCGGTGCAGGCCAGGTGGCATCCGAGTGGCGCCGTAAAATGACATGGACATGCAGTTGGTTGACGACATTACCTAGCGCGGCAATGTTGACTTTGTCACCTCCTAGTGCTGTTTTCATGGCCTCGCCAAGCTGGGTGGCTTCCCGCCACAGCTGCTGCTGATCGTCGAGGGAAAGCTCAAACACCTCGCTGATAGCGCCATAGCGGGGTACCAGAATAACCCAAGGATAGCGCGCATCGTTCATAAGCAGCACGCGGCTGAGGGGAAGGTCGGCGATAGGAAATGTATCAGCCGTTAGGCGTTCATCTAGCTCGAAATTGTTCAAGTCATGGACTCCAGACAGCAGTTTAAATAATTGCTAGCATAGCAGTCGCAAAGTGAAGTAGGGAAAGCGAGCATGATCATGAAAACGCTGTTACCCTGAAAAAACTCCCAAGCGGCAATGAGAGTTGCCAGTGGAGTTTCCCGATGTTGAATGATTCGTTAAGGAGAACGGAAAATGAAAAAATTATTAGCCATGAGCTTTATGCTGTTGATGACCGCGGGTGTTCTTACCGGTTGTAACACCATCTCTGGTGCTGGCCAGGATGTGGAAGAGGGCGGCCAAGCTGTCCAGGATGCGGCCAGTTAAGCTGCACTAGTAAGCTGATGTTCTCCACCGGGCCGGGCGTTTGCTCGGCCCGGTGGTGTTTAGCACTTATTTATTCATAATCTGCTATTTGGAGATTCAAGGATGAAGCCCCGTATGACTCTGGCTAAATTCGCCCTAGTTAGCGCTTCTACGATGTTGCTGACCGCTTGCGTCAGCTCACAGATGCCGATTTCCCCAGCCAGCGACGATGTCGACGCAGCACCACCGCCGCCCACGATAGCGCCGAATGACTCCAGTGATGATCAGGCGACTGCCTGTGACCTGGAGGCTATTCAACACGCGATAGGCGAGCCATTCGATGAAGCGAAGGTATCGCAGTTGCAAAGTGATAGCCGCGCTCGCCAAGTGCGTGTGCTTCGACCTGGTGATGCAGCCACGATGGATCACCGTCCGGATCGTTTGAATATCCACCTTGATGATCAAGATGTTATTGAGGACTTACGCTGCGGCTAACGCCTCTAGCGTAAAATCAGCACGACGCAGGCGGCGGTCAATATCCCCATCGTAATGTTGAACGCCCGCCATGCGCCGTCGCTTTTGATCCACTGCCCAATGGCCGTGCCAAAGGCCGCCCATAAAGCAATACACGGCAGTGCTACCACCTCAGCAAAGCCAGCAAGTACCAGCGCATTGAACACCGGCTGACCACTTTCGGGTAGAAAGCCCGCCATTAGCGCAAGACCCATCACCCATGCTTTAGGGTTGGCAAACTGAAACGCTGCCGCCTGCCAAAACGTAAACGGTACGCTATGTTCGCGTGCCTTCAAATTCGGCGGTGGCGCGCTGGCAATTTTCCATGCCAGATAGAGCAAGTAGGCGCTGCCTATCCAGCGAAGCGCGGTTTGAACAGCGGGATAGCGCTCAAATAGCACGCCTAACCCCAGTGCGATGCCAGCAAACAGCAAAAAGCAGCCGCCTAAAATCCCCCACATATGCGGTAGCGTGCGCTTAAAGCCAAAGTTGGCGCCTGAGGCGGTGAGCATCACGTTGTTCGGCCCTGGCGTAAGCGTCATCGAGATCATATAGAGCGCGGCAGGACCGAGGATTAACCATTCGCTGTTCATTTAAGTGTATCCATACAAGGCGGTTGTGCTGAGTGGTTATGTAATGAACGCGCCATGACTAATCATAGCGGTCTTTCCAGCGTTGGCGATTGACCTGCTCCTTAAGCATTTCGAGAATGTCATACAGCATCTGTTCGGTAACCCGATTGCTGCCTTCGTCAACCGTTAGCCAGGTGTCAAAGCCGCTGTCGGCGGTGCGCTCAACTAATTCCTTAAACTCATCCGAGTGAATACCAAGCAGTAGTTCATCGACTAGTCGCTGGGCAACACCGCTTAGGGAGGCCTCCATTGCACTCGTGGCCTGCTGCCCCATGGGTAGCCGGTTAAAGCGCTGAATCTCTGGGCTTTCTCTTAGTGTACGGCTTACTAAGTCACTGATCGCCGCCATGATAGAGTGGCGGTTATGCTGGTAGGCTTTGCCAATCGTGCTCTCTAACCGCTGGGCTATCTCATGAATTAACTGCGCTTTGCGGGGCATGATCACTCGGTCGATGACACGTTCGGTGAGCGAGTCACTGGCGCGGATCTGGTGCTGAACATTTCCCAGCAGTTTTAAGGCGATACGGTCAGAAAGCTCTTCAAGCAAGATGTCGTAATACTTGGCAAAAAATAGGTAAATATCCCAGCGGGTGACGTCAATTAATCCCAGCCGGTGCAGACGATGGAGCAGCGATACGACACGCAGAATACGCAACAGGCGGAAGCCTGCCAGGGGAATACAGCCCAGCACGTCGTACCAGTGCACGAATGGGTAAAAAAACCAGCGGTGGTAGCGCCGTTCGGCAATCGCAATGGACCAGCCAAGCAGTACATCGGCAATAAAAAAGCTTACAAACACCAAGTCGATGGCGATAAAGCGGCTATGAATGGTGTCATCGTAGAACGCGTGAAAGCCAGGCGCGATGCTGGCGATACCTTGGTTGATAGGGCCAAGCAGAAACAGTGAATCAAACAGCAGTAGCGAGAGGTTAATCACCACGAGCGTTAAAATGAAAAAATCCCAACCGATATGGGCGTATTCGACCGCTTTAGGCAGGTGCGGGTAGCGTTCCCTGGCGGGCATGCGAACTCCTTATGGTGGGACGTTGCAACATCTGTTACTAGGCCTGGGATTGATGCTGCTGTTGGGTCAGCAGCTCTTCTCGCTCCGCCTGTTTGCGTAACTTTTTGCGCAGCGCTGCTTTTTCAAAGCGTAGTTTCTGCAGAGGTGTTGCCAACGTGAGTGGCGGTACGCTGGCGGGCTTGCCCTCAGCATCAATCGCGACCATGGTGAGGTAGCAGCTATTAGTATGGCGGATTAGCTTATTGCGAATATCTTCGGCTACGACCTTAATGCCGATTTCCATTGATGAGCGGCCAACATGATTGACGCAGGCTAAGAAGGTAACCAGTTCCCCCACATGGATAGGTTGTTTAAACAGCACTTGATCCACCGACAGTGTCACCACGTAGTGACCTGAATAACGGCTGGCACAGGCAAACGCGACTTCATCGAGCTTTTTAAGAATAGCGCCACCATGCACTTTGCCGCTGAAATTCGCCATGTCAGGTGTCATTAATACCGTCATGGAGAGTTCGTGCTGCCCAGGCAGGGCAGTATTGATAGCGGTACTCGCGCTGGTTTCCGTCTCGGACATACGGTGTTCCTTCTGTTATCGCTTCCCGCCGCCCAGATGCTGGGCAAATTGGGCGGCGGGCAGTCATTAGCTGTTTTTTAAAACTAGGTCTTTTTTAAAACCACATTAGGCCGACTGAAATGATAATACCGGTAATAAACAGTTGAATCAGGCAGAAGCCCATAATGTCTTTTGCCTTCAGCCCGGCAATAGCGAGTACCGGTAGCGCCCAGAAGGGTTGCAGCAGGTTGGTCCAGGCATCACCCCAAGCGACTGCCATGGCCACCCGTGAAATGTCGGCACCTAACGCTTGAGCCGCAGGGATCATCACCGGTGCTTGTACGGCCCATTGGCCGCCGCCAGAAGGGACAAACAGGTTCACAATCCCGGCGCTGATAAATGACCAGAAGGGCAGTGAGCTGGCGGTGGCAAATGAGATCAGCCACTCAGACATGCTTTCAGCCAGCCCTGATTGAACCATGATGGCCATGATGCCAGCGTAGAAGGGGAACTGAATAACAATACCCGCGCCGCCTTTGATCGCTTCGTTCAAACTATTGAGAAGGTTGCGTGGCGTGCGATGTAGAACAATAGCCAGGAACAGAAACAGGAAGTTAACGACGTTAAGGTTCAAGCCACCGCCGCGCAGCAAAAAGTGATCAAGCAGAAACAGCACCCCAGGCACCCCTACGAGTAGGGAAAGGGTCAAACTGTTTTCAAGACGCTCTGCCGGACGAGTAATGCGTCCTACCGGCTCTGGCTCGTCGTTCAGTACACCGGGGTCGACGTAGACGCTATCCTTCTCATCCGGCAGCATCATACGGTTCACCAGTGGGATGGCGATAAACAGGCAGACCACAATGGCGAGGTTGAAGAAGGCGAAAATCGTTGAGCCGGTGCTAATGACGCCAATCTGGTCAGCGGTAAAATGGCCTTCGGTGGCGATGGTCAAGGGGATCGAACCTGCCAGGCCGCCGTGCCACACCACAAAACCCGAGTAGGCACTGGCAACGAGTAGCCGATAGTCAACGCGAATCAGCCGGGCCAGCTCTTTAGCAAACAGCGCGCCGACCACAAGACCAAACCCCCAGTTAATCCAGCTGGCCGCCAAGGAAACCAGCGTCACCAGAATGATGGCGCCACCGGGCGTTTTAGCCGTACCAGCGATTTTTTGCAGAATACGTTTTACCGGCGGGGAGCTAGCCAGCATAAAACCGGTAACCAACACCAGCAGCATCTGCATAGAGAACGTAAGTAAACCCCAGAAGCCATCGCCCCAGAAGCGCAGCACCGCCAGCGGCGTTTGGCGCTCTATAGCGATCGCGGCAACCGACGCGATTAACGTCAGCAGCAGAACGAAAATGTACGGGTCGGGTAGATAGCGCTCCACCAGCTTTACGGCCGGTTTTGAGATCATTTTAAGCATGGGATGCTCTCTTTATTCATTATTAGAAAGTGCCTAGTCAGTGTCTTGCTAGTCAGTGCCTAGGAAGTGCATGGCTAATATACGGGGGAGCGCGCTGTTTTTCACGTTGAAGCTGCCCGCTTCATTTCACATTAGCTCAGTTGCTGCTCAACGTGGTTGTTTTAGCGCCAGCGTCAGTGTCTTAACCGGTAGCGGCGGTGGTAGTAAAGACGATAGTAGTGAATGAGTACCGCCGAGCGAACCAGCGTAAAGAGCATAAACGCAAGCCACAGGCCATGATTGCCCAGCCCCTGGGTTAACCACCAAGCGGGCAGGTAGACGGCGAGGCCGATAAAGATGCTGTTACGCATTTCACGCACGGCGGTGGTGCCAATAAATACCCCATCAAGCAGGTAGCTCCATACCGCAATCAGCGGCATCGCAACCATCCACGGCAGGTAGTGCGCTGCGGTCTCGCGCACCTCTTCAAGACCGGTGAGCAGGGCAATAAGGCCGTTGCCGCCTAGCGCAAACAGAAGAGCCGCTGCGCCCGCGGTCCAGAAGGAAAAAACGGCAGCGGCGCGAACGGTGGCTGCAAACTCACGCCAATCCTTGCGCCCATAAGCACGTCCGACCAATGATTCCGCGGCATGGGCAAACCCATCCAGCGCATAGCTGGTGAGCATAATGAACTGCAGCAGTACAGCGTTGGCGGCAAGCACCGTATCGCCCTGGCGGGCGCCCTGGGCGGTAAAGAACGCCATGGCAAACAGCAGGCCGAGAGTGCGCACAAAGAGGTTGGCGTTGACGTTAAACAGCGCGGTGTAGGCCGCCAGAGCCAGCAGGCGCTCGCGCAAAAAGTGGCCGTTCAGGTTGGCTAATTGGCGCAGCACCAGGTAGCTGCCGAAGGCTAAAGCACTGTAGTCGGCGATGACGCTGGCCCAGGCCACGCCATTACTGGTCATCCCCAGCCCCACTACAAACCATAAATCCAGCACGATATTAACGCTGTTGGTCAGCAGTAAAATCATTAGCGTGACGCGGGAATTTTGCTGGCCTAAAAACCAGCCCAAAATGGCGTAGTTGGCAAGTACCGCGGGCGCAGACCAGAGACGGATATGGGCGTACTCACGCGCTAAATCGGTGGCTACTTCACTACCATCCAATAGCCACAAGCCTAACGTAATCAGCGGCGAGGCAAATACAATCAGCAGGCAGCCAATCACCAGCGCCATGATCAGCGACTGCCCCAGCAGGTTGCGCACATCCGTGTCGCTCTCGCGGCCCATGGCTTGTGCGACTAATCCCGTGGTGCCCATGCGCAAGAAACCAAAGCCCCAATAGAGAAAGCTGAACAGAGTCGCACCCAGGGTGACGCCCGCCAAATAGCGAGAGTCGGGCAGATGCCCGACCACGGCGGTATCGACCAACCCAAGTAGCGGAACGGTGATATTAGAAAGAATGATTGGCCAAGCGAGGGCCCAGATACGCATTAGGCTTAAGCGGCCGTGATGATGCGGTACTTCTTCATCAACTGCTCTTGGCTTTCGTGGCGCTCTGGGTCAAGCGGGATACAATCCACCGGACAAACCTGCTGACACTGAGGCTCGTCATAGTGACCTACGCATTCGGTGCATAGGTTGGGGTCGATGACATAGATCTCCTCGCCTGGGGAGATAGCATCATTAGGGCATTCGGGCTCGCAGACGTCGCAGTTAATGCACTCGTCGGTAATCATCAGGGCCATGGGCATACCTCGCGTATACGTTCACACTCGGGCTGTCTAATACCCGAGTGTTTTACTCAACAATGGCGTTGGCTAGCTAGTGTAGTGCTTACGTAGCGCTTCGGCGACCTGTGGATGCACCAAGCGAGAAACATCGCCGCCCAACTTGGCAATTTCGCGCACAATGGTCGAAGAAATATATGAGTTTTCGACCGCTGGGGTTAAAAACACGCTTTCCAGCTCTGGGTTTTGCGCCCGGTTCATGTTGGCAAGCTGCAGCTCATACTCAAAATCGGAGACCGCGCGCAGGCCACGCAGAATAATCGTCGCTCCCTGCTCATGCATCATCGTAGTCAGCAAGGTGGAAAAGCCGATAACTTCTACGTTGGGTAACGACACACAGACCTTTTTGACCAGCTCCATGCGCGTTTCCAGGTCGAGATTGGGGCTTTTGCCAGGGCTCGCCGCCACTGCGATAACGATTTTGTCGAACATGCGCGCGCCGCGCTCAATGAGGTCGAAGTGGCCATTGGTGATCGGGTCGAAAGTGCCTGGATAGACGGCGATATTGATTTTGCCGCTGCTCATCACGATGTCTCCTCGTCCAAACGGCCAAACGGATTGTCACTGGTGAGCGAAACCGCGTGGTCGTAACCGGGAATATGAACCCGGTCGGCATAAATATCCAACTCTGGGCCTTCCAGCACTGCTTCACCGAACTGATAGCGTGGCGCGTAGTGGCCATGGTCAGCTTGAGCGAGGTAGCTTGCCGCTGCTTCGCGGGTTGCCTCACGACGTGCTTTCCAGGCACGGATCGCCGCTGCGCCATGGCGCTGGGCAAGTAAGCGTTCGGTCACCGCAGGCGAAAGTACAACACCGGTGGCATTATTGCCGCCGAACCCTTTGGCATTGATAAAAGAGGCATCAGCACGGAAGGCCTGGGTGGTTTGCGAAAACCGTAACCGCTCGGCATAGACATCGTCGGCTACAGCATCAAGCGTAGGAATGCCAGGCAATAGGTCGTGGGCAAAGCTGCCCAGGGCACTAGCCAACTGATCACCCGCCGCTGAACCTTGCGAATGGCCGATAAACGCTTTAATCGCCACGACTGGCCAATCGCTGATACCGTTGGCGCGGGCAATCTCATCGAACACATGGGACTCGGTAATGCGGTTTTTCGGAGTACTGGTGCCGTGGGCGTGCAAAAAGCTGCGCTCTTTGAGGGCTTTTTCACCGAGCATATCGCGCACCAGTGCAGCCGCTTTACCGAGGGTAATGTAGTTGCCGATACCCGGCGCCGAAATCGAACGTTTATAACCGTCGGCGTTGACGAATACCTCGGGTACCGCGCCCAAAATATCTGCACCGACCTCCAGCGCCAGGGAGTCGTCCATCAGTAGTACAAACTGGCTGGCTTCCGCCATGGTAAAGCCACAGTTGCGGGCAAACGGGCGGCAGGCGCGCTGGTAGTCGCTGTCAGTCAGTAGCTCAAGCGCGTCCAGCGCTTTTAACCCAGCATCGTCAGCCAGGGCGCCCATCGCCCGGAAGCCTTCGATGATTTCCGGCGTAATCGGCGCATCTGCCGTGCCGACCATCACCACGCGGCGACGCCCTGCACGAATGTCGTCAATACCCAGGCGCAGGTTGTAGAGAAAGCTGGCGCAGGCGCCTAGCGCCGCGCCGGTCCCGCCGACGCTGCCGAGTACATAGGCATTCAAAAAGTCGGCGGGCATCTGGCCATAGCCTAGCGGCATCTGCTTGGAGGTAGCGCGCTGGCCGGTCACCAGGCTTTTGAGCAAGCCGCCCCAGCCTTGGTCATCCAACTGGCCGATGGAGTTGCCAGCGTACACGGCAATATGGTCTGGATTCAGCTGTTGGCGGAGTGTTTCCCAGGAGAAACCGCTGGCGCCCAGGCAATCACTGGCACCAAACACCGCTAGCGAGAGACCGCGCGGGTGATGCACGCTGCGATAAAGGCTGGCGGGGTCAAAACCCCTAGGCAACTGCGCCGCTGCGCGTACCTTGGGTACCTGCGCGTCGGGCAGCAATACCTCTAGTACGCCGGCGGGCACGCTAACCTCTACCTCGCGGGCATCAATATCGCGCACCTGCCAGTCGGCCGGCAGGTTGTCGGGCAGCTGACGACGGCGCAGGGTAAAGCGCATCGGCTCAGCAAACTGCATGCTGGCCTGGCGGTTAGACGGTAGGCCAGGGGCGAGAAAACGCGGGTCTTCGTTGCGACGGATCAGGGTATGGTTCAATACCTGATCACGCAGCGACAGAGCCGGGGCGTCTACGGGCTGGCCTTGATTGTCCTGCCACCCCTTTTCGGAGTGCTCTACTAGGCGCATAAGCGCCGCCAAGCCTTCCAGTGTCTGGCGTTGCTGGTCAGCAGGGAGGGCATCAAGCACAGTGCGGCGGAAGGCCTGATGGCCAGAGGTTCTGCCAGCAGGGTTGATGCCGCCCATGCCGACAATCACCGGTAAGTGTGACAAGCCGGGTTCCTCGTGATGCGGTGGTGGTAATAACAATTATTGACAACGCTCTAAGTCAATTATAGCTAATTAAATTATGACAAAGTCAATTATAACTAGCTCTATGATGACCAAAGCGATGCGCTTAATAAGTACCTAATGCGTGATCATAGCACCGGCCACGCAACGGCGTCATGCCGCAAGCGTTTGAGACTGATAGAATCACGCTTTTCAGCCGAGAGATGGCATGCAGCATAATTCTCGACCAGTGACGTCTAATCAGCCAGGCCCGCATCAGGATTTGGCGCGCAGGGTCAACCGAGCGCTCACGCACCCATTACGTAAACCGATCGCCGAACACACGCAGCGCAACTTTGCGCAGGCGGCTGAATGGTTGGCGAGCCGTCAGGCGCCGCTGATATTTGATTCCGGCTGTGGCGTCGGGGTATCGACACGCCAACTGGCGGCGCAGTTCCCCGGCCATGCCGTGATTGGCATTGATCGCAGCGAGGATCGTTTGGGGCGTGATCACGGCGAATTGCCACATAATGCACTGCTAGTGCGCGCGGATCTGGTCGATTTCTGGCGTTTGGCTTATCAGGCAGGCTGGGCGCCCGAATATCACTATTTGCTTTACCCCAATCCTTACCCCAAAGCAGGGCATCTTAAAATGCGCTGGCATGGCCATGCGGTTTTACCCACACTGTTGGCGCTTGGCGGGCACCTTGAGCTGCGCTCAAATTGGTCGCTTTACGTTGAAGAGTTTGCCTTGGCGGTGGCGCAGGTAACCGGCAAGCAGGCGATAGTGGCTGAATTTGCACCTGAAGGTGACTATTTAACTCCGTTTGAGGCGAAGTATGCTCAAAGTGGCCAAGCGCTGTGGCGGTTATGGGTTGATTTGGAGCGAAAATGACGTTTGTTTATTTAGTGTTGGCGATTGTGGCCGAAGTCATTGCTACGAGTGCATTAAAGGCTTCTATGGGCTTTACACGTCCATTGCCGAGCGTTGTGGTGGTGGTTGGCTACGGGCTCGCTTTTTATCTGCTCAGCCTAGTGCTGCGCACGCTGCCGGTGGGGGTCGCCTATGCGATTTGGGCGGGCCTGGGCATTGTGCTGGTCACCTTGGTCGGCATTGTGGTGTTTGGTGAAAAGCCCGACTTACCGGCGGTACTGGGGATTAGCCTGATTGTGGCGGGTGTGGTTCTGCTGCAAGTGTTTTCCAAAATGAACGTGCATTGAGGTAATTTAATGGGTTGTTTTTTTACTGTTAAGCGTCTGCGGCGCTGGGCGCTGGTGTCCGGGGTTGCCTCGCTGGCACTGTGCGCCAGTGCCAGCCTGTTCGCTGATTTCAGCCGCCTGAGCCAACTGCAGAACAAAGGTTTCTCGATCAGTGCTGAAGCGCGCCTGCTTGACGCCGACACAGGCGTCAATGCGCTGCTGGGCAGCATTAATCCAGAGCGCCAGTTATCGCCCGCGTCTGTTACCAAGGCATACCTGGCGGCGGCGGCGCTGAACCGTTTTGGTCCTCAGCATCGCTTTACCAGCCAGCTAGTTAGCTCGGGCAGGGTTGAGGATAGAGCTGAAGGCGGTGTGCTGCGTGGCGATTTAGTGTTTGAGGGCGGTGGCGACCCCGGCCTGACCACGGAAAACCTATGGCGCTTGGTGCAGCGTTTGCACTTAGCCGGGGTGCGTGAAATTGATGGCGCTTTGGTGGTCAGCCAGTGGCGGTTTGGGCCGGTTGACTGTATTACTACCGACCGCTGCGATGCCCTCACTCGGGTCGCCAACGCCTACAGCGCGCCGCTTTCGTCCGCTGGCGTTAATTTCGGCAGTTGGTGTGTCAATGTCGCCCCCGCTGCAAGCGCAGGTGAGCCAGCCCGGGTGGGACTGTGCGACAGCCAGACCTCGCTGATCACCATTGATAATCAAGTCGTCACTCGCCCCGCCAATAGCGGCACAGAGATTAGCGCTGAACGTATCACCGATGAACGTGGTGATGTGATGCGCCTGACGGGACAGATTTCGACTAATGCCACTGCCCGGGATGTTTATCGTGGCGCGGGCGATGCGGCCGAGAAAACCGCACAAGTGCTGATGGGGATGCTCAATCAGGCGGGGATTCAGGTGCGCGACCCGTGGCGCGTCAGTTCGGCCCAGCCGCCCAGCACGGCACAGCGCTTGGCTGCCGTCGATAGCCAGCCTCTGCAAGAAATATTGCTGCGCATTATGAACTACTCGAATAACTACATGGCCGATGTGCTGGCGCTTGATCTGGTCGAGACGCCCCAGGCGCAGTTACGCCAGGCAGGCCAAGCCATTGAGTCTTATGTGCAGCGTCTTCCCGGCCATGGGCCATTAACGTTGTATAGCGGCAGTGGGCTGACTACGGAAAACCGCACATCGGCTCAGGGGGTTAACGTGATGCTGGAAGACATGTTTCGGCAGAGCGCGCTGTTTCCAAGCTTTGTGGCCGCCTTCCAATCGCCAGCCAACGGCGTGATGCGCTTTATTCGGCGTGGCTCAACCACGTTTCAAAACAATGTCATGTTAAAAACCGGTACCCTGAATCAACCCTTTGCTGTGCGCGCCGCGGCGGGCTATTTTCGCACCGCGCAAGGACGCTGGGGAGTATTTAGTGTCATGGTCAATGGTAGTGGCAGTACGCCGTACTTAAGCTGGTCTGAGGTGCTGGATCCCTTATCACTGGATCTGGACGCCATGATTTTAGCGAACTGATTTCCCTTTACGCTCACAAGGTGAGGCGACCTGCATGAAACCAGGGCATACCGGTTTAACCCATTTGGTCCACTCCACGCGCTATTCGTGGAAGGGGCTTAAGGCAGCGTTTAGAAACGAGGCAGCCTTTCGCCAAGAAGTAGTGATTACTGCGTTGTTACTCCCCTTCGCCTGGTGGATAGGGGACAGCATCATCAGTTGGCTACTATTGGTAAGTAGCCTGTTTTTTGTGCTGATCGTAGAGTTACTTAATAGTGCCATTGAAAACGTGGTTGATCGCATTGGTACTGAGCACCACGAGCTTTCTGGCCGGGCCAAGGATATTGGCTCCGCCGCTGTTATGCTGTCACTGATGATGGCCGGCCTTACTTGGGGTCTATTAGGTTGGGAAAAGTTTTATAGCTAAGCTGGTTTAAGAGCTAAATATTTTTAACACGCTGGACAGCGAGGTAGTTATGCAAGTGAACGACGATTTTTTACCGTTGTCGACGCTGCCAGCGTCGTTACAAAAAACTACCCAGGCCGCTTGGCAGCGCTTAATTGAGGCGCTGACCCAAGCCGATAATATTGCTGAGATGACCCAGCAAGAACTGCCTTCAAGCAGTTGGCAGGGGCTTTCTGAGCAGCGCCGCGAGGCGCTTGCTAAAGTGTTAGCCATTTCAACCTTCGCGCTGGATACCCTGGCCCGCTACCCCCAGTGGTTGGCTGAGTTGGATATTGCCGGTGAATTGGACATAAACCCCGGGCGGGATGAACTGGCTAGCTGGCTGAATGAGTTGCTTGAGAGCGCCGACGACGAAGAGGCCATGCAGCGGGTTATTCGCCGTTTTCGCCGCAAGCGGATGGTCGGCATTATCTGGCGTGACCTTAATCGTGCGCCCGGCCACGTTATGTGGGATACCGCCAAGGCGGTGTCTGAGCTTGCCGAAATCTGCCTGGAAGCCGCGTTGAGCTGGCTTGAGCAATTTTACGCGCCGCGCTGGGGTGAGCCCGCGCCACGCAAAGACGGCTCGCCCCAGCGCTTGGTTGTGCTGGGTATGGGCAAACTGGGGGCGGGTGAGCTGAATCTCTCCTCCGATATTGATCTGATCTTTGCCTTTCCTGAAAAAGGCGAAACCCAGGGCGGGCGCAAGCCCTTAGAGCATCAAGAGTACTTTACCAAGCTTGGCCAAAAGCTCATCGGCGCCCTAGATGCTATCACGGCGGACGGTTTCGCCTTTCGCGTAGATATGCGCTTGCGGCCTTTAGGCGACGGCGGGCCGCTGGTGGGCAGTTTTTCCATGCTCTCCAGCTACTACCAGGATCAAGGCCGCGAGTGGGAGCGCTACGCAATGCTGAAAGCGCGTCCTGTGGCAGGTGATTTAGACGCAGGCGATGAATTGCTCGCTGGGCTACGCCCCTTTGTGTATCGCAAATATCTTGATTTCGGCGCGATTGAGTCGCTGCGTGAGTTGAAAGCGATGATTAATCGCGAAGTGAAGCGCAAGGGTATGCAGAGCAATATCAAGCTCGGCCCCGGCGGCATTCGAGAAGTTGAATTTGTGGTACAGGCGTTCCAGCTGATTCGCGGCGGCCGTGATACCGAGCTGCAGGTGACATCGCTGAAAACCGCGCTCAATCGCTTGCCCGAGCTGGGCCTGTTGCCGCAAGAAGTGGTTGATGAGTTGTTGCCCGATTACGCTTTTCTGCGCGACGTTGAACACGCCCTTCAAGCGCTGGAAGACCGCCAGACGCAAACCCTACCCAGCGATGACAGCGACCGTGAGCGGGTAGCCTTCGCCATGGGCCATGAAGACTGGCCGGGGCTGATTGCCCAGCTTGATGAAGTGCGCGAGCGCGTGCGCCAGCACTTTGATGCAGTGATCGCGGACCCTGAAGAAGACGTGGATGAGGCCAACGACGACAGCCAGCTTGGCTTGGCCCAGTGGCGACTGATTTGGCGCGGCGAGCTAGAGGCGGAGGAAGCCACTGCGCACCTTGCCGAGGCGGGCTTTAATGCGCCGGAAAAAGCCTTAAAGCGACTGCAGAGTCTTTACCACTCCCGGCAAGTGCAAAGCATGCAGCGGATTGGCTTTGAACGGTTGGATGCGTTAATGCCGCTACTACTGGATGCCGTGGCCGACAACGAGGCTCCGGATACTGCGCTGGCGCGGGTGCAGCCGCTGATTGAGTCCGTCTTACGGCGTACCGCTTACCTTGCCCTGCTGCGCGAAAACCCTCAGGCGCTTGAACACCTGATGCGCTTGTGTGCTTCCAGCCCCTGGATCGCCGAACAGCTGGCACGTTACCCCATCCTACTCGACGAACTGCTGACCCCGGAAACGCTCTACACTCCAGCCGATAAAGCGCGCCTAGCCGATGAGCTACGTCAAACGCTGAACCGCTTGCCAGAGGATGACGAAGAGGCGCAACTGGAGGCGCTGCGTGTCTTTAAGCACGCGCAAACGCTTCATGTGGCGGCGTCAGATATCATGGGCACTCGGCACCTAATGAAAGTAAGTGATTACTTAACGTTTATCGCCGAAGTCATCCTTGATGCTGTGCTGGCCATGGCGTGGAAACATATTACCCGTAAGCATGGCGTGCCTGAGGGCCTGAACACCCGTGAGGCAGCCTTTCTGATTGTCGGCTACGGCAAGCTGGGCGGCATTGAGCTGGGCTACAGCTCCGATTTAGATCTTGTTTTCCTGCATGATAGCGATGGCCAAGGCGCGACGGATGGCCCACGGCCCATTGATACCCCCGTATTTTTCACCCGCTTGGGCCAGCGTATTATTCACCTGCTTACCGCGATAACCCCCACCGGCACGCTTTATGAAGTGGATATGCGTCTACGGCCTTCGGGGAATTCAGGGCTATTGGTAACATCGCTTAAAGCCTTTGCAGACTATCAGCGGCAGAACGCCTGGACGTGGGAACACCAAGCGTTAGTGCGCGCCCGTGTCGTGGCGGGTAGTGATGTGCTGGCCGAAAAATTCGCCCAGCTGCGCGGCGATATTTTAGGCAATGAGCGTGATAAAGCCGCGCTGCGCGAAGAAGTGGTCAAAATGCGCCAGAAAATGCGCGACCATCTGGGCAGTAAAGCGACCAGTGATACGTTTAACATTAAGCAAGATGCGGGCGGTATGGTGGATATTGAGTTTCTCTGCCAATACGCGGTGTTAGCGCTCGCTCACCAAACCCCAGCGCTACTGACGTATAGTGACAATATCCGTATTTTAGAGAGCCTGACGGAGAGTGGGCACTTACCTTATGAAGAAGCGGAGCGACTGAGAGAAGCTTACTTGGCCTATCGCAGCGCTACCCATCGAGCGGCGCTCACCGGTGAAAAAGCGCTTACCGATGGTGAAGAGTTTAGGGAACATCGCGATATCGTCACCGCGCTCTGGCAGCGCTTTCTTGAGCCACCCGCCACTGATAATAACTAGCCCGGCAAACGGGTCACTCTGACTAGGAAGGAACAATGAAGCCATGGAGTCAGGCGGGATGGCCCGCATGATTGGACATATCCTGGCCACGCTATTGCCCGTGTTTTTAATTACCGGTTGTGGCGCTGCCTATGGACGCTACCGGACACCCGACATTCGCAGCCTTAATACTCTCAATATGGAGCTGTTCGTTCCCCTACTGGTATTCGCCGTGCTGGCTGACCGCCAGGCGCCACTTGCTGAATACGCCTGGCTTGCTACGGCAGCTGTTGCGGTGGTGCTGGGGTCGGGGATTGTGCTGTTGCCGGTGGTTAAGTGGCTTAAGCTGGATATTAAAACCTTTCTTCCCCCTATGATGTTCAACAATTCAGGCAATATGGGGGTGCCGTTACTAGTACTCGCATTCGGCCCTGACGCGCTGCCTGCCGCCGTAGTGGTGTTTATTGTTGAGATGCTGCTGCACTTCTCGGTAGGGCTTTATATGCTAAACCCGCGTACTTCGCTATGGCGGATGCTGCGCATGCCTATCGTGTTGGCGAGCTTGGCGGGGCTTTCGGTGAATATCAGTGGATTGCCACTACCGGGCTGGCTGCTGGAGGCTATGCGTATGCTGGGCGAAGTATGTATCCCCTTAATGCTGTTTGCGCTAGGGGTGCGGCTGCTGGAAATCGACTTTAGCGATTGGCGCACGGGGATGCTGGGGGCGGTGCTCTGTCCGCTGTCGGGGTTAGTGATTGCGTTGCCATTAATGTGGCTACTGCCACTTAATGACATGCAGATGGCCGTGCTGCTGGTGTTTGCAGCGTTACCCCCCGCGGTATTGAATTATTTGGTGGCAGAGCAGTACCAGCTTGCGCCACAGAAAGTGGCGTCGCTGGTCCTGATTGGCAACCTGGGGAGTTTGGTGGTAATGCCGCTAACGCTAGCGGCAACATTTACGTGGATACATGCGCCGCTTTAACAGGCGGCGCAATCAGTGACTACCTACTTAACGACCATTTTTAACTTCACTGTCTTTAACTTTATAGTGACCTTCTAATGCATCCTGATGACCTGGGCGGCTGTTCGTAGAGGTATTTCCGTGAGAATAACCGCCGCCAATATCCTGCGCCTGCTGAGCACGCATTTGCTCCATACGCTTTTTCATTTTATGACGCATAAACGGCATCATTGCCCAGCCAATCAATAAGAAAAATAGGCCGAGTACCACACCTACTATCATCAACGCGCCAAAAGCCAACCACGTAAACAGCAGCTTTAAGCTACCTGCTAGGCCGGTGGGTTGGGTTTGCGCTGCACGGGCGCGCCATTGGTTTGCCGCTTGCCATGCTGCGTTGCGTTGGTCGCGATTCATCTGTGGCATGAGAGCCTCCATCGGTTATTCGCACCCATTGGAACACAGTTGGTCTAGCAAGTTCACTGCATGGCAATAGGACGCAATGCGTCGTCGGCGGCGCCGGGCCATGCACTACTGACAGTGCGATTAGGTTTTTCAACTGTTACCATTAAACTGTACAAAACAAGTTTAGTTGTACAAGCATGCGCTTAGTAGGCAGTGCTTATCTAAACATGGCTCATCTAACAGGACGGTTATATGGCTAATCATGGAGGCAAGTCGGTTTTCATCGCATCGGTGGTGATTATCTTTGGCTTGGTAGTGGTCGGGGCGTCATTTCCTGAAGGATTTGCCAACGCGGCAGAGGGGGCGCTGACGACCGTTACCGAGCTATTTGGGTGGTTTTATCTATTTTCTGTTTTTGGGTTTGTGATTTTTCTCTTTGGCTTGGCGCTGAGTAAATACGGTAAAGTTCGCTTGGGGCCACAGGATAGTAGCCCCAGCTATACATTTTTTTCGTGGATAAGCATGCTGCTGGCCGCGGGCTTTGGTGTCGGTCTGGTGTTCTATGGCATGGCGGAACCCATGTTTCATTATATTGAGCCTCCTTATGGGGATAGAACCGCCGAATCCGAAGCGGCAGCACGCTATGCTATTCAATACAGCTATTTTAACTGGGGCATACACCAGTGGGCGGCCTTCTCCATTGTGGGGCTGATCATTGCCTATTTTCAGTTCCGCAAAGGGCAGGCGGGGCTTGTTTCTTCGGTGTTGTCGTCAATAACGGCTAAAAACCCTAAGGTACGTCCCTATGCCTCTTGGTTGGACGTGTTTGCAGTGGTGGCCACGGTAATGGGGGTGGCTACTTCGCTCGGCTTGGGTGTCCTGCAAATGAACGGCGGTTTGAATGCCGTGTTTGGCCTTCCTGAAAACGGTCTTTGGCAGTTTATTATTTTGTTTGTCATGTTCTGTGCTTACATGGCATCCACCTGGTCGGGGTTGGACAAAGGCATCAAGCGCCTTTCTAATCTCAACATGGTGCTATGCATTGGGTTAATGCTGTACGTACTGTTCACTGGCCCTACCGTTGCGATACTCGAAACGATTACCGTGGGAATTGGCGATTACCTGCAGAATTTCATCGGTATGAGCCTGCGTATTTCGCCGTACAGTGATAATGAGTGGGCGAGCAGCTGGACGATTTTCTACTGGGCCTGGGTAATCGCTTGGTCGCCGTTTGTGGGTACCTTTATTGCCCGCGTATCCCGCGGACGTACCATCCAAGAGTATGTGTTTGGGGTGCTGTTCGTACCGCCGCTGCTCGCCTGTTTGTGGATTGGCGTGTTCGGTGGCGCGGCATTGCACATGGAGTTGAATGGTACCGATATCGGCCTAGCTGCCGCGACTCAGGACAATATAACGGTCGCACTGTTTGAGATGTTTGAGCTGATGCCCTTTACGGGCGCGCTGTCGGTTGTCGCGATGATGTTGATTTTTATTTTCTTGGTCACGTCCGCTGACTCGGCCTCGTATATCGTGGCGCAAATGACCGATAATGGTTCGATCAATCCGCCGCTCTATAAGCGCGTCATTTGGGGTGTGCTGATCGCTGCCATCTGCCTGACACTGATTGCATCCGGTGGTTTAACGGGGCTGCAATCCGCATCGGTGCTGTCGGCACTGCCTTTCACCTTTATTCTGTATATGATGGTGTTTGTTTTAGTGCAGGAACTGCGCGCGGACCGCAAGGCGATGCTGACGCAGCTTTATCGCCGCCATGGGGAAACGCCAGTGGGGGCTGACGCCTTTGAAGCCGAGCTATTAGGGGAAGAAGAGCGTCTTCGTCGTGCCCCCAATGTGGTCAACCGGCGCATTAATAGCTAGCATCGCTAGGGACAGGCAAGCTTTTTTGTTGCGGGAGCTTGCTATTACAGGAGCACGATACATGGAGCGAACAGGCTAATGGCTCGGCAAGGACGCCATGGCGCAACGCGAAGGCAGCCCAAAGGGGTTGCCTTTGATCGTTGGCTTGACCGGGTAGTGACCGTAGCCGTACTGACGGCCATGGTCATTGGCTTGGCCGCGGTGGCTGCCCACTGGTTGCTCTGACGCTGTTAGCTCTTTGCTAAGCTAGTTCTTCGCAAGGGTCGTGTCACAACGCCCGGCTTTTTTAAGCCGGGCGTTTGCGTGTCTCTACCCGGTTCCGGCCTAGCCGTTTGGCGCGGTAAAGATGTTGGTCAGCGTGTTCAATCAATGCTTCAGCGCTAACCAAAACACCCGCGGACATGCTAGCAACACCCATGCTAACGGTGAGGTCTGAATGAGCGCTTGAAAAAGCGTGAGGAATGGCCAGCGACAGCACGGCTTCGCGCAAGCAGTGGGCAACGTCTACCGCGTCATCATGGTCTTGGCCTGGCAGTACACAAACAAACTCCTCGCCGCCATAGCGGGCGAGTAAATCCCGTGTAGGGTCAATACACTGATTGAGTGCATTGGCGACCGCACGCAGCGTCTCGTCACCCATCGCATGGCCATAGTGGTCGTTAAACTCTTTAAAGTTATCGATATCGATAAAAATCACCGATAGCGGCTGCTGCGTTTGCTGCGCCAAGTACCAGTGTTGTTTATAAAACTCATCGAAGTGGCGGCGGTTAGCTACCCCTGTTAGGCCATCCATGTTGGATAAGTGATGTAACTGGTCGCGCTGTTCCAGTCCTTGTTGAAAGGCTTTCAACAGATGATCCAAACTATCTACTAGGTGTCCTAGTTCATCATGGCGGTGGCCGCGTAACGCTGGTTTGGGCCAATGACCAGGGCGATTGGGATCGGTTTGGGCAATCGCCGCATGTACTTTGAGCAGTGGTCGGGTAATAAACACGTGGAAAAATGCGATGACCAGTATGCTTAAAATAAACGCTTCCAGAATACTGAAGCCAACCACTGCATAAATCCGCGCCAGAAACTGCTGGGTTAAATAGCCTTCTGATAGCACCAGCTCAATCTCGCCGACAATGGCTTCCGGCATGTCACTGCCCATGTAATAGTGGAGGGCGGTTTGGTGATGCAGTATATCGCCAAACAGGCGCTGGCTGAGCCAGGTCGATTCCGCCTGTTCGGGGGTGTTAAATTCAGCCAGCGCACGGCCAAAATCGTCGCGAATGGAGACCCACGTCACCTCATCATCACTAAACAGCCCGTAGGCGATTTGGTGGGCGAGGTCGGGGTTTAGTTGGAAGGCGGCTTCGGCGGCGGCCCCATTAACAATCGCCAGTTGCTGGGCAACACGCAGTTGCACTTCTTGGCGCATATTGGTGGCGTGGCTGAGCAGCTCAATACTCCCCGCCACGCTACTAATCAGCAACGCAATGAGCAGGGTAAGCAGCGCTTGCTTAGTGGTTAAGCTGCCTTTTTTAGGGGCGGTGACAGGGGCAGAGAGAGGAAACCGCGGGCGAGGGCTTATCACTGGCTTTCCTCCTGCCTATCGCGATGCAGGGTATCCAGCTGCGTTTGCAGACGCGCTAGCAGGGCTTCAGAAACGCTGGGATGGCAGGCGAGATAAAGCGGCGCACGGTGAAAGGTAAACAAATGTTCGAGCGCTATGTTCTGTTCTTGTGCCATAGACTCACCGGTTGCTTTACCTGTCACAATGACATCAAGCAGGCCCGCCTTTAAGCGTGCGATATTTTCTCGCTCTGAGGGGGCAAGTAGAACATTACTGCCGCTAGAGGCAACGTAATCGCCTACCGCATCTTCCCGAAAGCTTCCTACACGCCAGTCGCGCAGCTCAGAAAGCGATGTAACATCAAGCTCGCGGTCGGCTAGACTGAACGCAGCCCACTCATTAACTACCAGCGGTCCCACCCATTGAAACAACGCTTCCCGCTCATGCGTACGAGTCGTGGAATAAACGCAGTGATTGTCGCTTAGGCGTGCTTCGGTGTAAGCGCGGGCCCAAGGCAGTAACCGAAAATATGCCTCAATGTCCGCTTGGCGTAGCGCGTTGCGAAGGAGCATCGTCGCGCTGCCGATGATTTGCCCTTGGTCGTCCGCATAGTTAAACGGCGGGTACTCTTCCGTGTTGATAGTGAGCGGCATCGCTTGAAGCGGCAGACTACAGCTACCCATAGCGCTGAAAAGAGCAACGCTCATGCGGTATCGCCATTGGTGAATTACGTCATTAGCCACCATCAACTACCTCTGAGACCGCTCTGCCTGCACTCTGTCTAATGCTTGTTGCATCAGCGCTACCAAGCGCTGATCTGTAGCTTGGTTTATGGCAAAGTATAGCGAAGATTCACTGAGCGTGTGTACCGGGATTAAATTATCTTTAGTGTAGCCTCTGGATTTAGCTATCCAGGCAGCTACATCCTCACTATAAGCCCATAAATCAACCCGCCCGCGGGTCAGCATATTGAGCGCGCTGCGGTTATCAATGGCGGGTACTAGCAGGTGGTCAGGATAACCTGCTTCCATTAGTGCCTGGGCACCAATATCTTCACGAATTACTGCCACGGTTAGTTCGCGATCAATGGCTTGAGCTAACGAATCAATCGTGATTGGTGTGTCACGATGGGCGAGCAATACGACTCGATCTTGAGCAATCGGCCCCACCCAGTGAAAACTGGCCTCCCGTGCAGGTGTGCGAGTGGTTGAAAAAAGCACCGTATTAGGCTGGCTTAGCGCCATCTCATAGCCGCGAACCCACGGGTAATAACGAATGTCCTGACGACTAAAAGGCGTTTTGGTCGCCGCAAACATCTCCTCCAATAACTCAATTGATAGACCGGTTAGCTGTTGATTGTTGACGTTACTACCGACATTACCAGCGATATAGTTGTAGGGAGGGTACTCTTCAGTGATAAAGGTTAATGGCGCCAAGGTGAGGGGCGCTTCAGCATATGTGTTAGAAACTATTGCTAGGCAAAGACACAGCACGACCATCAACCTTTTTAAAAGGCATGGACATAATATCCGTGAAGGTGGTGGGACTAATCCCATTGCTGTCTACCCATATGATCTATCAGTCAATCAAACTTAGAGCAACGCTGGTCATCTGTCACCTCTAATATGCCAACGCAAGCCGTGGCATATTGCTGGCTCCACCTGCTAGGCTTACGACTTCCTCTGTGAGAGTAAACTAATGCTGCCTGCTACTACTGCTAAGGCGATGAATGGCTACGCATCGCGTCGAGAGATTTTCGGCTGGGCGATGTTTGATTTTGCCAACCAGGCTTACACGCTACTGATAATTACCGTGGTCTTTGGCGAGCTATTTACCACGGTCATCGTCGGGGATCGGGGTGATAACTTCCGACTTGCCAACTTCTTATGGAGCCTTGGTCTGGCTATCAGCTATCTGATGGTAGTGATCACGGCCCCCTTGTGTGGCGCGGTGATGGACTACCGGGCTGAGAAAAAGCGTTTTCTGCTCATCAGCTATCTTGCCACCGTGGTCACGACGGCCATGCTGTACTTTGTTGAACCCGGCTACGTCATTATTGGCCTGCTATTAATTGTGCTGTCTAATTACGCTTATTCCATGGGGGAGTCGTTTATAGCCGCCTTTTTACCTGAACTGGGGCCGCCAGAGTCGCTAGGTAAAATTTCCGGCTTTGGCTGGGCGTTAGGCTACATTGGCGGACTATTTGCAGCAGGCTTTACTCTGGTGGTGCTAGGTGAGGCAAGCGCGGATAATTTTGAACGTATACGCTGGGTGGGTCCCTTTGCCGCCGGCTTTTTCTTGATTACCGCCATTCCCACTTTTTTATGGCTAAAAGAGCGTGGTACGCCTCAGCCTCGTGGCGTCTCGTACCGTCATATTGCCTTGAAGCGGGTGACATCCACGCTGCATGAACTGCGTTATTTCAAAGACCTGGCCGTGTTTTTAATATCGCTGTTGTTCTCAATGGCCGGTGTTTACATCATTATCGCGTTTGCATTTATCTATGGTGCCCAAGTGATTGGCTGGGACGAGAGTGTACGCAATATCATGTTTATTATTGTTCAAGTTACCGCGGCGGCGGGGGCGCTGGGGTTTGGTTGGTTACAGGATCGGCTAGGTGCCAAGCACACTTACCAAATGACGCTGGCGCTCTGGGTGCTGGCGATTATTGCCATCTGGGCAACCCCGGAGCTTACCCAGTGGATCAACGAACAGTTTGAGGTGCAGTGGCAGGCCCAGTACGTATTCTTGGTTGTGGGTTGCTTGGCGGGGCTGAGCCTTGGTTCTAGCCAATCTGCCAGCCGGGCACTGGTTGGTCTATTTTCACCGCTGGAAAAATCAGCTGAGTTTTTCGGTTTCTGGGGGTTGGCCAATAAGTTGGCGGGGGTGTTTGGTATCGTCATGCTGGGTGTGTTGCAAACGCTCATTGGCTTGCAAGCGTCTATTCTATTATGTGTGGCCTTGTTCGTTATCGCGATGCTAATTTGCGCTAAGGTCAACGAGCGCCGCGGCCGGGAGGCTGCGCTTGCCTGGGAAAACACACAATAGGGATAGCTGGGTGCCCCTACGCCCCTACCTCTGCGAGGTGAACGATGGTGACGCAGACAGCAACGCCAATAGCACAGCGTGGTGGCATCGTCATGATGCTGTTGTTTTGGGTGCTGTTAATGGCCGTTGGGACGTGGTGGATACACGGTGGCCTGGAGGAGATGATGCGCCCCAACGCCAACATCGTGCATACCTTGCCTGCGGGTGAGCCGATTACCTTAAAGCGTAATCGTGCTGGTCATTTTGAGGCGCCCGGCCGAATTAATGGTGAGCCCGTCACCTTTTTGCTCGACACGGGCGCCACTTATGTAGCGGTATCGGCCGCTTTGGCCGATGAGCTGGGCTTGGCGCCGGGGCGCAGTGCTTGGTTTAATACCGCCAATGGCCGAGTAGAAGGTACCTTAACCGAACTGGATGAGGTTTCCCTGGGCGGGTTAAAAGTGCAAAATGTACAGGGGTCTATTAGCCCTGGCATGGATCGCGACACCGTCCTGCTCGGCATGAGTTTTTTGAACCTCTTGTCGATTGAAATACAGGCAGGTGAGATGGTGCTGAGCCTTCCAGAGTAGTGAGTTCAACTGGTGAAGGTGGAGTTAATAGCAAGAGTTAAACAGCTAGGTTTCAGAAACAGAGTGCCAACACGCTAAGGAGTTGCTATGGGCATTGAAGTAGGTGGATTGTTAGGACTAATTTGGCTTGTTATCGTTATTTGGGCCATCGTCAAAGTGGCCAAAAGCGATGCAGGTGGTTTTGCTAAACTGATCTGGATTCTAGTATTGCTGTTCTTCCCATTGATCGGTTTGATTGCGTGGTTCTTGTTTGGTCCGAAGGGATAGCAGCCTAGCTGAGTGCGATCAAATGAAAAAGGCAGGCCTGTGATGGCCTGCCTTTTTGTTAATTTGAGGCTTACTCACTGAATAAAGGACTACTCAAGAGAGCATTACTCAATTGTGTCGTTTCCTTCACCGGGTGGTGCTTTATAATGCCCGGGTATTTTTAACTTTTCCCCGTTGGGCAGGTCGCGCACTTGGGTTGGAATGTAAACACGTTTAATAACACTTTTCGTTTTGCTACTTCCCATGGCAGGTTCCTCTGTCAAATTGTCGACAGTTAGCGTTTCTACATTAGCTTCCGTTGCTGTGAGAATCAAGTGTCAGGCCTTCCGTATCCATCAATAAGCGCAATGGTAACGACAGAGGCGGGTGTTTTGATGGTTTTGAGTTATCCTGAGAGCCAACAATAGGACACCTGCGTTATTACTGGGTGAGCGGGTGAAAAAATAAACAGCCTAAGCGGAGTGCAAAAAGAGGATGGTAGATCATTTGGAACAGCAGTTTCAGGCGCTTGAGTCGCAAGAACCTGTCATGCCTGACTATCCCGATCAAGATCATGTCCTGATCATTGAAGATGATCAGCGCCTGGCGGAACTTACCCGCGATTACTTGGAAGCGAATGGCTTTCAAGTAACGCTGGAAGCTGATGGGGCGAAAGGGGTTGACCGTATTTTAACCCTGCAGCCCGATTTAGTCATTTTAGATCTAATGCTGCCAGGTGAAGATGGTTTGGCTATTTGTCGTCGCGTTAGACCTAACTTTGCTGGCCCGATCATGATGCTGACCGCGCGCACCGACGATCTGGATCAAGTCTTGGGGCTTGAGATGGGCGCTGATGATTATGTGCCGAAACCCGTTCAGCCGCGGGTACTGCTGGCGCGTATGCGAGCACTGCTACGCCGCGCTGACGGGCCTGCACCGGACGGTGAAATGCGGTTGCGCTTTGAAAACCTAGAGATCGATAACGCGACCCGCGAAGCTTGGCTCTCTGGGGAGCGTATCGACCTAACCAGCGCTGAGTTTGACCTGCTGTGGCTGTTGGGCCGTAATGCCGGTCGAGTGCTTACCCGTGAAGAGATATTCAGTGACTTACGGGGAATTAAGTACGACGGCCAGGACCGCTCTATTGATGTTCGTGTGTCGCGTATCCGGCCTAAAATTGGCGATGATCCTAATCAGCCTCACCGAATTAAAACCGTGCGCAGTAAAGGTTATCTCTTCGTTAAAGACAGTTGATCATGCATAGGGAAGGCATCATGCGGCGGGTGCTCAGTAACGGCTCGTTTTTACGCTTCTATTTGTTGCTGGGCGTAGCGTTGTTGGTGGTGTTTGTGATTGCGTTAGCAGGGCGTTCGTTTATCGAGCAGGTGCGCCGCGAAGATTACCGCGAGCAGCTAGCTGCGTTACCTATGTCGCTGATGACGCAACAATTAGCCGACCAGCCTGCAGGCCAGCGAAACGCTTTGCTTGCGCGTTTTTCCGAGCAACTTGAGTTGCAGTTGACCCTGCAGCCTATCAACGAAGCTGATCTTGGCTATTTTGAGCGATCACGTCTAGAGCAGGGCAAGATACTGGTCGCCGAGAGGCCGTGGTTATTACAGCAACGCTTACCGGGCGATACATGGTTACTGCAAGCTAGGCTTGAAGAGTGGAGTGAGCATCAGTGGCACGGCAGCATTGCTCTGTTGGGGGACTGGCTCGCGGCTGCGCCCGAAAATGAGCGAGAAAACCGCATCGCCCAGTTGCGCCAAGGCAGTTGGCCGCTTCAGCTATTGTCTACTTTGCCAGCCGAGCTATCGCCCCAGCAGCAGGCCCAGCTGGCGAGTGGCGGCGTCATCACTCAGTTAGTCTCTGATAAGCTCTCCATCACACTGATTTATCAACTGCCAGGCGAATCCCAGTGGCTGCAAGCGGGACCTATCTCGCGCGGCGATACACTGCCACCTAACTTGCACCTGCCGCTTCTGGTGGGGCTGATGATCGTGCTCAGCCTGATCATCTATTTAATTATGCGCAGTATTGAGGCCCGTATGGCGCGGCTAGAGCTGGCCGCGACGAGGATCGCCAGTGGCCGTTTGGAAACGCGGGTAAAAGTGGAAAGCGGTGACTTTTTAGGGCGGTTAGGCATGGCGTTTAATGGCATGGCCAATCAAGTGCAGAGCCTGCTGCGTGGTCAGCAAGAGATGATTCGCGCGGTCTCCCACGAGTTGCGTACCCCGGTCGCCCGTATTCGCTTTGCCGTGCAAATGGTCGAAGATATGACCGACCAGCCCGCTATTCGCCGTCAACTGCAGGGCATTGATGCGGATATTGCCGAACTTGATGAATTAGTCGATGAAATACTCACCTATGCACGCTTAGGCGGTGAAACGGTCAATGGCGCTGAACTTGAAACGTCACTGGTTGAGTGCCGTGCCATGGCGGAACGCGTGATTGATACTCTTTCACCGCTGCATAAAGAGTTAACGTTAACGCTGGCGGCCGGCCCTGAAATTGAGCTGTTGGCGGAGCCACGCTATCTTCAGCGCGCCCTGCAGAATTTAGTCGGTAATGCCTGTCGGCATGCCAAGTCTCAGGTGGTGATCCAGCTGTGGGACGAGCCCAACTTGGTGCGTATCGATGTCGAAGATGACGGCCCCGGCATTCCGCCTGAAGCGCGGGCGGATATCTTTAAACCGTTCGCCCGGCTGGATGACAGCCGCGCTCGCAGTTCCGGCGGCTACGGGTTAGGGCTTTCGATTGTGCAGAAAATCATGGCCGGGCACGGCGGCAGTGTGACCATCGACACCAGCCCCACCCTGTGTGGTGCGCGCTTTACGCTGCTGGTTCCCCGTCGCGATCCGCTGGCTTAACCCCCGTTAGCACCGCAAAGGAGGTTTCCCGCGCGGTGCGCAAAAAATCCTGCATCCACGGCGCTTCTCGGGTCTCTTCGCGAATCGCCGCATACAGCGTGCTCCATACCCCATGCTCGCCCAGCTTTACCGCGCTGACGTAATCGCGTTCTAAATACTCGGTGAGCGCCCAGTTGGGCAGCGCACATACACCTCGCCCACTGGCGACTAACTGCATCATCATAATCGTCAATTCGGCGGTGCGGATCTCCCGAGGGCGTACATTCGCCGGCTGCAAAAACTGAGTGAAAATATCCAACCGTGATTGCTCAACGGGATACGTGATCAAGGTTTCATCCGCCAGCGCCTGGGGCTCTATAAAGCCCTGGCCTGCAAAAGCGTGCTGGCGGGCGACGGCTAATAATCCCTCATAGCGAAACAGCGGGGCGTAGTGAATGCCGTCAAGCGGTTGGGGGTCGGCGGTGATCACTAGATCCAATTGCTCGCGAGCAAGCGCTGGAAGCGGGTCGAAGTGGTGGCCACCGGGAATATCGATTTCCACCTCGGGCCAGTGATCGCGAAAGTAATCCACCGTCGGCATTAGCCACTGAAAGCAACTGTGACACTCAATGGCCATATGCAAACGCCCCTGCTCGGTGCCTGCCAAGCGCGCCAAATCCCGCTCCGCTTTGCGTACCTCGGGCAATACTTGATCGGCTAAGGCGAGCAGCCGTAAGCCTGCGCGGGTAAATTCCACCGGGCGGGTTTTGCGCACGAATAGCGGGCTATCCACGCGGCTCTCCAAGTCTTTCAGCTGGTGAGAAAGCGCAGATTGGGTTAAATGCACGCGATCGGCAGCATCGACCAAAGAGCCGGTTTCGCGCAGAGCCAGCAGGGTGCGTAGATGTCGCAGTTCAATCATTGTGAGTATTTTTCATCTTTACTATTAGAAACTTTAGTTTGATTCACTAAGACGTGGTGCCCAGACTGTGTGAATTCATTCACGTTGGTAGGGTTCATCATGACAGTTTCTCATATTCTCGGCTATCCCCGTATCGGTGCTCAGCGCGAACTCAAAAAGGCCACTGAGGCATACTGGAAGGGCGAATGCACTCGTAGCGAACTTGAAAGCACTGGTCGCGAGCTTCGCTTGCGCCACTGGCAGGTGCAGCAGGATGCTGGGCTAGATTTTGTTAGTGTTGGTGATTTTGCTTTTTACGATCAAGTGCTTAATGTTTCAGTGGTGCTGGGTGCCGTACCTGCCCGTTTTAATGCCCAGCATGAAGTGGCTGGTGGCGATATCGACCTCGACACCACCTTTCGCATGGCCCGGGGCCGCGCGCCCAGCGGTGAACCCGCCGCCGCCTGTGAAATGACCAAATACTTCGATACCAACTACCATTACCTCGTCCCCGAACTACACGAAGGGCAAACCTTTAACCTGGCTTCGAACCGCCTGTTCGACGAGGTGGATGAAGCGTTACGCGCGGGTTTTACTCCGAAAGTAACGCTAACCGGGCCGCTAACGTGGCTATGGCTGGGAAAAACCAAGGGCGGTGATTTTGATCGCCTGACGCTACTAGACAGCGTACTCAACGTGTATGGCGAAATATTAGCGCGGCTCGCTACCCAAGGCATTGAGTGGGTGCAGCTGGACGAGCCCGCGCTAGTGCAGGATCTACCGCTTAACTGGCAGCAGGCGTATGAGCGTGCCTATCATCGTCTTCAGTCAGCACCGCTAAAGCTGCTGTTAGCCACTTACTTCGGAGGCCTGGGCGACAATCTTTCATTAGCCACCCGTTTGCCCGTCGCTGGGTTGCACATTGACGCCGTGCGCGCGCCGCAACAAGTCGAGAGTGTCATTGATCGTCTTGGTCCGCATCAGGTGCTATCAGTCGGTTTTGTCGATGGTCGCAATATCTGGCGAGCCGACTTAGCGGCATTGCGCGAACGCTTGTTGCCGTTAAAAGTGCGCCTCGGGCAGCGGCTTTGGTTGGCGCCGAGCTGCTCGTTGTTGCATGTGCCGGTAGATCTTGCGCAGGAAACAGAGCTCGGTGAGGAGCTCGTGAGTTGGCTGGCTTTTGCGCAGCAAAAGCTGGCGGAAGTGGTCACCCTGGCGCGGTTGATTGATAACCGTACCATGCCTGAGGATGAGCAGCGTTTGGATGAAGCAACCCGAGCGTTGGATGCCCGGCGTGAATCAACGCGTATCCACCAGGCAGCGGTTAGTGAGCGGCTGGCCGCGATTAGCCCTGCCGATAGCCAACGACAGGCGCCCTACAGCGTGCGTGCTGACGCACAACGGCGAGCGCTTAAGCTACCGTTGTTCCCGACGACGACAATTGGCTCTTTTCCGCAAACCGATGAGATCCGTGCTGCACGGCGCGCGTTTAAAGCCGGCGAGTTGTCATCAGCTGACTACGAAGCCCGCATGCAGGATGAAATTGCTTACGCGGTTGAGCGTCAGGAAGCGCTGGATATCGATGTGCCAGTGCACGGCGAAGCCGAGCGTAACGACATGGTGGAGTATTTTGGCGAACAGCTTGAAGGGTTTGCCTTTACCCGCTTTGGCTGGGTGCAGAGCTACGGTTCACGCTGTGTTAAGCCGCCGGTTATTTTCGGCGACGTTTCACGCCCTGCGCCCATGACCGTTCGCTGGAGCCAGTATGCGCAAACCCTGACCAGCAAGCCAATGAAGGGGATGTTAACGGGGCCGGTGACGATTCTGCAGTGGTCGTTTGTCCGCGATGACCAACCGCGGGAAACCACCTGCCGCCAGATTGCCTTGGCGTTGCGCGATGAGGTATTGGATCTGGAAAAAGCCGGGATCAATGTGATTCAAATCGATGAACCGGCGCTTCGCGAAGGGCTGCCACTGCGCCAACATGAGTGGCAGGCATACCTGGATTGGGCAGTCGAGAGCTTTCAGCTAAGTGCCGCAGGCGTTGCCAACACCACCCAGATTCACACCCATATGTGTTACTCGGAGTTCAACGACATCATCGGTGCGATCGCCGCCCTGGATGCGGATGTGATCACCATCGAAACATCGCGCTCGGATATGCACCTGCTGGACGCCTTTCAGGACTTCGCTTATCCCAACGAAATCGGCCCAGGGGTTTACGATATCCACACCCCGAATATTCCCGAGGTGAGCTGGATGGTTGATTTGATGGAGAAAGCGCTAGAAAAAATCCCTGCCGAACGGTTGTGGGTAAACCCGGATTGTGGCCTGAAAACGCGCGGCTGGGCGGAAGTAGAGCCAGCGCTGGCTAATATGGTCGAAGCTGCCAAAGTACTGCGCCAACGCTGTGCGTAAACGGTTGTAAATACTTTGATTAAGCCTTTCTGGTCAGAATCAACCCCGCTAAAAAGCGGGGTTTGGCTTAAAAACTAGCTTGTCGACACTTAGCTTTTCGAAGCATAGGCGTAGAGCAGGGTTTCCTGGGCGCTGATGGCATCGCTTTTACCTGGATCCTGAAGCTGGTAGCTGCCGTCGGTCTGTAGCAGCCAGCTCTGGCAGTTATCCACCATGTAGGTTTCGAGATCCTTGCGCACACGGGTGGCGAGCTTCTTATCCAGCAGCGGGAAGCAGGTTTCAACACGGTGAAACATATTGCGCGACATAAAGTCGGCGCTTGAGCACCAAGTTTCCGACTTGCCATCATTGTGAAAGTGGAATACGCGGGTGTGTTCAAGCAGGCGGCCGATAATGGAGCGCACACGAATATTCTCGGAAACCCCCGGCACGCCTGGCTTCAAACAGCACATACCGCGAATAATTAAATCGCACTCAACCCCCGCCTGGGAGGCACGGTAGAGCGCTTTGATAAGTTTGGGCTCGGTTAACGAATTGCATTTAATGATGATATGGGCGCGTTTACCCTTGCGCGCTATCTGCGCTTCACGGTCAATCATTTCCACTAGCCGCTCGTGCAGCGTAAACGGCGCATGCAACAGCGTGTCAATTTTGCGTGCGCGGCCCATCCCCGACAGCTGCTGAAACACTTTATGCACATCGGCGCACAGCGCTTTATTGGCAGTCAGTAGGCTGTAGTCGGTATACAGTTTGGCGGTTTTTGAGTGGTAATTACCGGTGCCGAGGTGCGCGTAGTAGCACAGCTCGCCTTTTTCGCGGCGTACTATATGCAGCATCTTGGCGTGAGTCTTGTAGGCCATAATGCCGTAGACAACGATTGCCCCCGCTTCCTGCAAACGAGAAGCCAGCTGTAGATTATCGGCTTCATCAAAACGCGCACGTAGTTCAATGACCACGGTGACTTCTTTGCCCTGGCTAGCCGCTTCTACCAGCGCGCTAACGATAGGCGAGTCTGAGCCCGTACGGTATAGCGTCTGCTTTATAGCCAGTACATGCGGGTCGCGGGCGGCTTCGCGCAGCAGGTCTTCAATCGGAGTAAATGATTGAAAAGGGTGATGGAGCAGAATGTCACTCTTAGCAATAGCATCGAACAAGCTGCCCGCTTTGAGCGCTTTCGGAATGCTGGGAGTAAACGGGCGATAGAGCAGTTCTGGACGGTCCACATCACCCAGAACTGACATCATGCGGGTTAAATTCACCGGCCCTTTGACCCGATATAAATCGTCGCTCTCAAGCTCAAATTGACGCAGCAGAAAATTAGTTAAGTCATCGGGGCAGCTGTCCGCCACTTCCAGCCGCACACCGCTGCCATAACGGCGTGCCAGTAGTTCGCCACGCAGCGCGGAAGCAAGGTCTGAGACTTCCTCAGGGTCAACGCTCATATCCGCATTGCGGGTCAAACGGAACTGGTAACAGCCGCGCACGCGCATGCCGGGAAATAGCTCATCGGCATGGGCATGAATCATCGAGGACAGGAACACATACTCGGAGAAACCCTCTTCGCATAACTCCTTCGGTAGCGCCATTAAGCGAGGCAGCGAGCGTGGTGCTGGTAGAATAGCCATACCTCCGGCGCGGCCAAAGGCATCTTTGCCTTCCAGCTCAACAATAAAGTTAAGACTTTTATTGACCAGACGCGGGAAGGGATGCGAAGGGTCGAGACCGATTGGGCTAATAACCGGCATAATTTCGTTATCGAAAAACGCTCGCGTCCAGGCCTTTTGTTGATCAGTCCACTGATCGCGACGGCGAAAGCGCAACCCATGAGTCTCCAGGGCGGGCAACAAGGTATCGTTGAGTATTTGATACTGGCGATCAATTTGCGTATGGGCGATCTGAGAAATCTCGGCCAATACGGCTTTAGGCAGTCGGCCATCGGCCGCGGTGGTGTCGTCGCCAAGGGCGATCTGGTGCTTTAATCCCGCTACGCGGATTTCGAAAAACTCATCCATATTGGATGAGAAAATCAGCAAGAACATCAAGCGGTTGAGCAACGGGTGGGCATCGTCTAGCGCTTGTTCCAGCACGCGGATATTGAACTGTAGATGCGACAGCTCGCGATTGAAGTAAAGCTGAGTGTCGTCAAGGTCGGTTTCAGGCAACGTGTCACGCGCTTGAACCCCAGTGGGTGTGCGGTTAATTCGTAGCGGCATATCGCCGTCGCTGCTGGTTTGATCAGTAGACGATAATGGTAAAGAATCTGTCGCTTGCTCGTCCATGGTGGATCTCCCCGCGTTGATGGCTCGAAGGTATCATAGCCTGATACTTGTATAGGAAGGCAGTATGCGGGGAGAAGATGACAAACAAGTGTCACCTTGTTGTCATCTTTGTCGCAGTAGTTTAGTGGCGCTGTAATAAACGCGCTGCGTCGAGAGCGAAATAGGTCAAAATTCCATCGGCACCTGCTCGTTTGAAGCACATCAATGATTCCAAAATCACCGGTTCCGCTTCCAGCCAGCCATTGTCGAAGGCGGCGCGATGCATGGCGTACTCACCGCTGACTTGATAAGCGAAAGTCGGCACTTTTAGCTCAGCTTTTACACGGCGAACGACATCCAGGTAAGGCATACCCGGCTTGACCATCACCATGTCGGCGCCTTCGGCGATGTCCATGGCTACTTCATGCAATGCTTCATCGCTGTTGGCAGGGTCCATTTGATAGGTGCGTTTGTCGGCTTTGCCCAAGTTGGTGGCTGAGCCAACGGCATCGCGGAAGGGCCCATAGTAGTGGGAGGCATACTTGGCGCTATAAGCCATAATCCGCACGTTGTGGAGATGTTCCTGTTCCAACACTTGGCGGATCGCGCCGATACGCCCATCCATCATGTCGGAAGGCGCCACCACGTCAGCGCCCGCTTCGGCATGGGAGAGTGCCTGTTTAAGCAGCGTATCCACCGTGCGGTCATTCTGCACGTAGCCGTGTTCATCAAGAATGCCGTCCTGGCCGTGGCTGGTATACGGGTCGAGCGCCACGTCGGTGATAATGCCGAGTTCGGGCAGGGCTGCTTTAAGGGCGCGCACGCTACGCTGTACTAAGCCGCTGGCGCTATAGGCCTCTTCGGCTAACTCAGTTTTGTGCTCAGGGCCGACAACTGGAAAAAGCGCCAACGCAGGGATGCCCAGTTGATAAGCTTCGCGGGCTTGCTCAATCAGTAGGTCGATCGAGAGCCGCTCCACACCGGGCATTGAGGCCACCGCTTCACGCTGGTTGTCGCCTTCCAGTACAAACACCGGCAGGATCAAATCTGACGGGCTAAGGCTGTTCTCCTGCATCAAGCGGCGTGAAAAATCATCGCGGCGCATTCGACGCATGCGTGTGGCGGGGAAGTGACGGGGGGTAGGTATGCTCAAGGGGTGTCTCCATTAAGGAACGCAAATGAGTGTGCCCGAAGGTCTGAATGGAGTATATCAGCCATGCCCTGCGGCGAAAGCCGTCTTGTGACAACAAGGTAGACTGACTAAAGTGAGCAATTGCTTTGCTGTATTGCGATCGGCAGACCCTGGGATAAGGAGATAGGCATGACCAAACAGGTGGCGGTGATTTTAGCTGGCTGCGGCGTTTATGATGGTTCAGAGATATATGAGACGACGTTAACGCTGTTGCGCTTGGATCAGTTGGGTATTGGTTACCACTGTTTTGCCCCGGATATAGAACAGCATCACGTTATCAATCACCTCACGCAAGAGGTGGCGGAAGGTGAACAGCGTAATGTGCTGCAGGAGTCTGCCCGCTTGGCGCGTGGAAACATCCGCCCATTGAGTGAGCTAGACGCTGATAACTTCGATGCAGTAATTGTGCCCGGTGGTTTCGGTGTCGCCAAAAATCTGTCGGATTTCGCCAGTGCCAGCGACAATATGCAGGTGCTGGAAGCACTAAAAGAGTCGCTGTTTGGTTTTCGTCAAGAGGCCAAACCCATTGGCTTGATGTGTATTTCCCCCGTACTGGTGCCCCGTCTATTGGGTGACGGTATTGCAGTGACCGTGGGTAATGATCCGGCGGTTTCCGGGGCGATTAGTGCCATGGGCGGGTTGCACCGCAGCTGTGCAGTAGAAGATATTGTCGTCGACCTTGAGCACCGCGTGGTGACCACACCTGCCTATATGCTGGCAAAGCGCATTAGTGAAGCGGCCACCGGTATCTTTAAATTGGTAGATCGTATTGCTGAAATGATGGATTAAGTACGCCGTTGCATTTTAGAACATCGTATTGCAGATAAGAAAGCCGTCGCCATGGTTAATGGCGACGGCTTTTTCAGTATCTGCGTGCTGCGCTGATCCGCTTAGAGATCGGCTTCTTGCTCTTCATCAGCCTCTTTCTCTTCTTTGCGTTTGCGCACCAAACGGCCAAACAGTAGCCCTACTTCGTAGAGCAGGTACATGGGGATCGCCAGCAGGCTTTGGGAAATCACATCCGGCGGGGTTAGCAGCATACCGATGACAAAGCAGCCTAAAAGAATATAGGGGCGTTTTTTAGAAAGGCTTTCCACCGTCGTAGCGCCAGAGAGGATAAGCAAGAAGGTCGCAATAGGAATTTCAAACGCCACACCGAAAGCAAAAAACAGCTTAAGAACGAAGTTCAAATACTGGTTAATGTCGGTCATTACGGCGACGTTTTCAGGCCCCGTTTGGGTGAAAAACTCAAACAGCAGCGGAAAAACCACGTAATAGGCAAACGCCGCACCGCCATAGAACAGCGCAATGCTTGAGACCAGTATCGGGATCGCCAGCGCTTTTTCATTGTCATAAAGACCTGGTGCGATAAAGGCCCATGCCTGATGCAACACAAAGGGAATAGCGATAAATACCGCTACGACCAAGGTGAGCTTAAACGGCGCCAAAAATGGTGAGGCCACTTCCGTGGCAATCATCTGCGAGCCTTCAGGCAGCAGGTCCATTAATGGATCGGCCACAAAGGTATAAATATCATTGGCAAAAGCATATAAGCCCAGAAAGATCACCAAAATCACGATCACGGCACGCATAAGCCGTGAACGTAATTCGATTAGGTGCTCAATGAGAGGGGCTTGGCTCTGATCTTCACGCGGCTCTTTTGAATCGCCAGACATACTCATTGGTGATTACGATCCTTATTTAATTCAGCCTTTTCAGGTGCAGCCACGTCAGTTTCCGCCTCATGATTAGCCGCCGACGTTGAGGCGGGCGGCTCTTCACGCACTGTTTGAAGCGCGTCATCCAAGCGAGCGCTGGCCTTGGCAACCCGTTGTTCCGTATCACGCTGGGCCGCGCTGGTTGCCGGTGCAGTACCCGAAGCAGAAGGGGAGTCAGCAATACTCTCTACGTCCAGCTTGGCTTTTTTCAAGCTATCGTCGAGCTTCTTCTGCTGTTCGTTAAGCTTTTGGCGTAACTCTTCTGCTTCAAGCTGAGCGCTAATTTCACGCTGCATGCCGGATACCGTGCGCTTGATTTTGCCAATCCACATACCCGTCGTGCGGGCGGCCCTAGGCAGCCGCTCCGGGCCAAGCACCAACAGCCCGACGATGCCAATGAGCATTAGTTCAAGAAAGCCGATATCCAGCATGGTTTATTTGCGCTCTTCGTTACGTTCGTTGGCGGCCTGTTTCTCTTCGGCTTGAACGTCATAAGTGTTGCCAGGTTCTTCATGGCTCACTTTGGCATGCGGTTGGTCAGCGTCTTCTTTATCCGTCTCTTTATTTTTCTCTTCATCGTGCATGGCTTTCTTGAAGCCCTTGACCGCCCCGCCTAGGTCGGTGCCCACATTACGCAGTTTTTTGGTGCCGAAAACCAGGATGATGATGCCCAGTACAATCAGCAACTGCCAAATACTAATACCACCTAACATATGCGTTTCCTCATGGGAGCAGGTTGACTATCTTTTTTCCAGCTTGGTTATCACTATACGACAGTTTCTGTGACCGCTATGGCTGACGAGACGCTTTTTCTTCGTGCCCGGAAATGCCAACGCGTCGCGCCAGTTCGTCTAAAACAGCCTGATGATCCATCCCCAGGTGCGAGAGCATCACCAGGCTATGAAACCACAGGTCGGCCGTTTCAGAAATAACCGCCTGACGTTCAGCCTCACCACCGTGCTCCGCATCTTTTGCCGCAAGCACTGTTTCAGTCGCTTCTTCGCCAATCTTTTCGAGTATCTTGTTCAAACCCTTATAATGCAAGGAGGCAACATAAGAATCTTCTGCTGCTGCGTGTCGCCGCTGCTTTAGTACCTCATTGAGAGTATCCAGCACAGACGCAGTATTTGTCGAAAAAGTGTTGGTTGGTAAATTGTCAGGCGATAATGAGTTGCTGTCCATGGGAATCCTTATAAACGTTTAATGCCCTACGTTATTGCCATACCAGCAGTAAGAGGCCAATCGCAGCGGCAGCCAGTATTGGCCATTCCTGGAGCTCAATCCAGCCGCTTAATGGCTGCCAAGCCAGTGCCAGTGCCAGCAGAGTCAGACCCAGCCGCAGGCGGTAAAGCCGCTTGCCCTGCCGCACCATCTGTGCGCGCATGGCGTTGATGGAGTCCACCTGCTGATGACGTTGACGATGCTCATGCTCCATGCGGCTGAGCGCTTGGTGCGCCAGTACAGGCAATTCAGGTAGCTGGTGTGAAAGCTCCGGTGCCTGTCGCTTGAGTGATTCCCATAAACCGCTGACACCCGCACGCTCTTTCATCCACTGCTCTAAATACGGCTTGGCGGTGCTCCAAAGGTCCAGGTCAGGATAGAGCTGGCGCCCTAAGCCTTCAATATTGAGCAGCGTTTTCTGTAATAGAACCAACTGCGGCTGCACTTCCATATTAAAACGTCGCGCGGTTTGAAACAGACCCAGGAGCACTTGGCCAAAGGAGATGTCTTTCAGCGGTTTCTCTAAAATAGGCTCGCAGACGGTCCGAATAGCTGCCGCGAACTCATTGGCACGAGTATTTTCACCCACCCAGCCGGACTCAATATGCAGTGCGGCGACTTCGTAATAGTCCTGGTGGAAAAAGGCCAATAAGTTGCGCGCCAAATAGTCCTGATCTTCTCGGGTCAGGCTGCCCACGATGCCGCAGTCGATAGCGATGTACTGCGGGTCTTCGGGGTTGTCGCAGTTAACAAAGATATTGCCGGGGTGCATGTCGGCGTGGAAGAAGTTGTCACGAAATACCTGAGTAAAGAAAAGCTCAACGCCGCGTTCTGCAAGCTTTTTCAGGTTCGTGCCACGAGCAATTAGCGTGTCTAAATCGGCGACTGGAATGCCGCGAATGCGCTCTTGAACCAACACGTGGCGGCGGGTGAAGGGCCAATAGATGGTAGGTACAAATAGCAGCGGTGAGTCTTTGAAGTTACGTTTAAGCTGCGAGGTGTTGGCGGCTTCTTTATAGAGATCCAATTCGTCAAACAGCGTGGCTTCGTAGTCGCGAATGACTTCCACCGGGCGCAAACGTCGCGCTTCGGGGATTTTGGAGAACACTTTGGCAACTTGGTACATCAGCGCCATGTCCTGGCGCATCACGCGATCAATGCCGGGGCGAATAATTTTTACCACTACGTCTTCACCGCCGTGCAGCCTTGCCGCGTGTACCTGGGCAATCGATGCAGAGGCTAATGGCACACGGTCAAACTCAGCAAAGGCCACTTCCAGTGTCATTTCCAGCTCTTTCTCGACGCGGGCAGCGGCAAGATCACCGGGAAAAGGCGGCACCTGATCCTGAAGGCGCTTTAGCTCATCGGCGATATCTGCCGGTAGCAGGTCGCGGCGGGTCGAGAGCATCTGTCCGAATTTAATGAAAATTGGCCCTAGCGCCTCTAACGCCAAGCGCAGGCGTTCGCCCCGTGATCGCTTGCCGATCGGCACCAAGCGTAACGGTGAAAACCACAGCAGCGTCCGCAGCCACCAGGGCAGGCGCTCCAGCGGCAGCAGCGTGTCTAGCCGGTGGCGCGTGATTACCCAGCTGATCCGTAGCAGGCGCAGGCTCATGGGCGTGGCTCCTGAGAGGCGCTCTGTGACGGTTGCGTCAGCTTGCGCTGCAAGCGGTTAAAGCGCGCTTCCAGTCGATCGGTGGCGATTTCCAGTTCGGTTAAGTGATCGCGTAGCACGTTGCGCTGTTGCTGTCCGGGTAGCAGGCGGGCTTCTTCAAAGACATATTCAGAAACATCCTGCATCAGTTCATCTTTGGCACGCAGCCCCCAACGCGCGGCGCGACGCAATCCTTCGGCCAGCGAGTGAGCGGGCATATCGCCAAGCCAGCGGGCCAGCTCGCTTTCCCAATCAATGTCTAAATCGAAAAGCAGCTCGCGGGTCGCTTCAAGCAGATGGATGCGCCCACGCACGGCCAGTTTGCCATCGAACATTAGCCGCTCAATCGAGGCGCCGCTGATCCACTCTGAAAATGTTTCCGGAGTTAGCTCGACGACCGCATCTACCTCGGTTTCATCAACACCTTCGCCACGCATCAGGTCTAAGCCTGCGTGGTGATAGTGGATCACAAGCTCAAGATGTGGCTGCTCCAGGCGTATAAGCAAACGGCTGCCCACCAGCGCTGCCAGCCGTGCGGGGGCTGCCGGGTCGCGGGCGAGTAGGGCATTGAGCGTGCGTTCACATCCGGCCAACAGCAGGGTCGGGGTTACCAGCATGCTGGCCTCTGGGTCTGTAGCGTCTGAAGTCTCATAGCTTAATGCCGCGGTGTAGTGCAACGATACCGCCCGTCAGATTGGTGTACTCGACCCGCTCTAGCCCGGCAGCTTCCATCATGGCTTTGAGCGTTTCCTGGTCGGGGTGCATCCGAATCGACTCCGCCAAATAGCGGTAACTTTCGCCGTCCCCCGCCACCAGTTCGCCCATTTTGGGCAGCAGGCGGAAGGAGTACTCGTCGTAAGCCTTAGACAGCAAAGGATTGTTGGGTTTGGAGAACTCTAATACCAACAGGCGCCCACCAGGTTTAAGAACGCGCGCCATAGAGCGCAGCGCAGCGTCTTTGTCGGTGACATTGCGCAGCCCAAAAGCGATCGTAATGCAGTCGAAGCTATTATCGGGAAACGGCAGGTTTTCGGCATTGGCTTGAACGTACTCTACGTTGCCGCCGACGCCGTTATCCATCAGCTTGTCGCGGCCGACTTTGAGCATCGAGGCGTTGATATCCGCCAGCACTACCTTGCCACGCGGGCCAACCAGGCGGGAAAACTTGAGGGTTAAGTCGCCCGTACCGCCAGCGATATCAAGCACGTGGTGGCCAGGGCGCACACCAGCGCGCTCAATAGTCATGCGTTTCCAAACCCGATGGATACCCATCGACATCAAGTCGTTCATTACGTCGTAGCGGGCGGCTACCGAGTGGAATACGTCAGCTACTCGTGACGCTTTCTCATCAACCGGTACTTCCTGGTAACCAAAATGAGTCGTGCGTTTTTCTGTGGGGCTCATTGGGCGGTAGCTCCCGAATTTTAGGCGATGGCAGATCGACCTTTGGTCTTTTGACTGAGGGCCGACGCGATTAAAAAGTTAGCGTCATTGTAGCCTTGTCCGCCCTGGCTTGTCTGCCTAGCGTCCCTGCCTAGTTTGTTGCAGGGGTGTGAGTCATGCCATCACAGTTGCTTGAATTGAATGCTGGCCGGCTCGCGCGAGGCACCGGCGTCTTCTAAGCGCTGTAAGTAATTGTTCCAGTAAGCTTCCTGGTGAGTAGCCAGATCGTATAAGTAGTTCCAGCTAAACAGCCCACTGTCATGACCGTCGTCAAAGTGAAGCTTCAGCGCGTAGTTGCCTGCCTGGGTAATATTCTGCAGGCCGACATCTTTTTTACCTACCTGGAGAACGGCGGTGTCGCCACCGTGGCCGCGCACTTCGGCAGACGGCGAGTAGACGCGTAAAAACTCAACCGGGAGGCGAAAACTCTCACCAGTGGCGTAGCCAAGTTCCAGCTCACGGGACTGCTTATGGTAGTGAACACGAGTGGGGGTAGGGGCGTTCATGATGAGACCTCATGGCTAAGTGTCCATGGCTAAATGTCATAGCAGCAAGCCCGCGAAGAGCGGGCTTGCTGTTGCTGACGATGCCAGCGCTGATAATAACCGCAGGCGCAGCTTACAAAATATACCGCGACAGGTCTTCGTCGACCGCCAGTTCGCCAAGCTGGGCATTGACGTAATCAGCGTCGATGACCAGCGGGCTCTCCATATCGCCGCCTTTGAAGGAGGCTTCTTCTAACAACCGCTCCATTACCGTGTGCAGGCGGCGGGCGCCGATGTTTTCAGTGCCTTCATTGACCTGCCAAGAGATCTGCGCGATGCGCTCGATACCGTCGGGAGTAAACTCCACATCAAGACCTTCTGTCGCCAGCAGCGCTTGATACTGCTTGGTCAGTGAGGCAGAGGGCTCGGTGAGGATGCGTTTGAAGTCGTTGGGCGTCAGTGCATCAAGCTCTACACGGATCGGCAGACGGCCCTGTAACTCAGGAATAAGGTCCGACGGGCGCGATAGGTGGAAGGCGCCAGAAGCGATAAACAGAATGTGATCGGTTTTGACCATGCCGTACTTGGTGGACACGGTGGAGCCTTCAATCAGCGGTAACAGGTCGCGTTGAACGCCTTCGCGAGATACTTCGCCGCCGCTAGACTGGCCGCTGCCCTTGGCCACCTTGTCGATCTCATCCAGGAAGACGATGCCGTGCTGCTCTACCGAGTAGACCGCGCGCGCCTTGATCTCTTCCTCGTTGACCAGCTTGCCCGCTTCTTCATCACGCAGCAGAACCAGCGCTTCTTTGACCGTTACGCGGCGATTCTCACGCTTCTGCTGACCCATGTTGGAGAACATGCTCTGCAGTTGGCTGGTCATCTCTTCCATGCCCGGCGGGGTCATGATATCGATGCCTTGGCCGTGAGAGGATATTTCAATATCGATCTCTTTATCGTCCAGCTGGCCTTCACGCAATTTTTTACGGAAGGACTGGCGAGTGCTGCCTTCTTCACGTGGCTTATCTTCCTGGCCACGGGGAGGCGGAAGAAGGGCATCTAGAACCCGATCTTCGGCGGCATCCGCGGCACGGTTGCCAACTTCTTCTTTCGCCTGTTCGCGCACCATCTTAATCGCGGCTTCCATCAAGTCGCGAATAATCGACTCAACGTCACGGCCAACATAGCCGACTTCAGTGAACTTGGTCGCTTCAACTTTAATAAACGGTGCTTTGGCCAGCTTGGCCAAACGGCGGGCAATCTCGGTTTTACCCACACCGGTGGGGCCAATCATCAGAATGTTTTTAGGCGTGACCTCTGGGCGCAAGTCATCATCAAGCTGCATGCGGCGCCAGCGGTTACGCAGGGCGATTGCAACGGCGCGTTTAGCATCTTGCTGGCCAATAATGTACTGGTCTAGAGCGTGAACAATTTCGCGGGGTGTCATCTGAGTCATATAAGTAACCTTTGTGGGCAATGAGCGGCGTTTGCGAGTCGCGTAAAGTGATTAGCGATCGTCAATCGACAGCTCTTCGAGCGTCACGTGATGATTGGTAAACACACAGATATCACCAGCGATCGCCAGCGATTTCTCAGTAATTTCACGCGCCGAAAGCTCGGTATTTTCTAACAGCGCTCGGGCGCTGGCCTGGGCAAAATTGCCACCAGAGCCAATCGCAATAATGCCGCGCTCAGGCTCGACCACATCACCGTTACCGGTAATGATCAGCGAGGCGCTATGGTCAGCCACGGCCAGCAGTGCTTCTAAACGGCGCAACGCTCGGTCGGTGCGCCAGTCTTTGGCGAGCTCGACCGCTGCTTTGGTGAGATGACCTTGGTATTTTTCCAACTGCGCTTCAAAGCGCTCAAATAGCGTGAACGCATCCGCGGTGCCACCGGCAAACCCGGCTAGTACTTTGCCGCGGTAGAGGCGGCGTACTTTGCTGGCGTTACCCTTCATTACGGTATTGCCCAGCGAAACTTGACCGTCGCCAGCGAGGGCGACCTGGTTACCACGACGAACGGAGACAATAGTGGTCATGGAGATAACTCCTTGGTGGGAGGCGCGCTCCCGATGACTGGCAGGTCACTTGCTCTTTAACATACTGCTTCTGGAAGCGACCATTGTGTAAGCGTTCACAACAAAATGCGGGCGGCTGATAAAAAATCAACCGCCCGCAGGGTATTCAAGATGGGATTATTAGTTCTGCAGCTGGATAAGTAGTGGTTCGATACCCTGGGTGTTCATTAAATCCTGAGCGCGGTTCAGCTCGCGGGTATCCTCGTAAGGCCCCACTTGAACACGGTGCCAGGTATTACCATCCGCCTGGACTTCGCTAACTTCCGCCAACAGGCTTAAGTTGCGCAGTCGGCCGCGCAGCTGTTCGGCGTCACTTGCTTCACGAAATGAGGCGGCCTGAAGCATATAACGCCCGGGAGTGTTGGTAGCCGCTTCACTCTCCTTGGCTGCTGAAATCTGGTCTTCAGGACGGGTGTTAGCGGCAATGACCTGGGCGATGGGGTCGTCGCTGGCCGCGCCAGAGGCGGTATCGCTCTCGGCCTCTTGCTCGGGAACTTCCGGGCGCACAACGCTTGACTGCAGCGTGACGCCAGGGGCAATGACCTCGGTTTCCGGTAGTAGGGTATAAAACTCAAAGGTCGGCATTGATGGCTCAGCGGCCTCTTCGGTTTCCCGAGCCGCAGCGCGCTCCTCACTACCCGCGGGCTTGGGCAGAACCGTGGCCTGAGGCGCTTCGCTCTGCTCTTGCCAAGGCGCGGTGCCGTGCTGGTGTTGAGCCAAGAAAAAACCTGCCGCCATGCCGACCAAGCCCCATAGCCAACCAGGAAGGCGAAAGCCGCCACCAGAGCTACGGGGGGATTTGCGCTGCGAAGTGGCTCCGCGGCGGGAGGCGGGCTTTTTACGCGGGCTAGCCATTGATTACATCTCCTCTGGGGCGCTAACCCCCATTAAATCAAGCCCATTGCGCAGCACTTGACGGGTAGCGAGGCCGAGTGCCAAGCGCGTGTTGCGTAGGGTGTCGTCCTCAACCATTACCTTGACGGCGTTATAGCAGGTGTGGAAGTCGCCGGAAAGATCGAGCAAATACTGGGCAACCTGCTGTGGTTCGCGGTTTCTAGCGGCGGTTTCCACCACTTCAGGGAAGCGCGCCAAGCGGTTAAGAACGGCTTTTTCCTGGTCGCTGTCCAGTAGGGCTAGATTGGCAATGGCTAATGCATGATCAAACGGCTGGCCGGCATCCTGTGCTTTGCGCAGCATGCTGCAGACCCGAGCATGCGCGTACTGAATGTAATAAACCGGGTTGTCGTTCGACTGCGAGCGCGCCAGGTCGATATCAAAGGTGAGCTGGGAGTCAGCGCGGCGGGCGGCGAGGAAAAAGCGTGTGGCATCGCGGCCGACTTCGTCGATCAAGTCGCGCACGGTGACATAGCTACCGGCGCGCTTGGAGAGTTTTACCTCGACGCCGGAGCGGGTGACCATCACCATCTGGTGGAGCACGTAGTCGGGCCAGCCTTGGGGAATGCCCACTTCCAGCGCCTGTAAACCAGCGCGCACACGGGTAACGGTGGAGTGGTGATCGGCACCCTGCTCATTAATCACGGTTTTGAAGCCGCGTTGCCACTTGTCCAGATGGTAGGCCACATCGGGTAGGAAGTAGGTGTAGCCACCGTCCTGTTTGCGCATCACGCGGTCTTTGTCATCACCAAAATCAGTGGTGCGCAGCCACATGGCGCCATCTTCTTCATAGGTGTGCCCAGCGTTCACCAGCTTTTCAACGGTGGCATCCACCTTGCCATCTTCGTAGAGCGACGACTCTAAGAAATAGACATCGAACTCTACACCAAAGGCTTTTAAGTCGAGATCCTGCTCACGGCGCAGCCACGCGACGGCAAACTCTTGAATGGCGTCTAAGTCGTCAGGATCTTTTTTGGCGGTGACTTCGCGGTCATCGGCGCTGACCGTTTTACCTGCCAGGTAATCGTTGGCGACATCGACGATATACTCACCGCGATAGCCGTCTTCAGGCCAGCTGGCGTCGTCAGGGCCCAAGCCTTTTACCCGCGCTTGTACCGAGCGGGCGAGGTTGGCGATCTGGGCACCTGCGTCGTTGTAGTAGAACTCACGGGTCACGTCATAGCCGGTGGCTTCGAGCAGGCGGCATAAACAGTCACCAATCGCCGCGCCCCGGCCGTGACCAACGTGGAGGGGGCCAGTGGGATTGGCGGAAACGAACTCTACCTGCACTTTTTCGCCTTTGCCGATCAAGCTGCGGCCAAAGGTATCGCCGCAGTCGAGCACTTGGGCAACGATTTGCGCCGCGGCATCGGCGGCAGCGAAAAAGTTAATAAAACCGGGGCCCGCGATCTCAGTATTCTGGATCGCGTCGCTTTCGGGGAGCGCGGCCACCAGCATAGTGGCTAATTCACGCGGATTTTTGCCTGCCGGTTTGGCCAGCATCAGCGCTAGATTAGTGGCGTAATCGCCGTGGGCTTTGTCTTTTGTGGGGTCGACTTTGATCGTGGGTTGAAGGTCGTTCGGCAGCACGCCTTGGTGCTTGAGCGCGGTAACCGCGCCTTCGAGCAGAGAAACTATGGTGTCTTTCATGTAGGTATCCGGGTGTCGTCGGTGGCGGCGTGTGCTAACGCGCAGCTGTAAAGGTGCGTCGATCAAGCGGCTATTATCAGCAATTGAGCCGCAGTTTCAAAGCCGCGTGATGGTGAGCCCATTCTAGGAGAGCGTTTGTGGGTCGATATCAATCGACCAGCGCACCTTGCGCGCCTCGCGATTCGCTTCCAACCACTGCACGAGCCAACTGGCAGCAGGGTGAAGTTGGCTACGCCTATTGGCCGCCAGCATGACATGTAAATGGTAACGGTTTTGACGTCTTTCCATGGGTGCGGGCACAGGGCCCAGGCAGCGTGTCGCCACGTTGGACTCTTTGAGCCACTGACGTAGAGCTTGAGCGGCCTGTTGCGCCATGGCCAAGGCGGCCTCCTCCTTGGGGCTTTCAATCCGAAGTAGCGCCATAAAGCAGAACGGGGGCAGTTGAGCGATACGCCGCTCTTCCAGCATGTTGCGTGCGAGCGCTCCATAACCGTGTTCAGCCAACTGGCCCAGATGCGGATCGTCGGGGTGCAGTGTTTGCACCAGTACTCGACCTGGATGAGCGGCCCGCCCCGCTCGGCCCGCCACCTGCTCAAGCAATTGAGCGCTGTGTTCCAGCGCGCGAAAATCAGCGGCGTACAGCCCGCCGTCGGCATTAACGACGACCACCAAGGTAACGTGGGGCAGGTGGTGCCCTTTGGCGAGCATTTGAGTACCGACTAATACGCACGGTTCACCGCGATGGATCTCTTTTAACACTTGCTCGAAGCTATCCTTGCGCCGTGTGCTATCGCGGTCAATGCGGTGGATGGTGGTCTTGGGAAACAGGGTCTGTAATGTCTCTTCCGTGCGTTCAGTGCCGCTACCCAATGCGCGCAGGTCGCCGCTGGCGCACTCGGGGCAGGCATCCGGCAGGGCACGGCGGCTATCGCAGTGGTGACAGGCAAGCAGGGCGGGCTGACGGTGTAGCGTCATGCGTGCATCACACTGGCCGCACTCGGCCATCCAGCCGCAGGCGTGGCAGGCAAGCGTTGGGGCAAAGCCGCGGCGGTTGATGAAGATCAGTACCTGTTTGCCCGCGCTTAAGGTGCTTTTGATCGCCTTAATTGCCCCCGGCAGCAAGCCGCCCTGGCGGCGCTGGTGGCGCAGGTCGATCAGTTCCAGCTTGGCCGGTGGGTGGCGGCTGGGGCGCTGGGTCAGGCGGAGGTGGCGGTAGGCGCCGCTAAGCGCCTGATGCAGGCTCTCTAAGGACGGCGTGGCACTGCCCATGAGCAGCGGGATTTTATGGTAATGCGCGCGTGCAACCGCAAGATCGCGAGCGTGATAGCGCAAACCGTCGTGCTGCTTGTAGGAGCCATCATGTTCCTCATCGACAATAATCGCACCGGGGTTAGCCAATGGCGTGAAAATGGCCGAGCGGGTGCCGATAATAATCAGTGCCCGGCCGCTAGCGGCGGCTTCCCATACATCTAAGCGCTCAGGGTCGGTAAGGCCCGAATGCAGCGCCACCACGGGCACGCGAAAACGGCTTCTAAAGCGGGCCAGCGTTTGCGGCGTTAAGCCAATTTCCGGCACCAGCACCAGCGACTGCTTACCTTTGGCGGCCACTGCTTCAATCAGCTGCAGATAGACTTCCGTTTTCCCACTGCCGGTGACGCCTTCGAGCAAGCAGGGGTGATAACCCTCTAGCTTTTCATGCAGCGCGGCCAGCGCCGTGGCCTGTTCACGGTTTAGGGGTAACGCGGGAGTCGCGAGTAAGTTTCCGCTGGGGGGAGTAGGCGCGGTGAGAATATGTTCCTGGCTAGTGGCCAAGCCTTTCTTCTCTAGCGCTAATAGCTGGTCGCGAGCAAAGCCATGGGCGCTAACCGCACGACCGGGTAGGCCATGGGGGTGCTGGCGTAAAAGCGCATGCAGCTCTGCTTGCTTAGGCGCTCGGCTGAGGGTTTCCTGCGCGCCGTCACCTTGGGCCATCCAAAGTGTTTGTGTGCGACCGGCCATTGCGTGTCCCTGGCGTAGCCGCGCGGGCATGGCGTGGTGCAGGGTGTCGCCCAGGCTGTGCTGATAGTAGCGGGCGGCAAAGCGGCATAACCAGAGCCAATCTGCTGGCAGCGGCGCGTCGTCCAGCGTCTCGCTGACCGCGCGCAATTGGCTGCGCGGTAGCTCGCTGTGGTCGGTAAGTTCCACGACCACACCGACGACTTCGCGGCGCCCAAAAGGCACCCGCACCCTCAACCCCGGCTGCCAACCGCAGGCTGGCGTCACGTTAGACGGCAAGTAGTCGAACAGGCGCCGCAGCGGTGAGGGCAGCGCTATTTTAAGTATTTGGTTAAGCACTTGAGGCGGTACCCGCGAAGAAACAGAATCAGGCAATTGGCCTCCGGCGTTAGTTTTGCTAGAATATGCGACCGCTCAATCTTAGCGATCTTATCGTAACGAAAGAGCGGCCAACCGGTTAGTAGTTTTTCCAAACCCGTATGCGGTGCCTGGCACGAGATCAGGTGGCGGCATATAGCTTCGTGAGGTTCGAGATGAGACAAGGTATCCACCCGAATTACAACACGGTCACCGCCAACTGTTCTTGCGGTGCTAATTTCCAGGTAGGTTCTACTTCAGGTCAGGACTTCTCTCTGGATGTGTGCTCCAACTGCCACCCGTTCTACACTGGTAAGCAGAAGCAAGCGACCACTGGTGGCCGCGTAGAGCGCTTCAACAAGCGTTTCGGCGCTGCTGTTAAGCGCGGCTAATCCACCTCGGATAGCCACATCGCAAGTACAGGTATTGCTTGCGCAAAACCCACGCCAAAGCGTGGGTTTTTTGTTGTCTCGCTAAAAACTGGCTATTTTTGTGGAAAAAATTTTCACAAATGCCGTGCTGATGTTGCGGTACAGCAATAAGCAAAGCGTTATGGCTAACGCCGTTTTGCATAAGTTTCAGCAAATATCTGCGAAATGTGGCGAATATGAAGGTAAAATTCAGTTAAACGGGCGTTTTGATATGAGTTGACGGCACGCTTGAGGCGCATAGGTTTTTTCTATATTCTCAAACGACTTATCTATTTTATGTTAACTGGACTCTGACCATGACGGATGCAAATAAGCAGGCTGCTTTGGATTATCACGCGAAACCGATTCCCGGTAAGCTGTCGGTGGAGTTGACCAAACCCACTGCGACTGCACGGGATTTGGCGCTGGCGTATAGCCCAGGCGTGGCTGAGCCAGTGCTTGAAATCGCCAGGGATGCGGAAAATGCCTACCGCTATACCGGCAAGGGTAATCTGGTTGCCGTTATCACCGACGGCAGCGCTATTCTTGGCTTAGGTAATCTGGGCCCACTGGCGAGTAAGCCAGTCATGGAAGGCAAAGGCGTGCTGTTTAAGTGCTTTGCTGGCATTAACTCGGTGGATATCGAGGTGGATGCGGAAAGCCCGCAGGCGTTTATCGATACCGTCGCGCGCATTGCCGATACCTGGGGTGGCATCAACCTTGAAGATATCAAGGCGCCGGAGTGCTTTGAAATTGAAAAAGCCCTGATTGAGCGCTGCAGTATTCCAGTCTTCCACGATGACCAGCACGGCACCGCGATTGTCACGGCGGCAGGCATGCTCAATGCGCTGGAGATCGCTGGTAAACGCATCGAAGACGTTAAGATTGTTTGCATGGGTGCAGGGGCGGCGGCGATTGCCTGCATGCGCCTGCTGGTTTCCTGTGGCGCTAGTAAAGACAATCTTGTGATGCTTGACCGCCGTGGTGTCATTCACACGGACCGCGAAGGCATTAACGAATACAAGGCTGAATTCGCCCGCGATACCGAGATGCGCACCTTGGATGATGCCATCGACAACGCTGACGTATTTATCGGCCTTTCCGGCCCGGGCCTGCTCTCCGCTGAACAGGTGAAGAAAATGGCGCCAGACCCGGTGATTTTTGCCTGCACTAATCCGGATCCGGAAATTCATCCTGACGTTGCCCGCGAAGCGCGCCCGGATGTGATCATGGCCACTGGCCGTTCGGATTTCCCGAACCAGGTTAACAACGTGCTGGGCTTCCCGTTTATTTTCCGTGGTGCGCTGGATGTTCGTGCTACACGTATTAACGAAGAGATGAAACTGGCGGCCGTGCACGCACTGAAAGACCTGGCCCGTGAGCCGGTTCCTCAGGAAGTGCTGAACGCCTACGAGCGTACCGAGATGAGCTTTGGTCGCGAGTACATTATTCCCACGCCTGTTGATATCCGCCTGTTGGCTAGAGTCACCTCGGCGGTTGCTCAAGCCGCGGTTGATTCTGGCGTGGCGCGCAAACCATTCCCTGCGCACTATCCGCTAACGTCTATCAACGACGTTTACGGCGGCTAATAAACCGCAGCACTCTGGTAACTATTTACGCCCGCTAATAAGCGGGCGTAAATGTTTGAGAGAGTGTCTAGTTAGTCTTGTGAATAACGCGTTAGCCCTTCTTGAGCGGTAGAGGCCACTAATCGACCGTCGCGACTATAAATATGCCCCCGCGCCAGCCCGCGAGCGCCGCCTGCCCAGGGTGAGTCGATAACGTACAGCAGCCAGTCGTCCAGGCGTGTGTCCTGGTGCAGCCATAAGGCATGGTCTAGGCTGGCGATGCGCAGTTTGGGGTCGCGGTACTCGATGCCGTGGGGAATCAGGCTGGTGGTCAGCAGGTTGAAGTCAGAGGCGTACGAGAGTAGGTGGCGATGCAGGGCCGGGTCGTCTGGCAGTGTGCCTGAAAGGCGAAACCACAAACACTGGCCTGTAGGCGTGCCGTTGCCGGGGTTGCCCGTGAGATGCAAAAACTCAATGGGGTGGCCGGGAAAGCGGTCATGTTTGGCATCGCCGCTCTCTAGCAGCGCCTCGGGGGTGGCGACATTCGGCATGTCGCGCTGATGGCTAAAGCTTGCTTCCTCGCTCTGAAAAGAGGCGCTGCAGAAAAAGATCGGCCGACCTTTTTGAATGGCAGTAACGCGGCGGGTGGTAAAGCTGCCGCCGTCGCGAATGGTATCCACTTGATAGACAACGGGGCGATGGGGGTCGCCGGGGCGCAGAAAGTAGCCATGTTGAGAGTGCGGGCGACGCTCGTCTGGCACGGTGCGCGCGGCGGCCGCCAGCGCTTGGCCAAGAACCTGGCCACCGTAAAGCTGAGGAAAGCCTAGATCCTGGCTCTGACCACGAAATAGCGTCTCTTCCAGCGTTTCTAGCTCTAGTAACGCTACCAATTTGTTCAGCGCATCTGTCATTCTCGGTATCCTTGCGGCTGTCTCTATTGAATGCGGTCGGTGAAAGAATGCTATCGGTAAAAGTAATATGCTGCCACGGCGCCGGGCACCCCTTTCATACGGTCGTTTAGCTACCTTAGCGGAGTTTACGTTTATGCGCAGCGATGAATTTTACATGCACCGGGCGCTCGACCAAGCGCACCTGGCCGCGGCGGCGGGCGAGGTGCCCGTAGGGGCTGTGGTTGTCGATGCGCAGGGAGAGATTATTGGTGTGGGGTGTAATGCGCCGGTGGCCAGCTGCGACCCTAGCGGCCATGCGGAAGTTCGTGCCCTACGCGAGGCGGGCAAGCACCAGGGCAACTATCGCCTTGAAGGCTGCACGCTGTTTGTCACCCTGGAGCCCTGCATGATGTGTGCGGGTACGATGATTCATGCTCGCCTGGCCCGCTTAGTCTACGGTGCCGCCGAGCCCCGTGCGGGCATGGTCGAATCAAAGGCTAACCTGTTGGCACAGCCGTGGTTTAATCATCAGATCGCGGTGACCGGTGGGGTATTGGCCGCAGCCTCGCAAAAGCTGCTGAAGCGATTTTTCGCCGCCCGGCGCGAGGAATTGAATCAGTAATACTGAATTGGAAATGCCACGGCGCTGTTAATCAAGCGGCGGGACAAGTTCAAACAATAACAGCGGGTCATCGTTGACAGATGTTTGTTCTAGTTGAAAAAATTGCTGACGACTACGTTCCACATATTGAATCATTTCGTAATAACGACGGATGTTGCGTACGTATATCACCGGCTCACCGCCACGGGCGTAGCCGTGACGCGTTTGGCTATGCCATTCACGCTGCTGTAATAGCGGTAGCGCCGCGCGCACATCTTGCCAGCTGTCGGGGTCGCCGCCGCGCATTTCCGCAATCTTACGCGCGTCATAAAGGTGGCCAAGACCCACGTTGTAGGCCGCCATGGCCATAAACAGGCGATCATCGCCGGTGATGCCTTCCGGTAAGCGGTCTTTAATACTGCGTAAATAGCGGGCACCGCCGTCAATGCTCTGGGCGGGGTCTGTGCGGTCCGTCACGCCCATTTCACCCGCCGTGGGGTTGGTCAGCATCATCAAGCCACGCACGCCCGTTGGCGAGACGGCGTCTGGGTCCCAGTGGGATTCCTGATACCCCACTGCCGCTAATAACTTCCAGTCAAACTCTGTTTCGCGGGCAGCCTGCTGGAACAGTTCCGTGTAACGGGGCAAGCGTGCATCAAGGTGATCAAGAAAGGTGCGCGTGCCGACATACTCTAAATAGTCGTCATGGCCGAAGTAGCGGCTTACCAGCCGATCAAGCGTGCCGCTTTCCTGAAGGTCTTGTAGGAAGCGATTGGCGGCTTCAAGCAATCCTAAGCCGCGACCGCTAGGCACCGCCCATGCCATGGAAAGTGGGTCCCCGAGTATGAAACCACGTTCTACGTTGGGGAAAAAAAGCCGATTTAAACGAAACTGATGCTCGAAAATGACCGCGGCGTCCAGGGTGCCGTCCTCAACGCGTGCCAGCAGTTCGGCGACTTCAAGCTCGTGAGACTCTTTCCAGCTCAAGGTAGGATGACGCCGCTGAAGGTCGCGCAGCGCTTCATCGGTACCGGCTTCGCTGAGTGTGCCAAGTTCTAAGCCGACAAGGTCACTCGGCTCTTTAATGCCATTCAGGCCGCGGCGGTAAACCACCAGCGGCTGCATTTGAATGATTGGGCGTGTGTAGTGGATGCCAGGGCTGTCAGGCAGTAATGGCAGCGCTGCCGCGCCCAGGTCGCCTTTTTCACGCACCGCCGGCAAGACGCTTTCTGGGTGGTGGCTGGCGTCAAGGTTAAGGCTCACTCCCAAGTAATCGGCAAAACGGTGCATCAGCTCGTATTCAAAGCCGGTAGGGCCTTGGCGGCCTTCGTAATAGGTCGTGGGGGTGTTGCGGGTGTGAACGGTAATAAAGTCTTTTGTACCGATATGCGTTAAATGCTCGCCTGGGGGAACAAGAGAGAGAGTGGGCACCATGGTCAAAAGCGTAACGGCAGTTAACGCATAATAAGCGCTGGCACGGGCAATAAAATGTCGGCAAATCAACGTCAGCATGGCGTCTTGTCGGCATGAAACAAGCTGCCACGATACCCAGCCCGGGTCACGCTGTCACCTTGTTGATTTCGTGTGGTGGCTGGTTTCCAGTATCATAGGCGTTTTTCGCTATCATAAAAGCACGGCCGCCTAGCGGCCCGGTGATTTCCCTGCTCGAATTTCCCTGCTCTAGAGGCTTCAGGATATGCTCGAACTGCGAGGCGCGCCCGCCCTTTCTGCCTTCCGTCATGCTCGGCTGTTAACGGTGCTGCGTGAACGTGCTCCCGAGGTGGAAGCGCTGTCTGCCCACTATGTTCATTTTATCGATCTTAATTCCCATGACCGTCATGAGGAATTGGATGACGCTGCCCATGAGCGTTTGGTGCAGTTACTTGACTATGTGACGGGCGATGGCACTCAATCGAGCGTGGAAGTGCCTGAGCGAGCCCAGCGTTTTTTAGTCGTGCCACGCTTGGGCACTCAGTCACCCTGGTCGTCAAAAGCGACCGATATCGCCCACAATTGCGGCTTGCACCAAATTAACCGCATCGAGCGCGGTATCGATTACCGGGTCAGCTTCACCGCTATGCCGAACGAAGAGAGCCTGAGCGCGCTGGCGTCACTGCTGCACGACCGTATGACTGAAACCGTGCTATCCGATGCTTCAGACGCTGCCAAGCTGTTTGCCCACCACGAGCCGGCACCGCTGGGCAGTGTGGATATCCTAGAGGGCGGTAGGGATGCACTGGCAACGGCCAATCAGGCGCTAGGGTTGGCGCTGGCAGAAGATGAAATCGACTATCTTGTCGATGCGTTCAATGAGCTGGGGCGTAACCCCAGCGACGTTGAACTGATGATGTTCGCCCAAGCCAACTCTGAGCACTGTCGCCACAAAATTTTTAACGCCGACTGGGTGATCGACGGTGAGCCGCAAAACCACTCACTGTTTAAGATGATCAAGAACACCTTTGCGTCGTCACCGGATAATGTGCTCTCCGCTTACAGCGATAATGCTGCCGTCATTAAGGGCAGTCAGGCAGGGCGCTTTTTTGCTAAGCCGCTAACCGGGGCTGAAGAAGAGCGGGCGCTTTACGACACCCATCAGGAGCCTATTCATATCCTGATGAAAGTAGAAACACACAATCACCCCACCGCGATTGCCCCGTTTCCCGGTGCCGCAACGGGCTCGGGTGGTGAAATTCGTGATGAGGGCGCTACGGGTATCGGTGGCAAGCCCAAAGCCGGCCTGTCAGGTTTTACCGTCTCCAATCTGCGCATTCCTGAGTTCGTACAGCCTTGGGAAGCCTTCGATTACGGCAAGCCAGGACGGATGGAGTCGGCGCTCAACATTATGCTCGATGGACCGATAGGCGGTGCGGCGTTTAACAATGAGTTTGGTCGCCCCAATTTAACCGGCTACTTCCGTACTTACGAGCAGGAGTCACTGAACGAGGGCGGTATCGAGCGGCGCGGTTTCCATAAGCCGATTATGCTCGCGGGCGGTTACGGCAATATTCGTGCACATCACGTCCAGAAGGGCGATATCCCGGTCGGCGGCAAGCTGATTGTGATGGGTGGCCCGGCGATGCTGATTGGTCTGGGCGGCGGTGCTGCCTCCAGCATGGCGTCCGGTACCTCCAGCGCCGATTTGGATTTCGCCTCGGTACAGCGTGAAAACCCGGAAATCGAGCGTCGCGCTCAAGAAGTTATAGACCGCTGCTGGGCGCTGGGCGATCACAACCCCATCCGCTTTATTCACGATGTGGGCGCAGGCGGGCTTTCCAACGCTTTGCCGGAGCTTGTCAAAGACGGCAACCGTGGTGGCCGTTTTGACTTGCGCGCGGTTCCCAACGCAGAGCCGGGCATGAGCCCGCTGGAAATTTGGTGCAACGAAGCGCAGGAACGCTATGTGCTCGCGGTCGCGCCCGAAGACCTGGACACCTTTGACGCGCTGTGTAAGCGCGAACGTTGCCCTTATGCCGTGGTTGGTGAGGCGATGGAAGCGCACCATTTGGAAGTGTGCGATGGCCATTTCAGCAGCAAGCCGGTCGATTTGCCGATGAGCGTGCTATTCGGCAAAGCACCCAAAATGCAGCGTGAGTTTGAACGCCACGATCCCGAGCTTTCCGGCATGATGCTCGATAATCTTGACCTTCGCGAAGCGCTGGATCGGGTGCTGCGCCTGCCGACAGTCGCCTCCAAAAGCTTCCTGATCACCATTGGCGATCGCTCGATTACTGGCCAAGTGGCCCGTGATCAAATGGTCGGCCCCTGGCAGGTGCCGGTAGCCGATGTGGCGGTCACCACGGCAAGCTATGATACCCAGGCCGGTGAAGCCATGGCGTTGGGCGAGCGTCCGCCGGTGGCGTTGATCAACCCCGCGGCAAGTGCTCGCTTGGCCGTTGCCGAAGCAATTACCAATCTGGCGGCCGCGCCAATTGCCAAGCTTAGCGATATCAAGCTCTCCGCTAACTGGATGAGCGCTGCTGACCACCCCGGTGAAAATCAAGCGCTTTATGATGCTGTTTACGCCGTGGGCATGGAGATGTGCCCGGCATTGGGCATTGCGATTCCGGTGGGCAAGGATTCGATGTCCATGCGCACCGCCTGGACTGATGAGAACGACCAAGGTGAAAGCGAAGACAAGAGCGTTACTTCGCCGCTTTCGCTGGTCGTCACGGGCTTCGCGCCGGTCACCAATGCGATGGCAACGCTTACGCCGCAGATCAACCTGGATCAAGATGAGTCTGATCTGATTTTGATTGACCTGGGCAGCGGTCAAAACCGCTTGGGTGGTTCTGCCTTGGCGCAGGTATACGGCCAGGTGGGTAACGACTGCCCTGATGTAGACGACCCGGAGGATATTAAAGCCTTCTTCGAGGTCATTCAGGGCCTTAACCGCGACGGTAAGCTGTTGGCCTACCACGATCGCAGCGATGGCGGCCTGTTGGTCACCCTGCTGGAAATGGCCTTTGCGGCCCATGCGGGGCTTGAGATCAAGCTCGATTGGATGATCGATGAGCCGGTAGAGGCACTGAATGCGTTGTTCTCCGAAGAGCTGGGCGCGGTCATTCAGGTCAACCGTCAACACACTGAAGAAGTGCTGGCGCAGTTTGCCGTGGCCGGTATTGAAACCTGTGGCGTGATTGCTCGTCCCCGTTACGACGACCAAGTGCGCGTCACGCTATTTGAAGAGCCTTTGCTGGAAACCACGCGTCAGCTGACCCAGCGTACCTGGGCGGAAACCAGCTACCGTATGCAGGCGCTGCGCGATAATCCTGAATGCGCCAAGAACGAATTCGACAACTTGCTCGATAGCCGTGATCCAGGGCTTTCCGCGACGCCAACCTTTGATATCAACGACGATATCAGTGCGCCGTTTGTGAATACTGCCAAGCCCGCCATGGCGGTGCTGCGCGAGCAGGGCGTTAACGGTCAGGTCGAGATGGCCTGGGCCTTCGATAAAGCCGGATTTGAAGCGGTGGATGTGCATATGAGCGACATCCTCGAAGGGCGTGTTTCGCTGGATGCGTTCAAAGGGCTTGTCGCCTGTGGCGGCTTCTCATACGGCGATGTGCTTGGCGCTGGCGGCGGTTGGGCTAAATCGGTGTTGTTCAACGAACGCGCCCGTGAACAGTTCGCGGCATTCTTTGCCCGTGACGATAGCTTCTCGTTGGGCGTCTGCAATGGCTGTCAGATGCTCTCGCAGCTGAAGTCGCTGATTCCTGGCGCGGAAAATTGGCCGACGTTTGTGCGCAATGAGTCCGAGCAGTTTGAAGCGCGGGTCTCTATGGTGCGGGTCGAAAAGAGCCCTTCGATTCTGCTCGCTGGCATGGAAGGCTCTAAACTACCCATTGCGGTTGCCCATGGCGAAGGGCAGGCGGCGTTCCGCGACAGCGCGCATCTGCGTAGCATGCAGTCGAGTAGCCAGATCGCGCTGCGCTACATCGACAACTACGGCCAAGCGACCACCCGTTACCCGGCGAACCCTAACGGCTCACCGTCGGGTATTACGGGGCTAACCACGCCTGATGGCCGTGTGACTATCATGATGCCGCACCCTGAACGTGTCGCTCGGGCGGTCACGAACTCCTGGCGTCCGGCGGAGTGGACTGAAGACGGTGCTTGGCTGCGCCTATTCCGCAATGCTCGCGTTTGGTTGGGCTAACGGATACACCCTCATAGGTGAATGATGACGCAACACCTCAAGGCGGCCTCAGGGCCGCCTTTCTCATCCATAGCCCAGACGCCCCAATTGCGCCCCTATCAACAGGAAGCGGTAAAACGGGTGGTCGTTCATTTTCGTGCTTCCAGTGAGCCGGCGTTGGTGGTGCTGCCTACCGGCAGCGGTAAATCCTTGGTCATTGCTGAGTTAGCGCGCCTGGCGCGGGGGCGAGTGTTAGTGCTGGCCCACGTACGCGAGCTGGTGGAGCAGAACCATGCCAAGTATCAGGCGTATGGGCTTGAGGCCGATATTTTTAGCGCGGGCTTAAAGCGTAAAGAGGCGAGTCGGCAAGTGGTCTTTGGCTCGGTTCAGTCGGTGGTACGCAACTTAGATCGCTTTAATGACGCTAATTTTACCTTGCTGGTCATTGATGAGAGTCACCGCGTATCGCTTAACGAGGATGCAAGCTACCGCCAAGTGATTGAGCATCTGCGGGCCCAAAACCCACAGCTTAAAATTCTCGGGCTCACCGCGACGCCGTATCGGTTAGGGCAGGGTTTTATCTATTATCGCCATCACCACGGCATGGTGCGGGGCAGTGAAGAGAGTTTTTTTCGCGACTGTGTCTTTGAGCAGCCGCTGCGGCTGATGGTGAAACAGGGCTATCTGGCGGCTCCCAAGCGCCTGGATATGGCCATTGAGGGCTATGGTTTCTCAGCCCTCAAGCCCTCTTCAAGCGGTTTTTTTCAGGAGGAGGAACTCAATCGCGTGGTGGCGGGTAGCCGGGCAACGCCGGGTATTATCGGACAAATCGTCGAACGCGCGGCTGATCGCCAGGGGATAATGATCTTTGCCGCCACGGTGGCCCATGCCGAAGAAATTATCGGCTATTTGCCGCGAGCCGAAGCGGCGCTTATCACCGGCGCGACCCCCTCCCAGGAGCGCACAGCGCTAATTGATGCCTTCAAAGCACGGGAGCTGAAGTATCTGGTTAACGTCGCGGTGCTGACCACTGGTTTCGATGCTCCCCACGTGGATCTGATCGCTATTTTACGCCCCACTGAGTCGGTTAGCCTTTATCAACAAATGGTGGGCAGAGGACTGCGTTTATCGCCGGGTAAGAGTGACTGCCTGATTCTGGACTATGCCGGTAACCCCTGGGATATCTTCGCGCCGGAAGTGGGTGAGCCGAAGCCTAATAGCGACAGCGAGCCGGTGCAGGTCGAGTGTCCCGCCTGCGGCCACGCCAATCTATACTGGGGCAAGCGAGATGGTGACATCGTCATCGAGCACTTTGGCCGCCGGTGCCAGGGGCTAATGGAAGATGATGAGGGTAAGCGCCATCAGTGTGACTTTCGGTTTCGCTTTAAAGTTTGCGATGAGTGCGGTGCCGAAAATGATATCGCTGCCCGGGGCTGCCATGGCTGCGACAAGCTATTGGTGGACGCAGATGACAAGCTAAAAGATGCCCTAAAGCTGAAAGATGCCAAAGTATTGCGAGTAGGCGGTATGCAACTGGAAGCGACGACCAATGGTCGTGGCCTGCCGCGTTTGAAAGTGACTTACCACGATGAAGATGGCACCCAGCTCTCCGAGTGGTTCGCACTGGAAACGCCTGCTCAACGGCGTGCCTTTTATGCCGCATTTCTGCGCTATCACCTGCGCGCACCAGGCGGTAAATGGCAGCCGCTAAGCGCTGATGAGGTCGTTGCCGAGCAGCGCCGCCTGCGACATCCTGATTTTGTCGTAGGCCGTAAAGTGGGCCGCCATTTCCAAATCCGCGACAAGCTGTTTGATTACGAAGGACGCTATCGTAAAGCGGTGGAGGCAGGGTGATGCGCTTTCATTACCTGCGACTTGGGCGTCGCCAAGGGTGTCGACTTTGCTAAACTGTGCGATTGTGTTGATCCCCTTTTACCAGGAGAGCCGACCCGCGTGAGCGAGACGCCAAGCGATACGACTGAGCTAGAGAATCCTGACGCTGCGACCACTGACCCAGTGGCGGTTTCGTTTGGGCGCCTGTTCAATGAGCAGATAACGGAAATGCCGGAGGATTTGTATATTCCTCCCGAGGCACTACGCGTCTTTCTGGAGACTTTTGAAGGCCCGCTGGATTTACTGCTCTACCTGATTCGGCGTCAGAACCTGGATATCCTGACCATCAATGTGGCCACTATCACCCACCAGTACATCGAATACGTGGAACTGATGAAGGCCATGGAGATTGAGTTAGCGGGTGAATACTTGCTGATGGCCGCTATGCTCGCTGAGATCAAGTCGCGCACCTTGTTACCCCGCCCGCCGAAGGCCGAGGGCGACGATGAGGAGGATCCTCGCGCAGAGCTTATCCGACGCCTCCAGGAGTACGAACGCCTCAAAGAGGCAGCCGAGACACTGGATACGCTACCGCGCATGGGGCGTGACTGGTTCAGCGTGCAGGCGGGCTTGCCTCCACTGGAATCTCGTGTGATTCACCCTGAGGTGGAATTGGATGAATTGCTCAGCGCGCTTTCGGATATTCTCAAGCGCGCTGAGCTGGTGCAAGCCCACCAGATCAGTCGCGAGGTGCTATCTACCCGCGAGCGCATGCTCAAGATTATGGAGTTACTCAGCTACGATGATGCGCATCATCGCTATACCCCCTTTGAAGCGCTGTTCACCTTAGAAGAAGGGCGGCCTGGCGTGGTGGTCACGTTTATGGCGATTTTAGAACTGGCCAAAGAAGCCATGATTGAAATTGTTCAGAATGCACCGCTTTCGCCGATCCACGTACGTGCTCGGCGTGCCGCCCTTGCCGACGATGAGGAGGGCGCTTTTGAGGCGAGCGAGATAGAAGACGATGCCTATGGTGAGTCCGCCTTTGAATCTGGAGAAGAGACGCCATGAATAGTGCCGCCAACGCGTTAGATGACATTATTGAAGCGGCGCTCCTGGCCGCTGGCGAACCGTTACCCCTTGAACGTCTAGAAATGCTTTTTCTTGAAGGCGAATGCCCGACTCGCAAGGAGTTTCGCGATGTCCTTGAGCGCTTGCAGTTGCGACATTCAGCTGGGGCGCTAGAGTTGTTGGAAACGGTCTCAGGCTATCAGCTACGCATTCGCCCGCGTCTGTCGCAGTGGGTGTCGCGGTTATGGGACGAGCGCCCCCAGCGCTATTCACGGGCCTTGCTGGAAACGCTGGCGCTGATCGCCTACCGCCAGCCGGTTACTCGTGGCGATATCGAAGAGGTGCGTGGGGTCAGTGTAAGCAGTTCAATCATGCGTACCCTGGCGGAGCGCGGTTGGATTCGGGTAGTGGGCCACCGGGATGTGCCGGGGCGCCCGGCGGTATATGCCACCACGCGGAGTTTTTTAGATGACTTTGGATTAAAAACGCTCGATGCGCTGCCGCCGATGCACACCCTGGCGAACTGGGACGAGAGCGAAATACCTGAAGACACAGGGATGACTAATAATGCTGCTATCCAGGAAGAACAAGACACCGGTTCAGACCACGAAGCACTAGACGAAACGATCAAAACGGTGCAGGATGCGCCACCCCAGAAAGAAGACATAACGTCGGCTGAAACAGCCGATACGCACGCCGAGACGGCGTTAACCCAGCCGCTAAGCTTTGCCGATTTACAGGCACGGTTGGCGGCACGTGCGCAGCGCGCGAACGAAGAAGAGCGCGAGCGCACGCAGACTACCGATGTGAGGTCAGACGACCATGAGTCAGAGTGATAGCACCACGCCCCCTACCAGCGAAAAGCTGCAAAAAGTCCTGGCCCGCGCAGGCCTTGGCTCACGGCGTGAGATGGAAACGGCAATTTCCGATGGCCGTGTAAAGGTGAATAGCCAGGTGGCCAAGCTGGGTGACCGTGTTGAAGCGCGGGATAAAGTCAGCTTTGATGATCGCCCGGTATCGCTGCGCCCTGAAGAGGAAGTGCCGCGTCGAGTGATTATGTACAACAAGCCGGAAGGCGAGTTGTGCACACGCAAAGACCCGGAAGGTCGGCGCACCGTATTTGAACGCTTGCCGCGCTTGAAAGGCGAGCGCTGGATTGCGATTGGTCGCCTGGATATTAACACCAGCGGTTTGCTGCTGTTTACCACGGATGGCGAGTTGGCCAACCGCTTGATGCATCCCTCTACCCAGGTGGAACGTGAGTATGCCGTTCGCGTAATGGGTGAAGTGAAGCGCGAGCATATCCTGGCGATGGTCGATGGCGTTATGCTGGAAGACGGCCCGGCTCGCTTCACGGATGTGCAGGAGTTTGGCGGCGAAGGCATCAATACCTGGTTCCACGTGGTAATTTTGGAAGGTCGTAACCGCGAAGTGCGGCGCCTTTGGGAGTCGCAAGCCCTCACGGTGAGTCGCCTGAAACGCGTGCGTTACGGCAACATCTTCCTCGATAAGCGCGCTAAAGCCGGTGAATGGGTTGAACTTAACCAGGATGAGGTGGATGACTTAGCGACATTGGCTAACTTAGAAACCCGTAAAGTGCCTGCGTTGACGCCCGATGAAAAGAACCGCTGGAACCGCGATAAGCACAAGCGTAAGCCGGTTCAAGCGATGCGTAAACCGAAAAGCAAAGCCCGTTAACAAAGCCCGCTAAGTAGATAAGTGAACGTGCCTGAACCGGTCTGTATTGTTCAATCAGGCACGTTGTATGGTTCATTTCTGTTATCCGAGACTAAAAAACACTTGCTATCAAAAGGGTGTAAGCGTAGGATATGCATCCGTTCAGGCGGGTCGTTAGCTCAGTTGGTAGAGCAGTTGACTTTTAATCAATTGGTCGCAGGTTCGAATCCTGCACGACCCACCATCAAAGCCGTTGTTTTTACGATATGTTTGAACAACAAGTGGCGTCGGGTGGTTGTGAACGAAGACAGTATGATGATGTAGCAGCGCAAATTTGGGTCGTTAGCTCAGTTGGTAGAGCAGTTGACTTTTAATCAATTGGTCGCAGGTTCGAATCCTGCACGACCCACCAAATTCAACGCCCCTGGCAGCATAGCTGCCAGGGGCGTTTTGCTATGCGGGTGAAAAGCACTTTTGGGTAATGCCTCTACGTGACAATCTGTTTGCAGCGGGCAGCTATTTCCAATCAGAATGGGCTAGAATAGATATTCAGACGATAGGCCACCGCGAGAGACGTAGCGGCCCATCGCACGCGAGCGGTGCGGGAATAGAGCGAAACGCGCCTGTGCCGTGACCCAGTGTTTAGCAGGGGGATTCCCTGTTCGTCACAGTGGTAGACACGATGACTATTATGACTACTCAAGCCGAGCTCAGTGCTCCGTTGCCCGTTGCGTACTGTCCGACCCGGATTCCGGCGGAAGATTTGGCAAGGGTCGAAGAAATCAAGCAGCTATTGAAAGCTCATAACGCTGTTTTGGTCGCGCATTATTACACCGATGATGCTATTCAGCAGCTCGCCGAAGAGACCGGCGGCTGCGTTGCCGATTCGCTAGAAATGGCACGCTTTGGTGCCCGTCACGACGCCACCACGCTGGTAGTTGCCGGGGTTCGCTTTATGGGCGAAACCGCCAAGATACTGTCGCCGGAAAAGCGCGTGCTCATGCCCACCCTTGAAGCGACCTGTTCACTGGATATTGGCTGCCCTGCCGATGAATTCAGCGCTTTTTGTGATGCGCACCCTGATCGCACCGTGGTGGTGTATGCCAACACCTCCGCGGCGGTTAAGGCGCGAGCGGATTGGGTGGTGACTTCATCGATTGCGGTAGAGGTGATTGAGCACCTGCAGGCCAAAGGCGAGAAGATTCTCTGGGCGCCTGATAAGCATTTGGGCGGCTACATCCAGAAGAAAACCGGCGCCGATATGTTGATGTGGGACGGCGCCTGTATCGTCCATGAAGAGTTCAAGGCCAAAGGCGTTGAAGACCTTAAGCGAATCTATCCCGATGCAGCGGTACTGGTGCATCCCGAGTCGCCCGAGCCGGTGGTGAAACTGGCCGACGTGGCCGGTTCCACTTCGCAGTTGATCAAGGCCGCTAAAGAGCTACCTAACGATAAGCTGATTGTGGCGACGGACCGAGGCATCTTTTTCAAGATGCAGCAGGTGGTGCCCCATAAAACCCTGTTTGAAGCGCCCACCGCAGGTAACGGCGCTACCTGTCGCAGCTGCGCGCACTGCCCCTGGATGGCCATGAACGCGCTGGATAACCTGGCGGGTGCATTGCGCGAGGGAAGTGGTGAGATTCAGGTCGATGAGTCGATGCGTTTGAAGGCCTTGATGCCCCTGGAGCGGATGCTTAATTTTAACGCCTAGCGAGAAAAGATTAACCGAATGTCATTGCGTATAGGGACTCCTCCCCGGTTGCAAGCGACGATGATGGAAAAACATAAGCCGATGCGTGCGTATAGTCGGTCTCTTAATGGGGACGCTATCCCCTGACCCTGATGAACGTCGCGCACCTTCTCTCCTCAACGAACGATAGGCTTTTTCAGCCATCGCAATGATCAGGTTTCGAGAAGGCCGGTCTGACCTGTTTTTCATCGATCCTTGCTCAGCAACAAGGTAGCCGCCTGTCGGCGCTTAGGCGCTGATGGTGCCGCTTAGCTCACTATCAGCGCTGAACCATCGTTAAACTCTCTACAATAGGACTGACCGCTGTGCAGAACCGCCCAGGCGGTTCGTACTGTCTTGTTCGCTAACGCAACAGCCGCTTTGTTCTTGCCAACGCGAGCGACCAGGGATCGTAGCCAACGACTTTTAGCATCCTGTTTGTCACCCACGGTGTTGATGGCCGAGTGTGCGCCACGTATCAGGGCGGCTTTTAGTGAGACTTGACCCGTTCGGCCAATGCCCTTGATGCTTGCGGTACCACCACTGCTGTGTTGCTTCGGCGTTAACCCCAGATAGGCTGACGCTTGGCGACCTTTCTTGAACGCGTCGCCTTTCCCGAGGGCGCTATAGAGCTGCGTGGCGACCACCGGCCCCACACCCTCTATCGCCAGGAGTTCGCGACAAGGCACTGTGGTGCGGCTCATCAGCTCCACCCGCTTATCCAGTGACTGAATACGTTCGTTGAGCCGATCCAGCTCTGCCATTTGTTCAGCGATTAAGTCACGCATCAGCATTGAGAGTTCGTTGTCGGCATCTTCTAACACGCGCCAAACACGTTGCTTTAATGCCTTCTGACCACGACCGCTGATAATCCCGTACTCCTGTAATAGCCCATGAACTTGATTGATCAACTGGGTGCGCTGATGAATGTACCTTTCCCGAATGCGGTGCAGGCTCTGAATATCCTGCTGCTCTACGCTTTTGAGTGGTACGAAGCGCATGTCCGGACGACATCCGGCTTCTACAATAGCGAGGGCGTCATTGGCATCGGTCTTGTGCCCTTTGCGAAAAGGCGTCACAAACTGGGGCGAAATGAGGGCAACGGTATGGCCGAGGGCCTGCAGTTGTCGCGCCCAATAATGCGATCCACCGCACGCTTCCATGAACACCTGACAGGCCGGTTGGCGGCGCATAAAATCCAAGACCTGATGCCGTTTAAGCTCTTTGTTGACCTGAACACGCGAGGAGCGGGTGTCGACAACACACACTTGAAAAACACGCTTTGCCAGATCAATACCGATTATCTTATGCTTGTTCATGACTCTTCCCCTCCGCATTGAAGTGGTTCAACTATCAATGTAGCTCTCTGAAGCTTCGAGAGGGGAGGAGTCCCTTTCATTGAACGAAGTGAAGCAATCTTAGGGTTATTGCAACCGCTGGTTAAGATTGCCGCGTCGCTGCGCTCCTCGCAATGACATGGGTTTAGTTGACCTAGATTTAGTTGAAATCTTCCAGCGCTTCGCGATACTCAATAAAGGCCTCGCGGCGCTGTTCAATCCTGGCTACTACCTGCTGATCATCTTCACGTTCCGCCGCATCGCGAGCGATGGAGAGCTGGCGAATGCCGCGGTCTACTCGGCCCGTCAATTGCAGGTGCTCAGCGCGGGCCAAATGTCCCCAGCCATCATGCCCACTGCGTCCGGCGGCTTCAGCTAATAGATTGAAGACTTGTGGATTTTCTGGGTGCTGATCGGCCATGTCCCGTAACACGTTATAAGCCGATTGAGGATCACGCTGTAGCTGTGCTTCGGCCAATATCAGTTGAGCCGGTAGGTAGTTAGGCATAAAGCGCAGCAATCGCTGGCTGCGCTGGATGGCCTCATCGTACTGACCGGCCTCTAAGGCGACGCTCGCGGCAGAGGCGGGGAGCATGGCAAAGTCAGGCTGCTGATTGGCAAGTTGATCAAGGCGTTGTAAGGCATTATCAGTCTGGCCGTTACGGGCAGCGATCAAGGCGTCCAGATAGCCCTGGGCAGTCTCGTCAGCGCCTTCTTGGGCAAGGCGCGAAGCCGCTTGCTCAGGCGTGTTGGCATAAATGCTCAACAGGGCGCGGGCGCGCATCATGTCGTAAAGGGTGTCGCTGGTATAGGCATCGGCGACATTGAGCTGGGCAGCGCGATCCTGGGCAGCGGTTAAGCGGCTATCGGTGACCGGGTGGCTAAGCAGGAACTCCGGCGGTGTATCGCCCTGCAGACGGGCCATGCGCTGCATAGCGGCGAACATGCGCACCATGGCCTCTGGGTCGTAGCCCGCGTCGGCCATCGCCTGGAGGCCTAGGTTGTCGGCTTCTTGTTCAAATAAACGTGAATAGCTGAGCTGATCCTGTATGAGCGCTGCCTGGGAGCCCATGGCGGCCGCCATGCCCGCGTCACCACCGCCACTCGCAGCAATTAACATGCCGGCTAGCATGGCCGCCATGGCGGGCAGTTGGGTTTGTGATGCCCGTGCGCTTCCCCGTGCATAGTGGCGTTGAGAGAGATGGCCCAACTCATGCGCCAGTACCGAAACGAAGGCACCTTCATCTTCGGCAAAGGCGAACAGCCCTGAATTGATGCCTACCACCCCGCCAGGCACGGCAAAGGCGTTAAGCGATTCGTTATCCACCATCACGGTAATAGTGCGTAGACCATTAATCTTGCTATGGGGGGCGAGCCGGGCAATCAGGCTTTCCAGGTAGTCGCTGGTAATAGGATCTTGCCACTGGGGGGCTTGAGCACGAAACTGTCGTAACCACGCGCGGCCCAGGCGGTACTCTTCATTGCTGACCGAGGTAGACGCCGCCCCCAGGCTCGGCAGGTCGTAATCGTTGATGGCAACGCTTGGGGGGCTAAAAAGTAAACTGCCACAGGCGCAAGCGAACGCACATATCCAGCCTGGGTAAGCGGTACGAAAGGTCGGCATGGCATCCTCATGGGTGATGGTTAAACGCTACAGTCAGGGTATGACATCGATTAATACTATGACATTGATAAAGACGGGGAAGTGCCGTTAAATCGACGACCTAGTGAAATCAATCGCTAACAAGACAGTTTATGCGGCGGCGTCTATTACACAATGTCTATGCAGCAACATTTACAAATCTATGCCGTGAATAGGCAGGTCATTTTGAGGGAGAGTGTATGTCTGAGCAAACCGGGGGCTTTCAACCCGATACGGTGCTTGACGCTTGTGGGCTGCATTGCCCATTGCCACTACTGAAAGCTAAGCAAGCCTTAGCTACCTTGGCAGCAGGTCAGTTGCTGGAGGTGCGTTCAACGGACGCCGGTTCGTGGCGGGATATCGCGTCGTTTACCGATCAAAGTGCGCATACCCTGGAAGGCCGTGAACAGCGTGACGATGTTTATGTGTACTGGATTCGTAAAGCCGGGGATGGTCACTCATGACCCTGCGTACGATTTTAAAAAGCTGGGTTGAGCGCTACTTCTCCGACGAAGAGGCGCTGATTCTGCTGGTAGTATTGGTGGCAGGTTTTGCGGCGATCATTTGGTTTGGCCGTATGCTGGCACCGTTTTTCACTGCACTGGTAATTGCTTTTCTACTGCAAGGCGTGGTGAGCGCACTTACCCGCCGTGGGTTGCCGCATTTGCTGGCGGTGATCATGGTATTCCTGGCGTTTATTAGTGTCTTGTTAACCCTGGCGTTTATTTTAATGCCGCTGATTTGGAATCAGTTAGTGGGGTTGGTACAAGAAACACCGAGGATGTTCGCCAGTGGTCAAGGCTGGCTGGATGAGCTGCAAGCGCGCTACCCCAACATTATTACGCCGGACCAGATGCAGAACTGGATAGGCGTGGCGAGCCGCGAGATCAGCCAGTTAGGGCAGCGTGCCTTAACGCTTTCGCTGGCATCGCTAGGCAACATTATGTCGCTGATTATCTATCTGGTACTGGTGCCGATTCTGGTCTTCTTCATGCTCAAGGATCGCGACGTATTGGTTGGCTTTATGCTTTCACTGCTGCCCCAAAAACGCACGCTGTTATCGCGTATTTGGCGTGAGATGGATGATCAAATTGCCAACTATATCCGCGGCAAGTTCATTGAAATCATTATCGTAGGCACCGTAACGTTCTTTACCTTTGCCTTCTTTGGATTGCCTTATACCGCGTTGTTAGCCGTTCTGGTGGGGTTTTCTGTATTGGTGCCGTATATCGGGGCGGCGGTGGCAACACTGCCGGTGGCTGCGGTCGCTGGGTTTCACTTCGGGCTCAGCGAGGAGTTTGTGTATGTGCTAGTAGCTTATGGAGTGATTCAAGCGCTGGATGGCAACGTATTAGCCCCGGTATTATTTTCTGAAACTAACAATATCCATCCGGTTTCTATCATTGTGGCGGTGTTGTTCTTCGGCGGGATTTGGGGGTTCTGGGGTATTTTCTTTGCTATTCCATTAGCGACGCTGCTGAAAGCGCTGATCTACGCTTGGCCGCGTAGTATGCAGGAGCGAGAGGAGCGTCGTAGCTTGCAAGCCCCAGCAAAAGAGTAAGCGTAGCGCTTAAACACGGCCCGCGCTGGGTATCCTCAGCGCGGGCATAGGGGTTAACTGGCAGCGTTAAGTTGTTCAGCCGCGGCGAGTACCTCATCAACATGACCAGGCACCTTAACACCACGCCATTCGTTGGCGAGCTTGCCCTCTTTATCAATCAAGAAGGTGCTGCGCTCTATGCCGAGATGCTCCTTGCCGTACATTTTCTTGAGCTTGATAACGTCAAACAGCGTGCAGACGTTTTCGTCCTTGTCAGAGATAAGATCAAAATTAAAATCCTGTTTGGCTTTAAAGTTCTCCTGCGCACGTAGGCCGTCGCGAGAGACGCCGAGGATGACCGTATTGGCAGCATCGAAGGCGGATTTACGGTCGCGAAAGTCACCCCCCTCGGTGGTGCAGCCTGGGGTGCTGGCTTTGGGGTAGAAATAAATAACCACTTGTTTGCCGCGCAGCTCCGCCAGCGTCACGGTGGAATCACCAGTTGCAGTAGCGGAAAAGTCAGCAACGGGTTGACCAATTTCAACAGACATAAGGCGTCCTTTTGAGGGTGGGTGTTAAGATTAGTAGTCACGCGCGATTACACGTAAGCCAGGGGCAGTTGTCAAAGCTCAAATCAGGCCGGTGACAAACTTGCACCGCTTTACGCTGTACAGGCTCGAATCGCCTGAGTACCATTTGCTCTCTGTGGAACGCCAGCGCCTTATACAAAGTATCGCGATGGCGCCCAGTTTGCTAAAGACATAGCACGTAAAATACATAGCACTTAAAACACAGATAGTTGATATCACACTTTGGCTGGTGAGGAATAAACGGATGATCACAGGCAGCATTGTCGCCCTGGCGACGCCTATGAAGGTCAATGGCGACATCGACTGGGAGGCGCTTCGTCGTCTGGTGAACTTCCATCTCGAAAATGGCACCGATGGCATTGTGGCTGCTGGCACGACGGGCGAACCCACTACCATGTCCTTCGCGGAGCACTTTGACGTGATTCGCAGCGTTGTCGAAGAGGTCAATGGTCGTATTCCGGTTATCGCAGGGACTGGGGCTAACGCCACTTCTGAGGCGGTTGAGCTGGCGTGTTACGCCGGGGAAGTTGGGGCCGATTACTGCTTGTCAGTGTGCCCTTACTACAATAAGCCCACCCAGGAAGGCCTGTATCAGCACTTTAAAGCGGTCGCGGAAGGCAGCAAACTGCCGGTGATTCTGTATAACGTGCCGGGCCGTACCTGCTCTGACCTCTACAACGAGACCGTCTTACGCTTGGCCGATGTCGATAATATTATTGGTTTGAAAGACGCAACAGGGAACCTGGAGCGTGCGGAAGATCTAATCTCACGTCTAAAGGGCAGTGGCTTTATGCTCTACTCCGGCGACGATGCGACCGCCTGTGACTTTATGTTGATGGGTGGCCATGGCGATATCTCCGTGACGGCGAATGTTGCCCCACGGGCGATGCATGATCTGTGCACCGCTGCCGTGGCCGGTGATGCTGATAAAGCCCACCAGATTAATACCCGTCTGATGCCGCTACACACCAATTTGGGCATAGAGTCGAATCCTATTCCCGTGAAGTGGGCGCTTAATCGCATGGGTTATGCGGACGCAGGCCTTCGTTTACCGCTAACCTGGCTGTCTGAAAAGTACCACGCCACGGTGAGCGAAGCGCTGCAGATGGCAGGCGTCGTAGAGGAGTAACCTGGCGCAATACCCTTTGCTACCCAGCTCAGCGATAAGTTGAGCTGGGTACCTGATTTGTTGACTTAAGGTGGCTTGATGAGCTCTGTGCTTGAAATACGTGCGCTTAAATGGGTTCCGCTGGCACTCGCAGCGGCTGTCGCGCTCTCTGGTTGCGCACGGGATGGTTTTTACCACGACCGTAACCTGGACTACACCGAGGCTGCTCCGGCGCCTCCGTTGGTGTTGCCAGAGACCCGTAATCCCCAACGTTACCGCGATGCGCTGCCGGTTCCTCAAGCCGCCACCCAAGGGACACGGCTTGACGAAGCGGCAGAAATTCGTCCGCCCCAATCACTGGCTATTGGCAGTGGCTTAGAGCCTGAGTACGTTGAGCGCCGCGAAGTCGGTGATCAAACCTGGCTAGTGGTGGCCGCCGACACCGGTACGGTGTGGCCGCAGTTGGAAGAGTTTGTACGCAGCCGACAGCTGAATGTGCTGCAGAGCAGCGCGTCCCAGGGCGTTATCGTGACGTCCCAGGGGGAAATACGCCTGCAGAGTGCGCTGCGCGCAGGCAGTAGCGAAGTTCGCTGTGAAAGCGGTGGGCAAACCATGACTAGCTGTCTGGACGCACTGGAAAGCCATCTAAGTGCACGCAGCGCTTCTGCCAGCGTGTCATCTTCCTGGACCGCTCAGCGCCTTACCGATGAGCAAACGTTACAAGTTCGCCAGCAGGGTGAAGAGTGGGAAGTGGTTATTCCGCAGCCGGTGGACCGCGTATGGGCTGAACTGAACCACTACCTTGAACTGGATTTTGCTCAGGAAGGACAGCGCGACTTGCTTGCCTCTGACCCCAGTAGCCACGAGTTCCTGGTTGAATATATGACCGAAACCGAGCGCAATCGTAACCCGCTGCAAATGGTATTCAGCGCGGACGTACGCAAGATGTCCCAAGAGATCCGCCTTGCCCTACAGCCTGATGGCGACAAGACGATCCTGCGTGCCATCAACGCCAGCGAACGGGCATTCAGCGCCGATGATCAGCGCGAGCTGCTTGAGCGTGTCTCCGGTTATTTACGTTAATTTATTGACCCTTGATCCCTTACGGAGCCCCCATGGAAAAGCGCCAAGAACTCTACGCCGGTAAGGCGAAATCTGTGTATACCACCGACGATCCGGATTTGTTGGTGCTTAACTTTCGTGATGACACCAGCGCCTTCGATGGCAAAAAAGTGGAGTCGCTGGCCCGTAAGGGAATGGTCAATAACATCTTTAACGCCTTCATTATGGAGCGGCTGCAGGAAGCGGGCATTCCCACTCACTTTGAAAAACAGCTCTCCAGTACGGAGAGTCTGGTCAAAAAAATGCAGATGATCCCGGTGGAGTGCGTAGTGCGCAATATCGCCGCCGGTGGTTTGGTAAAACGGTTAGGTGTGGAAGAGGGTATTGCACTAACACCGCCTACCTTCGAGCTGTTCTTGAAGAACGACGAGAAGGGCGACCCGATGATTAACGAGTCGTTGGCGGAGACCTTCGGTTGGGCAACGCCCGAGCAGCTCGCCAAAATGAAAGCATTGACCTTCAAGGTTAACCATATCCTCAAAGCGCTGTTTGCCGAGGGCGATATGCTGCTGGTGGATTACAAGCTTGAGTTTGGTGTCTTCAAGGGTGAGGTGGTATTAGGGGATGAGTTCTCGCCGGATGGTTGCCGCCTTTGGGACGCTAACACCCGTGAAAAGCTGGATAAGGATCGCTTCCGCCAGGGGTTGGGCGGCGTGATTGAGGCGTATGAAGAAGTTGGTCGCCGCCTGGGTATTACCTTTCCCGCTTAAAACGTCATCATTGTTTTATCGCTCGTCGTAAGGTTCGATAGCCATCACCTCTAAGGTGGTGGCTTCGCCTTGTTGACGCTGACGAAACTTAACGTCTACATCGCGCAGGCGTACCCCGTAAAGTCGTTTAGACGCTAACTCTTTTTGCTTATAGGCGGGCCGTGGGTCCTGGCTTAGTACTTGCTCAATTAATGCATGCAGCGTGGCGCTGTCTGAGCGTTGGGTGAGGGTGTCCAGTGCCGCTGGGTGAAACGACACCGCCAACAGTGACGGCGTCTGCGGCGCAAAACCAGCCTTTGCATCAGGCTGAGATTCAGCCCAGGGCAAGTAGGGTTTGATATCAACCACCGGCGTGCCGCTCACTAAGTCGCAGCCCTGTAACGCCAAAACGACGCCTTGCTGAGTGTCGATACCGACTAGCCTTACCAGTGATAGCCCCAGACGATTAGGGCGATGGGTGCTACGGCTGGCAAAAACGCCCACTTTTTTATTACCGCCCAACCGTGGCGGCCTCACCAGCGGCGACCAGCGTTGCGGGCTTTGATGAAATATAAAGCTTAACCACAGGTGGCTGAAGTCTTCTAAACCACGCACGGCGAGAGGGTCATTGTAGGGGGCGGCGAGCACAAGCTTGGCGTTAGCCGCGGGTGCGAGCCCTGGTTGGCGCGGAATGCCGAATTTGTCAGGGTAGTCGCTGACCATGTGGCCAATGGGCGATAGCGTAAAGTGCTCGCTGTTAGGGGCATCGTCCATCACACTGCCTTTTGCTAGGATTTATTGGCGTAGTATAAAACAGTATAAAGCAGCCGATGGCTTAAGCGTGACCCAATAGGGTGTGATCTAAAGCGGCGTGATCGAAGAGGTCTTGCTTGAATAGGCATTGACCAAATGTTAGCTGAACAGTGCAGAGGTGACGCATGAGTAATAGCGATGAGCAGCAAGCGCCAACGAGTGCGCGGGTTATGTATCGCGCGGCACTGGCACGCGATGCCGCCGATCAGGCAGAAGTGTTTTACCACGCCGTCATGCAAGGGGCTGCTACCCACTATACGCTGGATGAGCGGCGGGCATGGGCGCAAGCGCTACCCCGTGAAGGCAGTGCCTGGGCAGTGCGGCAAGCGCTGTATACCACGTTAATTGCTACCTGTGATGGACGCTGCGTGGGGTTTTTGGAAGTAGATTTAGATGCCGGGCGGATTGAAACGCTCTATGTCTGGCCTTCTCTTGCTGGTCGCGGCATTGGCACCACGCTACTGGTTCACGCTGAGCGTATGCTGCTCGAACAGGGCAAAGGCAAGGTGGAGATTGAGGCCAGTTCGATGCTTTACGAGCGTCTAATGCGCCGCGGCTGGGAAAACCACGGCGAGCAGTGGGTGGAGCGCAGTGGTGAATCGCTCAAGCGGTATCGACTTTCCAAGGCACTTAACGCCGTGGAAACGTAAGTCTAGCTACACATTATAGCTGCGGGTTATGCGCATCGATAGGTCGATTGAGGCGATATCCTTGGTTAGCGCACCGCTAGAGATACAGTCAACGCCGGTATCGGCGATTGCCCGTAGCGTAGCGTCGTCCACATTGCCTGATGCTTCCAGGGTGGCTCTGCCGCCGTTAATTTCTACCGCAACGTGCAGGTCTTCAATGGCGAAGTTGTCGAGCATAATAATATCGGCACCCGCTGCCAACGCCTGATCCAGCTCTTCAAAGGTTTCTACTTCCACTTCCACTGGGAGGTCACTGGCCAGCTTGCGTGCTTGTGCAACGGCTGCTTGAATGCCCCCACAGGCAGCAATGTGGTTCTCTTTGATCAAAAACGCGTCCCATAGACCAATGCGGTGGTTATGGCCGCCACCGCAGGTGACCGCATATTTTTGCGCCAAGCGCATGCCGGGTAGCGTTTTGCGGGTATCGAGCAGGCGCACGCCAGTACCTTCAATCAGGTCGACATAAGCACGGGTGGCGGTCGCAGTGGCAGACAGCGTTTGCAGCACGTTAAGCGCCGCACGCTCGCCGGTGAGCAGGATGCGGGCGGGGCCTTCCAGGGTTAAAAAACACTGGCCAGCCTCAAGTCTATCGCCATCAGCGGCGTGCCAGTTCAGGCTTACTCGGTTATCCAGGCGGCGAAAAAGCTCATCCACCCAAGGTGCACCGCACAGCACCGCGGCTTCACGGGTAATCACATCGGCGCTGGCCCACTGGTGTTCAGGGATCAATTGCGCGGTAATATCACCTGGGCCCACGTCTTCGGCTAGCAGACGAGCAGCGCTGGCGCGGATTTCTTCTGCAAGAGCGGATTGATAATGCATGGCAGTGAGTTCTCAGAACGTCGTCAAGTGTGACCAGTATTATAGTGAAAATGAGCAGTGAAAGAGAGCGCTAATATAGAGGAGAGCGTGCGCGTGGAAGAGAAACAACCGTTAAGTGGCTGGTGGGAAGGCGCTCGGCACGTGGTCTCACCCAACTGCGACGCTCGCCCAAGCGACGAAGTCTCGCTGCTGCTACTGCATGCGATCAGTCTGCCCCCAGGCGTGTTTAGCGGTAATGCCATTGAGGCGCTGTTTACCAATCGGCTGGTGGCAGATGAACATCCCTTTTTCACTGAAATAGCTCATCTGAGAGTCTCTGCGCACCTGCTAATACGTCGCGATGGAGAGTGCGTTCAATTTGTTGATACGGATCAGCGCGCATGGCACGCCGGGCGCTCTTGCTGGTGGGATGCATATCAGCTAAAAAGGCGAACAGCGCTCAACGACTTCTCGGTAGGCATTGAGCTTGAAGGGGACGACATTACCCCCTACACCAAAGCCCAGTACAACGCCTTGGTAGAAGCAACGACTTGGCTAATCGCGCGCTATCCACAGCTTAATAGCCGCCGTATCACCAGCCATGCCCATGTCGCGCCGCTGCGCAAAACAGATCCAGGCCCAGCATTTGACTGGGTTTATTTCCAGCAGCGGTTAACGTCACAGGCTGAGAAGTAGGGGGGCGATTAGGTGTTTTAATAACTAAGTGCTTCAATAACAAAGCAATAAAACAGTAGTTTAATTACAATTGTTGGCTTATTTGATACTGAAGAATGAGGTCTTTAATTTGCTTATGTTGCAGTGCAATAGTTTGTTTTCGATAGGCTTTTCCGCCCCGACAGAATTGGCAGCGTGACGACTTTGCGGTATCTTCCCCTATACAAAAGGCTAACTTTTACGACATTTGTGTAGCTTTACTACATAAAACGGTACGTAGCTTGTTGAATGTAGAGCTAAAACCCCTATCCGGCGTTTATTCACCGGCTGAATGTTGGCGCGTGGTGGACTTCCACACCGCCGCCCCAGGCCCATTAGGGTAGCGGGGCTAATTGTCATTTATCGTCATTCGGAGAGACCTCTATGAGTCTGGAGACAAGAGAAGATCTCGATCCGATCGAAACTACGGAATGGATTGATTCCCTAGAGTCGGTATTGGATCGTGAGGGCGAAGATCGTGCCCGCTACCTGATGACCCGCCTGGCGGATCGCCTGCGCCGGGACGGCATGAAGGTGCCCTTCTCGGTGACAACCCCGCACCGTAATACGATCCCGGTTCACCGCGAAGCACCGATGCCTGGCGACCTGTTCATGGAGCGTCGTATTCGCTCCTTGATCCGTTATAACGCCATCGCACAGGTGATTCGTAACAACCGCGCCAAGCCGGGCCTGGGCGGGCACATTGCCAGCTTCATGTCGTCTGCCACGTTGTACGATGTAGGCTTTAACCACTTCTTTCGCGCGCCCCAAGGCGATTTTGCTGGTGACTTGGTGTATATCCAAGGGCATGTGGCGCCAGGCATTTACGCCCGTTCCTATTTGGAAGGACGCCTGAGCGAAGCGCAGATGGATAAGTTCCGTCAGGAAGTCGATGGCGATGGTCTCTCTTCCTACCCGCACCCGTGGTTGATGCCGGACTACTGGCAGTTCCCCACGGTGTCGATGGGCCTGGGCCCGATTCAAGCGATCTATCAAGCGCACGTGATGAAGTACCTGCATCACCGTGAGCTGAAAGATATGTATGACCGTAAGATCTGGTGTTTCATGGGCGACGGCGAGTGTGACGAGCCGGAATCCTTGGGCGCCATTTCACTGGCGGGCCGTGAAAACCTCGACAATCTGATCTTCGTCATCAACTGTAACCTGCAGCGCCTTGACGGCCCGGTACGCGGTAACTCGCGGGTGATGGACGAGTTCGAAGGCGTCTTCCGTGGCGCTGGCTGGAACGTGATCAAGGTCGTCTGGGGCCGCCACTGGGATCCGCTGTTCGAGAAGGACAAGAAAGGCATCCTTCAGAAGCGCATGGACGAAGCGGTCGACGGCGAGTACCAGAACTACAAAGCCAACGGCGGTGCTTATACTCGTGAGCACTTCTTTGGCAAATACCCAGAAACCGAAGCGATGGTCAAAGACCTCTCTGACGAAGATATCTGGAAGCTCAACCGCGGTGGCCACGATCCGTTCAAGGTTTATGCGGCCTACCACGAGGCGGTTAACACCTCTAACGGCAAGCCAACGGTTATTCTGGCCCATACCGTTAAAGGTTACGGCATGGGTAGCGGCGATGGTGAAGCGGCCAACGAAGCGCACCAGGTTAAGAGCATGGAGTACGAGGCGCTCAAGACCTTCCGCGATCGCTTTGGTATTCCGATCACCGATGAGCAGCTCAAAGACGTTCCCTACTACAAGCCGGAAGATGATTCTCCCGAGCTTAAGTACATGCACCTGCAGCGCGAGCGCCTGGGTGGTTACTTGCCCAGCCGTCAGAGCGACTTTGAGGCGCTGGAGATTCCCAGCCTCGAAGATAAAACCTTTGCCTCGCAAATGGGTGGTTCGAAAGGTCGTGAAGTCTCCACCACCATGGCGTTCGTGCGCGTACTGAATGGCCTGGTGAAAGATAAGACGCTTGGCAAAAAAGTGGTGCCGATTATCCCTGACGAGGCACGCACCTTCGGTATGGAAGGTATGTTCCGTCAGTTGGGTATCTACACCTCGGAAGGCCAGAAGTACGAGCCGGTGGATAAAGGCCAGATCATGTTCTACCGCGAGGATCAGAAAGGTCAGATCCTTGAAGAGGGTATTACCGAAGCTGGCGCCATGTCTGCCTGGATAGCTGCCGCGACCTCTTACAGCAACAACAACGTCACGCTGCTGCCGTTCTACATCTACTACTCGATGTTCGGCTTCCAGCGCATTGGCGATTTGGCCTGGGCAGCAGGCGATTTGCAGGCGCGCGGCTTTATGGTCGGCGGCACGGCGGGGCGCACCACGCTCAACGGCGAAGGTTTACAGCACCAGGATGGTCACAGCCTGATTCAGGCTTCCACCATTCCCAACTGCCGCAGCTATGACCCCACCTACGCTCATGAAGTGGCAGTGATTCTGCAGGATGGCTTGAAGCGCATGTTCACCGATAAGGAGAACTGCTTCTACTACCTGACGGTGATGAACGAGAACTACGAGCATCCTGCACTGGAGAACGTACCGGCCGACGATATCGTCAAGGGTATGTACCTGCTGCGCGAAACCAAGGGTGACAAAGGCCGCGTTCAACTGCTGGGTTCTGGCACGATTCTGCGCGAAGTCGAAGAAGCTGCCACCCTGCTTGAGAACGATTGGGGCATCGGCGCCGACATCTGGAGCGTGACCAGCTTTAACGAGCTGCGTCGTGAAGCGCTACAGCTTGACCGTGAAGCCTTCCTAAGCCCAGATGCGGAGGCCAATAAGCCTCACGTGACTAAGTGCCTGGAAGGGCGCGATGGCCCGGTGATCGCGTCAACTGATTATATGAAGCTGTATGCGGACCAAGTGCGCGCCTGGGTGCCGGGTGACTACACTGTACTGGGTACCGATGGCTTTGGCCGTTCAGATACCCGCGAGAAGCTTCGCTACTTCTTCGAAGTGGATCGCTACTTCGTCACTGTAGCCGCGCTGCGTGCGCTGGCTGATCGCGGTGAGATTGATCGCAAGCTTGTCGGCGAAGCGTTGAAGAAGTACGGCATTGACGCTAATAAGCCTAACCCGCTGACTAGCTAAACCGCTGCCCGGTGGGCGAATGCTCACCGGCTCGATCCGATTTGGAAGGAGCGCGACCTTGAGTAGCGAAATCATCAAAGTTCCCGATATCGGTGGCGATACCGATGTCGAAATCATCGAGATTGCGGTGTCAGAAGGCGACGTCATTGAAGCGGAAGACACCCTGATCACTCTGGAATCTGACAAAGCCAGCATGGATGTACCGGCCCCGAAAGGCGGCAAGGTACTTAAAGTGCTGGTCAAGGAAGGCGATAGCGTCTCCGAAGGTGACGATATCGTTGAGCTGGAAGTGGAAGGCGGCGGCGACAGCAGTAGCGAAGACGCTGAGCCAGAAGCAGCCCCAGCGAAAGAAGAAAAGCAAAAGCCCCAAGAAGAAAAGCCGCAGGCCGAGAAGCCTGCTGCCAAGAAATCAGCCGGTGGTAAGCAAACCGTTGATATCAAGGTGCCCGACTTGGGTGGCTCGGATAACGTTGAAATCATCGAAGTCGCGGTGAGTGAAGGCGATGAGGTTGAAGCCGAAGACACGCTGATTACCCTGGAGTCTGATAAAGCCTCCATGGACGTGCCCAGCCCTCATAGCGGCAAAATCGTCAGCTTCACTGTAAAAGAAGGCGACACAGTTTCTGAAGGCGATGTGATCGGCCAGATGGAGATTGCGGGCGAAGGCGGCGATGACGCAGAAGAAGCTTCTGATGATCAAGCCGCTAGCCAAGCCCGCAGCGAACCGGAAGAGCCCGCCGAAGAAGATGATCAGGAAGAAGCCGCTAGTGGCGAACCGGAGCGCAAAGAAATTCGCGTACCGGATATTTCTGGCGCCTCTGACGTACCGATTATCGAAATCGGCGTAGCGGTCGGTGACGAGATCAACGAAGAAGACCCGCTGATCACCTTAGAGTCCGATAAGGCCTCTATGGATGTGCCCAGCCCCTACAAAGGTAAGCTCCTTGAGCTAACCGTCAAAGAGGGCGACACCGTCTCGGAAGGCGATGTCATTGGCTACATCGAAGTGGCTGCCAGCGGCGGTGGCAAAAAAGCCGCGCCGAAAAAGGCGGCCCCTGAGAAAACGGCGCCCGAAAAGGCCCAGCAGAGCAAGGCTAGCGCCAAGCCTTCTGAGTCGCCAGCGGGCACCCCCAGCCCAGAAGCGCAGATGGCGGCCCACAAGCCGCGTGACGGCAAATTGGTTCACGCTGGCCCCGCCGTACGTATGCTGGCCCGTGAGCTGGGCGTCGACCTGGAACTGGTAAAGCCGAGCGGCCCGAAAGATCGTGTGCTTAAAGAGGACGTACAGTCCTACGTGAAGCAAGCCATTGCAAATCAAGGCAAAGCGCAGCCCGGCACAGCTGCGGCCTCCGGTGGTGCGGGTATTCCGCCTATTCCGGAAGTCGACTTCAGCCAGTTTGGTGAAGTGGAAGAGAAGCCGATGGGTCGCCTGCTCAAAATGGGCGCGACTAACCTGCATCGTAGCTGGCTCAATGTTCCCCACGTCACGCAATTCGACGAAGCGGACATTACCGAGCTGGAAGCTTTCCGTAAGGCGATGAAAGCCGAAGTGGAAGCCCAAGGCGCCAAGCTGACGCCGCTGCCGTTTATGGTCAAAGCCTGTGCGTTTGCGCTGCGTAAGTTTCCGCAGTTCAACGTCAGCCTGAAGGGCGATGGCGAAACGCTGGTATGGAAGAACTACGTCCATATCGGTATCGCGGTTGACACCCCCGATGGCCTGATGGTGCCGGTGGTGCGCGACGCCGATAAAAAATCCTTGGTGGAGATTGCCAAGGAAATGGCGGATCTGGGTAAGAAAGCACAAACCAAAAAGCTCAAGCGTGACGAGATGACCGGTGGCTGTTTCACTATTTCGAGCCTCGGCTCGATCGGTGGCACGGCGTTCACGCCAATCGTCAACGCGCCGGAAGTGGCTATTTTGGGTGTGTCTAAAGCGCAGATGAAGCCGGTATGGGATGGCAGTGCCTTCCAACCGCGCTTAATGATGCCGCTGTCACTCTCTTATGATCACCGTGCCATCAATGGCGCTGACGCAGCCCGCTTCACCGCCTTCCTGGCAGATGTGTTGACCGATATCCGTCGTTTACTGCTGTAATTGGTAGCGATAGAGTCTTAAAAGCGGCGCCCCTCGGGGCGCCGCTTGTGTTTGCTAAATGGTTAGCAGGGCGACCAAAGTGGTAGTTTTACGGCATTTGGCTGTTTTAATTTAAAAAAATTGAAATAAAAGCGGGTCTCTCAGGCTTTTGGGGAGTTGTGTCGCCTGAGAGGCGCGGTTATTGTCGGTTAACAGATTTTCCATACTCATTTTCATACTCATTCTTCATACTAAGAATTTCAAGGAGCAGAGCCATGCGTTTAATCCTGTTGGGTGCCCCCGGCGCGGGCAAGGGGACTCAAGCTCAGTTTATTTGCGAGCAATTTAAGATTCCGCAGATTTCCACCGGGGATATGCTGCGCACGGCCATTAAAGATGGCACTGAGCTGGGCTTGAAAGTAAAAGAGATCATGAACAGCGGTGGCTTGGTATCTGACGACATCATCATCGATCTGGTCAAAGAGCGTATCAGCCAGCCAGACTGTGAAAATGGCTTTCTGTTCGATGGCTTCCCGCGCACGATTCCCCAGGCCGATGCCATGAAAGAGGGCGGCGTTAAGCTGGATCACGTGGTGGAAATTGCCGTGCCCGATGAAGAAATCGTTAGCCGCTTGGCGGGTCGCCGTGTTCACCAGGCCTCGGGGCGGGTCTATCACGTTGATCACAACCCGCCGAAAGAGCCGGGCAAAGATGATGTCACTGGCGAAACGCTGATTCAGCGTGAGGATGACCAGGAGTCCACGGTGCGCAATCGTCTGTCGGTTTATCACGATCAAACCGCCCCGCTGGTTAATTATTATCAGCAGTGGGCCGCGCAGGATCCGCAGAGCGCTCCTCAATATCACCGCATTGAAGGCGTAGGCAGCGTGACCGACATCACCCGTCAGGTGAAAGAAGCGCTAAGTTAATAAACGCTATTGTTTAATCGCATCGTTATTACCTGCCAACGATGGCCCGCTTCGGCGGGCCATCGTCGTGATGGCGTGACAAAGGTATAATGCTGCCATCTTTCTTTCGAGTGGCCACTTGCTATGCCGTTACATCTGCTTGCCCTGGACGCCTCCTCTAGCGCGTGTTCTGCAGCCCTATTGCGCCAAGACGAGACGGGGGCTACTTGCCTGGCGCGCTTTGAGATGACGCCCCGTGCCCATACTCGCCGGTTGCTGCCAATGGTGGATGAAGTGCTTGCCGAAGCGCAGGTAACGCCTTCCCAGCTTGATGCCGTAGCGTTTGGCCGTGGGCCGGGTTCGTTTACCGGGCTGCGTATCGCCGCAGGTGCTGCCCAAGGGCTAGCGTTTGGCCTCGATTGCCCGCTATTGGGTATCTCAACGCTGGAAGCGCTGGCGCTTCAGGCTCACCGCCGTTACCACCTTCGCCACGTGGTAACGGCGTTAGATGCCCGCATGGGCGAAGTGTACGCCGCGACCTGGCACTGCCTGAAAGACACGATTACGCCGATGAGCACCGAGGCCGTGCTGGCCCCAGAAGCACTGCGCTTGCCCGGCGATGAAACCGATTGGGTGGGCGTAGGCAGCGGCTTTACGCTGTGGGAGCGCTTCACCGTCGATTTACAGCTAAGCATGCCCCAGCATTTGGATGACTTAGAGCCCCGCGCCGAAGAGATGGCGTGGCTGGCGGCACGTGATTTTGCCGCTGGGTTGGGGCAGGCGGCCCACTTGGTTCAACCGGTGTATCTGCGTAACGACGTCGCTTGGAAAAAGCCCGCATGAGCTTTGTGAAGAGCCCAGTTGAGACCAATGTCGAGAGCGACGTTGAGAACATTGCTCTACCTGACGGCCTGTGCTTGGTTCAGGGGGAAGACGGGTTGGCGCTGGTTGGTGATGAAAAACGCTACGGAAAGCCGCTCAGTGTCGATTTTGTGGCGGGCAAAGCGGCCCATCGGCGACGTTTTGGCGGTGGGCGGGGGCAGCTGGTTGCAAAGGCCTGTGGGCTAGCCAAGGGCGTGTCACCTAGCATTGTTGATGCAACGGCAGGGCTAGGCCGCGATGCGTTTGTGTTGGCCAGTCTCGGCGCCCAGGTGCTGTTAATTGAACGTGTGGCCGCGATAGCAGCCCTGCTGGAAGACGGTTTAAAGCGTGCGTCCAGACATAGCGATACGGCAGATATAGCCGCCCGAATGACGCTGCGCCATGGCGATGCTGCTCAATCTCTGGCGGCGCTTGTTGCCAGTGCTCATTTTGCGCCGCAGGTGATACACCTGGACCCGATGTTTCCCCACCGCGAAAAATCGGCGCTGGTGAAAAAAGAGATGCGCCTGTTTCGTGAGTTGGCTGGGGATGACGACGATGCCCCGCGCCTGCTTGAAGCGGCGCTGGATGTAGCCACCCACCGAGTGGTAGTCAAGCGGCCCCGCAAGGCACCACCTATCGAGGGCCCGGCACCGCAGCACACGCTTGAAGGCAAAACCAGCCGCTATGATTTATATGTCCATCGCTCATTAGTGCGTTAGTGCGTTCGCGCGGTGATCATGCAAGGAGCACCCATGCAGAATGCGTGGCGAGAAGGTAATCGATTTACGCTGCTGCCAGAGGCCACGCGCTTTCTGCCAGCCATGTTTGAAGCAGTACATAGCGCTCGTCACTATGTGTTGGTCGAGCTCTATTTGATGGAGTCGGGGGAGCTTGCCGATCAAGTTATTGCTGAGCTGATTGACGCTGCACAGCGCGGAGTCAGGGTCTGTTTGCTGCTGGATGGATATGGCTCGATGGGGTTGTCTAGCGAAGACCGCCAGCGATTGAAGCAAGGCGGTGTAAAACTGCGTTTTTTTAATACCATTGGCTTTCACTCCTTAGCGCTTAACTTAAGCCGCGATCACCGCAAAATTGTCGTTATTGACGGCGAACGGGCATTTACCGGTGGCTTTGGCGCGGTAGATGAGTTCCTGAATGCCTGGTATGAGATTGCGCTACGTATTGATGGACCGGTGGTGGCGGACTGGGAGCAGCTGTTTAGACGACTCTGGAGCTCGCGGCTAACTCGCGCTGAGAAGGGCGATAATAGCGCGGGTGCACTGCCTGAACAGCGTGAGCCACAAGCGCATGCCGATGGCCAGCCGGGGCGGGCGATGTCGGCGCGGGGCTATCGATACCAAGCAATACGCCATTCACTGCATGAGCGCGTCAACCAGGCGGAAACGCGGCTGTGGCTATGTACACCCTATTTCGTGCCTACCTTCGCGTTGCGGCGTCGCTTGGTGCGGGCCGCACGGCGGGGGATCGACGTGCGCCTGCTGCTGCCTGGGGCAAAGCATGACCATCCTAGCGTGCGTTTTGCTGGTCAACGCTTTTACCATTCGCTACTGAAAGCGGGGGTGCGCATCTTTGAGTTCCAGCCGACCTTTATCCATGCCAAATTTGTGCTCGCCGATAAGTGGGTAAGCATTGGTTCGTGTAACTTTGACCACTGGAACCTGCACTGGAACCTGGAGGCCAATCAAGAGGCGCTAGACCCTCAATTGGCGGAGGATGTGCGTGAGCTTTTTGTACGTAACTTTGCCGCAAGTCAGGAAGTTGACGCCGCTGCCTGGGCGGCGCGCCCCTGGGGGCAGCGCGCTCGTGAGTGGATCTACGGCGTGTTGGATGGAATCATCATGCGGCTTAAATAAGGGCCGCGGCTAGGGTTAGCGTTTTTTGCCCTTGGCAGGCGTTTTCTTGCGCGGCTTGGGTTTGGCGGTTTCTGGCGGTACACGGTAATGCAGGTAAAGGTCCAAAACGAGCTCAGGCAACTGCACCACCAGCGACTCCTGGCGCGCTTGGTCCTTAGCAAGTTCGGCCATGTCGGGTTCATCATCGAACAAGCCGGAGAGCAGCATAAACGGCAGCAGCAACGTGGCGGCGGCCTCTTCATCGTCTTGAAACCAAGCGCTTTCATCGCTGAAAACGCCTTCCATAAAGCCCGCGCACCAGTCGCCAATAGGTGTTTCTTCGGCAGGCTCGCCGGCCAGCGTTAGCTCAAAGGGGAGTTCGGGTAAGCCACCTTGTTCAAGCACTGCCACCGCATTGTCGCGCAGCAGCGTGAGCAGGGTGATAATCTCATCGCGCTCGGCGTCGTCGGCATAGCGTGGCTCGCCCTGAAAAAGCTCTGCCAGCCACTGGGCGGGCGGCACTTCGCTAGGGGCGACGGCAAGCGCCACCAAGAAGCCATGAGCGGAGATCAGATCAAGGGCGTCTTCATCCACTTGATCCGAGTCGAGGAAGTCATCCAGTCTGTCCAGTTGCTCATCCTCGAGCAGTGGCTGCGGGGGCGTGTTTGTGTCGGGCGTGTCGCTGCGCTCTGCCATGAGTAAAGCCTCATCAATGCGAATCGGTAATCATCGGTCACTAGGAAACCATAACGGCTAGTTTATCACTAATGAAGACGTCTCCACTGCCCCCTTGGCCAGCTGCTGAGCTGGCCGACATGACGAAAACAGAGCTGCATTACGCCGCGCGGGTTCGCGTGGAGCAGGCGTGGCTGCGCTGTTGTGAAGTATGCCCTACGCTGCCAGCGCCAAAGGTGTGGTTTAACCTGCGTGGTGCGTCGGCCGGGCAGGCGCATCTGGGGCACGGAGGCTTGCGTTTTAACCCGGTGTTGTTGAGTGAAAACCGCACGGCTTTTTTTGAGGACATTATTCCTCATGAAATGGCCCATTGGCTGGTCTTTCATTTAGACAATGGCCCGCGTTTGAAACCCCATGGCCGTGAATGGAAAACGGTGATGCGCGAGCTTTTCGGCTTAGTGCCCACTGTGACCCATCAGTTTGATATTCAGCAGGCGCAGCCCGCCCCTTATCGCTACCAGTGCGATTGCCGGATTCATCAATTTACTCCCAGGCGTCATGCTTTAGTGGCAAACGGCCGTCGTTACCGTTGCCGTCACTGTGCTAAGACCTTGGTCTACAGGCCAGAAGATAAGCTTTAATTTAATTATAAATGTTTGTTTTTTAAATAAAAAATGCTAATACCAATGTCTAAAGGGAAGCCAGGGCGAGGAGGTTTATGCTAGGGGAACATTAATGGCAGTCGATACCCCTGATAATGGTCAATAACACCCAGCAATGTCTTCAAGTAGCGTCTTCGAACAATGCCTTCAATTAGTGTATCGACTACAGTTTCTTTAGATGGCACTTTATAGAAGAGTGCATTTTCACGGACAGAGGCAATTTTATGAGCGATCAACACAACGTCTATCCGGTGCGCGACGATTTCGCCGCCAATGCCTGGGCCGATAAAGCTAAGTACGAGGCCATGTATCAGCAGTCGATGGACGATCCGGAAGGATTCTGGGCCGAGCAGGCCAAGCGTCTTGACTGGATTAAAGCGCCCACTAAAATCAAAAACACCTCTTTTGCGCGTGATAATGTCGATATTCGCTGGTTTGAGGATGGGCTGCTTAACGTCAGCGCCAACTGCCTGGATCGTCATCTAGAGAAACGCGGTGATCAAACGGCGATTATCTGGGAAGGCGATAATCCCGATGACTCCAAGCACATTACCTATCGTGAGCTCTACGCACGTACGAATCAGTTGGCCAACGCGCTGAAAGAGCTAGGCATTCGTAAAGGCGACACGGTTACGCTGTATATGCCGATGATTCCCGAAGCTGCCATGGCGATGCTTGCCTGTGCGCGCATTGGCGCCGTGCACTCGGTCGTTTTTGGTGGCTTCTCGCCAGACGCTGTTGCCCAGCGGGTGATTGGCGCCGATTCCAAGCTGGTGATTACCGCCGATGAATCGGTGCGTGGTGGCAAGCACGTACCATTAAAAGAGAACGTGGACGCCGCGCTGACCCGTGACGGCACCGATGTGTGCAAAAATGTTCTGGTGGTGAAGCGTACCGGCGGTGAAATTGAGTGGAAAGATGGCCGTGATGTGTGGTTTGACGAGCTGGTGGACAAGCAGTCGAAAGAGTGCGAAGCCGAAGCCATGGGTGCCGAAGACCCGCTGTTTATTCTGTATACCTCCGGCTCTACCGGTGCTCCTAAGGGTCTGAAACACACCACCGGCGGTTACCTCACCTACGCTGCGATGACGCATCAGTACGTGTTCGACTACCAAGAGGGTGAGGTTTACTGGTGTACTGCCGATGTGGGCTGGGTGACGGGTCATAGTTATATCGTTTACGGACCTTTGGCGAACGGTGCGACTACCGTCATGTTTGAAGGTGTTCCCAGCTATCCCACTCATGGCCGTCTGGGCGATATCGTTGATAAGCACAACGTCAATATTCTCTATACTGCGCCCACCGCGGTGCGTGCCCTGATGGCCCATGGCGACAACGTCATGGACTCCAGCAAACGCGATAGCCTGCGTCTGTTGGGCTCTGTGGGTGAGCCGATCAACCCGGAAGCGTGGGAGTGGTTCTATCGTGTGATCGGCAACGAAAAGTGTCCGATTGTAGATACCTGGTGGCAGACTGAAACTGGCGGCATCATGATTGCTCCTTTACCGGGCGCTACGCCGCTCAAGCCCGGTTCTGCGACTGTACCGTTCTTTGGCGTCAAGCCCGCGCTGGTGGATAACGAAGGGAACAAACTGGAAGGCGCTACTGAAGGCAATCTGGTGATTCTCGATTCCTGGCCGGGGCAGGCGCGCTCTATTTGGGGTGACCACGAGCGCTATATCCAGACCTACTTCTCAACCTATGACGGTATGTACTTTACCGGTGACGGCTGCCGCCGCGATGAAGATGGTTACTACTGGATCACTGGTCGTGTGGATGACGTTCTGAACGTTTCGGGCCACCGGATGGGTACCGCCGAGATCGAATCGTCTCTCGTCGCGCACAGCGCCGTTGCTGAAGCAGCCGTTGTCGGCTTCCCGCACGATATTAAGGGACAAGGCATCTATATTTATGTCACCCTGAATGACGGTATTGAGGAGTCTGACGAGCTCAAAAAAGAGCTGACCCAGTGGGTACGCAAGGATATTGGCCCGATTGCCTCGCCAGATGTTATTCAATGGGCGCCCGGCTTGCCGAAAACCCGCTCGGGTAAAATCATGCGCCGTATCCTGCGCAAGATTGCCGCTAACGAGTGCGATGGTTTGGGTGATACCAGCACGCTGGCGGACCCGTCGGTGGTCGATGAGCTGATTGAGCATCGCGCCAATCAATAACGGCGACACCGTAGTAGGCTGGTTAGCCTAATAAGGGCTGTTTACCTAGAAAACAGTGCCGACCCGTGTAGGTCGGCACTGTTGTTTTTGTTGGTATGATCTATCTATTACAAATTGTGCATGTGATGCTTGGGCATGATGAAGCCCATGGGGTACCATGCTTCACAACCGTAAGAGCCTAGCGTCGCGGCGGCAGACAACCCCGCTGCTCGAGGAACCGGAGGAATATCCATGGCAGTAGCTCATAAGTTTATCGTCGCTGACGATCACCCGCTGTTTCGTGCAGCGCTGACCCAAGCGTTACGCCAGTTGGCCCCCCAGGCGGAAATTGTCGAAGCGGATACCATGGAAGCCACCACTGACGTGGTTAATCGCCACCCAGACGCCGATTTGATTCTGCTGGATCTGCACATGCCGGGAGCCCACGGCTTTTCCGGCTTGATTCAATTGCGTGGCCAGATGCCCGATATCCCCGTGGCGGTGGTATCAGGTAGTGATGAGCCCTACGTGGTGCGTCGTGCTATTGACTACGGCGCGTCGGGTTTTATCCCTAAATCATCGTCTCTACAACTCATTGCTGAAGCCGTCGGTGAAATTCTGCAGGGCGAAGTGTGGTTGCCAGAGGCATTGGCCAACGTGCTGGAAGAGACCAGCGAAGAAGAATCGCGCTTTGCTGAGGCGATTGCGTCGCTGACGCCCCAGCAATTTCGCGTGTTGAACATGTTGACCGAAGGCCTGCTGAATAAGCAGATCGCTTATGAACTGAGCGTTTCTGAAGCGACGATCAAAGCCCATGTGACCGCGATTCTACGTAAACTGGGTGTGCACTCACGTACCCAGGCCGTTATTGCGGCTCAGAAACTGGAAGTCGAACCGCCGAAAGTCGTTTCCTAACTACCTGTCTTCTTAATACTTAGCATCTAAGTAATTAGCATCTGAACCGCGGCGCTTAACGCGCCGCGCGATTGGCCTGCAATGTGCGCGTCAATAGCGCCCGCAGCGCCGCGGGTTTAACGGGCTTCAGCAGTAGTTGATAGCCCGCCCGCTTGATCTCTTCAGCCACCGCTTCGGTACGATCAGCGGTGATGACAATGCCCGGTACCGCCCCCTCAAAACGCTCGCTGAGCGCTTCTAGCGCCATTAGACCGGTGACTTCGTTATCCAGGTGATAGTCCGCCAAAATAGCGTCCGGGTCGCCATCCATATTGCGTAGAATCGATTTAGCCCCACCGATACTGGTAGCCGTAAACACTTCGCAGCCCCAGCCGCTTAGCATGGCGGTCATGCCTTCCAAAATCAGCGTTTCATTATCGATACACACAATCCGTGTGCCGCTCAGCTTGTGGCTGCCGCGCCGTGCCTGAGGTTCAAGCTCGCTATTGCTTGGCTCGCGAGCGGTAACGATCGGCACGCTGACCGAGAAAACGGCGCCTTTGCCCACTGTCGAGCGTACTTTGATGGGGTGATCCAGCACACGGCTCATGCGGTCGGCAATCGACAGCCCCAACCCCAGGCCTTTCTCGCTCTCTTTATGGCGTGACACCTGATCCAGACGGCGAAACTCCTGAAAAATTTCGGTGAGCTTAGATTCGGGAATGCCGGGGCCGCTGTCCCACACTTCAATCGAGAGCCAGCCATTATGACGGCGGCAGCCCAGCAGTACGCGTCCCTCTTGGGTGTAGCGAATCGCATTGGATAAGAAGTTTTGTACGATTCGGCGCAGCATCTGCGGGTCTGAGTCGACCCACAGCTGGGTCGGAACCACTTCTAAGTCCAATCCGCGATCATCCGCCATCACCTCAAACTCGGCGCGTAACGGGCGAACGATATCCGCCAGGGCAAAGTGACTGCGGCGTGGCGTCAGGGCGCCTGCGTCCAGCTTGGAGATGTCTAGCAGGGTGCTGAGCAACTCCTCAGCGGCTTGCAGCGAGTTATCGATGTGGCCGACGATACGTTGGGTATCGGTGGTGGTAACGTTTTGCATCAGTGCGGAGGTAAACAGCCGTGCCGCGTTAAGCGGCTGCAGCAAGTCGTGGCTGGCCGCGGCCAAAAAGCGTGTCTTGGAGGCGTTGGCGTCTTCCGCCAACTGCTTGGCCTGACGCAGCGCCAACTCGGCCTCGGCGCGGACCCGGTTCTCCTGGCGTAGCGCCGAGTTGGCTTCAGAAAGCGCCTGAGTACGTTCACGCACGCGCTCCTCAAGGGTTTCGTTGGTCTCTTTCAGGGCAATTTCAGCCTGGCGGCGCTCGGTAATATCCTGATAGAGCGCGAAAAAGCCCAGAATCGCCTGACTATCGCCAAAGTGCGGCGTATACGTGACCAGCATATAGCGCATGGCCTCATTCACCCGTAGCGAGACTTCAAAGCTGACCCGCTCGCCATTCAGCGCACGGGCGACCCATGGTGTGCGCTCTTCCGCTTGCTTGACCGGCAGCACGTCTTCAAAACGACGGCCGATGACGGCGTTGCGGTCAATGTTGAACGCTTGCTCATAGGCGCGGTTGGTAAATAAATAGCGGCACTCTTTGTCGAAGTAGGCAATCAGCGCTGGCACATTATCGGTATAGATACGGATATTGTTTTCCGAGCGGATCAGTGCCTCTTCGATCCGCTTTTGCTGGGTAATATCCTGATAAGTATAAACAAACCCGCCGCCGGGCATCGGGTTGCCCTGTACTTCCAGCACGCTACCATCCTGGCGGTAGCGCACGTAGCGGTGGGGCTGGCCCTCGCGGATATTATCGAGCAGTAGTTGCACGTGCTCTTCCGGGTCGCCCGGGCCATATTCGCCGTTGTGGGCGTTGTAGCGGAAGATGCGGTCGATGGGCGCGCCAACACGGATCAAGTGGTCAGGGAAGCGGAAGAGCTCCAGGTAACGCTGGTTCCACACCACCAAGCGCAGGTTCTGGTCGACCACGCTGATGCCCTGGTTGATGTTCTCGATGGTGGCTTGGAGCAGCGCCCGGTTGAACTCCAGCACTTGGGAAGCTTCATCGACAATCGATATCACATCCGAGATGCCGATGCCGCGCCCCTGTAGCGCCGAGTTAACCACGATGCGCGCTGATGAAGCGCCCAGCACCGAGGCCAGAAAGCGTTCAGTGAACTGGATGATATCAATTGAGGCGCGAGTGCCGTGATCCAACGGTTTACCAGAGCGGCGGGCGTAATCTTCAAAGGCACGATCTACCTGCCCGGCACCCAGGAAGCGCTCACACAGCACTTTTAAATCGCCAACGGTAGTGGCCCCAGTCCAGGGGCGGTTAACCGAGGTCTGGCGCGTCTCTACGCTATCCACGAACAGCGAGGCCTGAATGCGCTCAACCACCCGCTGCGAAGTCACTTGGGAAACAAAAATGTAGCAGAACAGATTCACCCCGAGTGACAGCATCACGCCGTGGGTAAAGCTATCGCCCAAGTTGAGGCCAAATAGCGCCGTGGGTGATAGCCAGTTAAGCCCCAGCGGACCGCCGCTCAGCCACTCGCTCGGCAGTACCCCGGCATTGATCATCGCAGGCAACAGCAGGCTATAGGCCCAGATGGCGAAGCCTGCATTCATACCGACGATGACCCCAAGCCGGTTACCACGCTTCCAGTAGAGCCCGCCAATGACTGCAGGGGCAAACTGTGCGGCGGCGGCAAACGACAACATGCCGATGGAGGCCAGCGAGGTGAACTCGGCAATCAGTTGGTAGAAGCCATAGGCCATCGCCAGCACGGCGACAATGGTTAAGCGCCGCGCTCGCAGTACCAGTCGACCATAATCCCGCGCCTTGGTATCGAACCAGCGCAGCCGGAACAGTGCTGGAATAACAATCTCGTTGGAGATCATGATCGACACCGCCACGGCGGCCACAATAACCATGCCGGTGGCCGCCGAGAAACCGCCGATAAAGGTAAGCAGCGTCAGCCACTGTTGGCCCGAGGCCATGGATAGCGCCAGCACGTAGGTATCGGGTTCCACGCCGCTTTCGGAAAACAGCAGCAGCCCGGCGGCGGCCAGGGGCACCACAAAGAACGCAATCGCCAACAGGTAGAGCGGGAACAGCCAGCGGGCTTTGCTGGCGTCATCAGGGTGAATGTTCTCGACCACCGCCACATGAAACTGGCGCGGAAGGCACAGGATCGCCAGCATGGCGAGCAAGGTTTGCGCCCAGAAGCTCTGGCCAAAATCCTGATTGGCGAGCTGGCGCTGGAGTTCAAGCTGGCTTTCGGCGTGGCCCATTAACTCACCCAGGCCATCAAACATTCCCCAGGTGACAAAGACACCAAGCACCACAAAGGCCAGCAGTTTGACCAGCGATTCAAACGCGACGGCGTGAATCAAACCTTCGTGGTGTTCGGTGGCATCGGTATGTCGAGTACCAAAGAGAATCGCGAAGATAGCCATCACAATGGCAACGTAGAACGCCGTATCGCCAAACAGCGGCGTATGGGTCACATCGGAGGCATCGGTGAGCACACTGAAAGTGGTAGAAACCGCTTTTAGCTGTAGCGCGATGTAAGGCAGGGTGCCGACAAGGGCGACCAGGCTGGCAAAGGCGGCCAGCGACTGGGTTTTGCCGTAACGGGAGGCAATAAAATCGGCAATCGAAGTAACGTTTTGGTGTTTAGCGACACGAATCATTTTGGCCAACACCGGCCAGAACAGCAAAAACGTCAATATCGGGCCGACGAAAATGCTCGCAAACGACCAGCCCGCCGTGGCTGCTTGGCCAACCGCGCCGTAAAAGGTCCATGACGTGCAGTAGATCGCCAGCGCCAAACTATAGATAATCGGGCGCCGCCGGGAGGCGCCATGAGTCCGCGCACGGCGGTCACCGTACCACGCAATACCGAACAAAACGGCAATATAAAGTAGCGATACCGCGACCAGTAGCCCGCCGTGAAACATGCTTTTCTCCCCGCCAGAGTGTGCGACCCACTTATATGTGCGCTAAACGTACGCTAATAAAAAAAGGCTTCATTCTAGGCGAAATAGGGGGCCATGTACGACCACTACGTAGGCTTGTTGTTATCCCGGCTAACTTTATCTATGCGCATACGTTGTTGAGTAACGGCGATGTTTCTCGCAGCGTGCGTATCTCTTCGAGAATAGGCTCGCGGGAGTCTTGATCCAGCGGCACTAGCTCACGGTTATCACAGTTGAGCAGATAGGGCTGGGTGATCAAAATATCGGTGTGGTGACGCTCAAACTGATAAAGGATAAATTCTGCTAAGCGGGCGCCATCCTGCTCGCTTATGCGGACGTTTTCACTATCGACCATGCTGAACTTAGTGGTCATCGGAAAGGCAAAGGTCCATGGGCGCCATACGGCGGTACTGCTCTCGGTTGAAATGACCGTGGCAGAGTCAGGAAGCTGCGCCTGCTTGTGTTCAAACCAGCTGTACTCCACCTGAATTTGATAGGCCAGCATACCCAGCGCGCCACACACCGGCACTATCCATTTGGGCAAACGTTTGCCGCTCAAGGTGCGCAGTATCAACCCAATCCCTGCGGCTGCAAGGCCCGCAAAAACGGCGGCGATCAAATGCCATATCATAAAATATCCTTTCAAAAAGCCGTCTATAAAAGCTATCTATAAAAGCCATCGGGCTTCCCTAAGGAAGCCCGATGGTAAGGTCAATTCCTAAGCGACATCACAACAGTGCGATAAGCCGCCCGGATGGAGTATGACTTAGTGATCTACCGCCATACCAGCACCTTTCGGATAGCGAACGCTTTCCACCAGATCCTGAATTTCCTGCGGCGGTGCCGCGGTCACTCTGGAAACTGCAAAGGCAACGGCGAAGTTGATCATCGCGCCCACCGCACCAAAGGAGAGCGGCGAGATGCCAAAGAACCAGTTATCCGGCGTGTTGGCCAGCATGTTGGTCTCCGGTATGAAGAACCAGCCTAGATAGGTGAAGATGTACAGCAAGGTACAAACCAAGCCCGCTAACATGCCGGCAACGGCGCCTGGGCTGTTCATCCGCTTGGAGAAGATCCCCATCATCAGCGCAGGGAATAGCGATGCGCCAGCGATACCAAAGGCGAGTGCCACCGTCTGTGCCGCAAACCCTGGCGGATTAAGCCCCAGATAGGTGGCCAACAGGATCGCGCCACCCATGGAGATTCGCGCCGCTAACATTTCGCCTTTCTCGGAAATCTTCGGATTGATCATGGTCTTGATCAAATCGTGACTGATCGCCGAAGAGATCGCCAACAGCAAGCCTGCCGCGGTAGACAGCGCCGCCGCAATACCACCGGCTGCGATCAAACCAATAACCCAGCTTGGTAGGTTGGCGATTTCCGGGTTGGCGAGTACCAGGATATCGTTATTAACGGTTAGTTCGTTGCCTTCCCAGCCACGATCAGAGTAGTCGGCGGCATCATTATACATCTGAATACGGCCGTCATTGTTGCGATCATTGAAGCTGATCAGGCCGGTTTCTTCCCATGTGCGAACCCAACCTGGGCGCTCTTCGTACAGAATCGGGTTTTGCGCAGCCTCTTCGTAGTTCTCAACCTGCCCCGCCATCTCTGGATACACGGTGGTCGCCAGGTTCAGGCGAGCCATAGAGCCTACTGCCGGTGCGGTCAGGTAGAGCAAGGCAATGAAGACCAGCGCCCAACCAGCGGACCAGCGCGCATCGGCCACTTTCGGTACGGTGAAGAAGCGAATGATAACGTGGGGAAGACCGGCAGTACCGACCATCAACGACAGCGTGAACAGCACCATGTTGAGTTTATTGTCCACATCGGCGGTGTAGTCTTGGAAACCAAGCGCATTGACCACATCATCCAGTTTTTCCAGCAGCGGTACACCGGATTCAGTGTGCGTGCTGAACATGCCGAACATCGGAATCGGATTGCCCGTCAGTTGGAACGCGATGAACACCGCCGGAATGGTGTAAGCGATGATAAGCACCACATACTGTGCCACCTGGGTGTAGGTGATGCCCTTCATACCGCCAAATACGGCGTAGAGGAAAACGATCAGCGCGGCTAACCAGATACCCCAGGTGTTGCTGACTTCAAGAAAGCGCGAGAACGCCACGCCTGCACCGGTCATTTGACCGATAACGTAGGTCACCGACGCTACAATCAAGCACACGATCGCCACTAGGCGAGCGGTGTTGCTGTAGAAGCGGTCACCGATGAAGTCGGGCACGGTGAACTTACCAAACTTACGCAGGTAAGGGGCCAGCAGCATCGCGAGGATAACGTAGCCACCCGTCCAGCCCATCAGGAAGGTGGAGTTAGCGTAGCCACCGGAGGCCAGCAAACCCGCCATGGAAATAAACGACGCCGCAGACATCCAGTCGGCGGCAGTGGCCATGCCGTTGGTGATGGGGTGAACCCCGCCCCCGGCGACATAGAAGTCTTTTGTTGAGCCGGCGCGCGCCCAAATCGCAATGCCTATATACAAGGCAAAGGAGGCGCCGACGAACAGTAAGTTAATTGCAAACTGGCTCATACCGGCTTACTCCCCAAGGCCAAATTTTTGATCGAGCTTGTTCATCTTCCAGGCATAGAAGAAGATCAGCACGATAAACGTTAAGATAGAGCCCTGTTGTGCAAACCAGAAGCCTAGGTCAGTGCCGCCAACCGGAATGCCGGCGAGCAGTGGGCGAAACAGGATAGCGCATCCGTAAGAAACAAATGCCCAAACGGCCAGGCATCCGAAAATTAACCGGACGTTTGCTTTCCAGTATTCAGCAGCATTGGTTTTGTCGTCTGCCATTGTGTTGCTCTCCACTTGTGATTTTTAAGGTTGGGAAAGTTCACGAGGAATAGCGTGTGACCCATCAGGGCAATCGCACGTCTAAAGCCACCCAATTGTTAGTAGTGGTGAGTCAGCTTCTCTTGGCACATCACCTTATTATTCGATATGAAATGTCGAGTCAGTTAGTGACGTGCGATTACCCTGCATGACTCATTGTTAATACTGGGCAATAATCGTTAAAAAATAAATCCCAGACTTTGGTATCAATAAACAGAGAAGTGGCTGTTTGATAACTGTATGTTGTTGAAAATAGGTGTTTTTAGACACTGGTTAAGCAGATTTTGTAGGTGTTTTTAGCACTATAGGACAATAGTCTAGTAAGCAAATAAATGCAGTTATTGGCTGCTTTAAGTACATGCGCTGCGTTTAGTGGTCAGTGACCGTTAGTCACTATCAATACTTTGGTCGCGTATCTAAAGTCGCTTCGACTTTAGCGTGATAGCTAAAGGTATAACAAGGTTCTACTTGCTACTTGGGAAGTGAATCCTTTATACCCGTATAGTCATCTTCATATAATAATCGATAACTGCTTTCTGAAGCGTTGGAGTGGGCCAGCATTGAGTCACGATATTTATTTGTTTTTTCTTATGTCTACCAGTTTGTCTTAAGGCAAAGCCTGGTTAGTCGTAGCCCTGTTTAATGAGGTCATACCCATGGTCGATGTGGATCTATCCCAACTGCCGTTCACGCTTCTTGACGATGAAGGTCGTGACCACATTCGCCGAGGCATTGACCTTGCGTATTTTGACCGCGACGAAATAATCCTAGAGACCGGACAGGCGGGCGAGTTTGTTTACCTAATACATAAAGGTGAAGTGGCAGAAATCGACCCCACGCTGCCCTCGTCTACCTCGCGTATTGGTCATTACACGGCCGGGGACCTATTTGGTGCGATCAGCATTCTCAATGGTAAAAGCCGCTATCGTTTTAAGGCCGAGCAGGAGTGCTTGTGTTACCTGCTGCCCAAAGCGTTGTTTCAGCAGTTGTGCCGTCATTACCCGGACTTCAGTAATTTCTTTCGCCAATCGCTGACGCATAAAGCACGCTTACTGACTGAAAAGCGTGCCGAAGGTGGCGTCACCATGGCGGGTTTTATGTTAGCCAAGGTAAGCGAATGTATGCGTGCGCCGCTGTTAATGGCGGCGGCTACTGATATTGCCAGCGCGGTGAAGCAGCTCAACGACAGCCACGCCGACAGCCTGCTCGTCGAGACTCAAGGCAAGCTAGGCATGGTGACGAAAACCGACCTGCTCAATGGATTGGTATTGCACGGTAGAGCGTTGTCATCACCGCTTGATGAGATCGCCCATTTTAATCTGGTCACCGTCGCGCCGGATCAATACTTATTTGAAGTGCTGGTACTGATGACGCGGCATAAAGTGACGCGTGTAGTGGTGCTGAAGCAAAACGTTCTCAAAGGCGTCGTCGAACTCACCGACGTACTTAGCTATTTCTCCAGTCGCAGCTACGTGGTGAGTCTACAAGTCGAACAGGCGGGCAGTTTGGAAGCACTGTCGGCGGCCAGCCAGCGCACACCGGAGCTGGTGAAGGCGCTGATGGCTCAAGGCGTAAAGCTACGCTTTGCGATGGATCTACTCGCCGCGCTGAATGGCCGTATCATGAGCAAGGCGTGGGAATTCACTATTGCTGAGAAGTACCGCGAACAGAGCTGCATGATGGTGATGGGTAGCGAAGGGCGCGGCGAACAAATACTAAAAACCGATCAAGATAATGGCTTGATTTTAGCCGACGATGCGCAGTGGCCAGATCTTATGAGCCACATGCAAACGCTCACTGATACCTTAATCCAGCTTGGCTACCCGCCGTGCCCCGGCAACATCATGGTATCGAACCCCGAGTGGGTGGCCACGGTGTCCCAGTGGAAAGCCAATATTGCCAAATGGGCGCATGAGCGTGACGGTGACAGCTTAATGAAGTTAGCGATTATGCTTGATGCACACGCCGTGGCGGGCAACCCCAGTTTACTTGAAAGCGTGCGTAACGAGCTTTTTGAACGCTGCTCAGGTGATGAGCTGCTGCTTTCTTATTTCGCTCGCACAGCACTGCGCTTTTCAACACCGCTGACGCTATTTGGGTCGTTGAAAAAGCCCCAGCACGGTATCGATATCAAGAAAGGCGGCATTTTCCCCATTGTCCACGGCGTGCGCACCATGGCGCTGGAGCGACGAATCAAAGCGACCTCAACACTGGATCGTTTAGACGCGCTGGCCGCCGATGGCCGCTTGGATCGCCGGTTCGCCGACGACCTGGGCGAAGCGCTGGCGCTGTTTTCCGAGCTGCGTCTCAAACAGCAGCTCACGGCCCTAGAGGCAAGTAGCACATCGCAAGAGGCGAACCGCACCAATCGTGTCGTGGTGCAAAGCCTCTCTTCGCTAGAACGCGACTTATTACGTGAAGCTTTGCATATCGTCAAAGACTTTAAGCAGCGGCTTTCCCATCGTTATCATCTGGAGTATTCGTGAGCGGAATGCGGCTGTTAGATCGACACGTGGCACTTTTTAGCGGTTCCTTACGCACCTTGTTGCGTCGCGAAAGCGACCGGCGACGCTGTGCTGATTCTCCTTACGCCTGGCTCTTTCAGCCCTATATGGGCGAAGAACTAGTAGCGCTTGCCTGCACATCAACGCCAACGCCGACGTCACCTGTGATCAGTTTGGCCGCCGTGGTGCTTAGCCAACAGCAGGTGCGTACTAGCCGTGCTTTTGTGCTGACGCTAGGCGCACAGGGGCAGGCTAGCAATGCATCGCTGCGTCGCCATCACCTGCTGTGTCAGGCGGGGGAGGTGGCGGCGCCAAACCGCGACAATTTAAATGCGTTAGTAGAGTTTATTGGCAATCGCCCTATTGTCGGCTGGCAGTTAGACCAGCGGATTGGGGCGTTAAATGCGTTGCTGAGAAAGCGGTTGGATTTCGCGCTGCCCAATGCCCAGGTCGACGTAGAAAAGCTGCATCAGCGCCAGCTGCGGCGCTTGCATCCGGAGATAGAGGCGCCGAGTAGCTTTGCCCAAGCGCTGGCGTGCTGGCAAGTACCCGCGATGGGGATGCAGGGTGTGTTAGGTGAGGCCACTTCCAGCGCGCTGCTCTATATGCGCCTGCAGCGCATTATGGCGGAGGCTGCTTAGTCATAGGCAGCGCTGTATACGAGTAGTTGGGTCAGGGCGGCGAGTGTTGTTAGAATAGTAGCCACTTTTTCTTGAATGCCTTCCACCCTCGGCAGTGCTTATACCATGCAATCTCTTGATCATTTTGACCCGGCTTCCCTCGGAGTCGCCCACGCTGATGTAGAGCAAGACTCGCCAGAGCTGGCTGATGCAAAGCAGAAACGTGAATTTAACAAGCTGCAAAAGCGCCTACGCCGAGAAGTAGGCAATGCGATTATTGATTACCAGATGATCAATGAAGGCGACCGCGTCATGGTCTGTCTCTCCGGCGGCAAATTATAGGCCATATATTTTTTGTAAAGTTATTTCCTGCCTCTTCATCTCCCAAAAGCCCGTTTTTCGGCCTATCTGAAGAGTTTTAATTGACAAAGACTTGTCAGAGTAATAGATTTTTGTAATCTGTTTATAGGATTACATATTTTGTCAAGGATTAGACTTAAAAAATATCTTTATGGTGGCATCCAATTCGTATCAATTGTAGACGAGAACGATTGTCCTTTAGACGTCTATGCGGCAGCTTACATAAATAGCGTATTATCTCGAAAGGCGTTTAATACAACGGTGAGATACTCAAACGAACTATTGTTTGCGCTTTGTTATTTCACTAACCGCTCGATAGATCTGACCGCCCGAGTAGCAAACGGCAGGTTAATTTCATACCCAGAGTATTTAAGTTTTTTTGATTTTTGCCACCATCAAAAAAGCGCACCACTTGAGCCTCACGTAATACCTTTTCTTGGTGTCGAGGATAAGCATCTGCGAAATGCTAAGTGCCTGATCTTAAGTTTTCGTGTAACGTTGGAGTCTGATATCTCTAACGGATGGAACCATGTTAAGGCGTTTCGTTGCTCCCCTTACTGACTCTGAACAGCAGACGCTGTCCTCCGCCTATCACCACGGTGAGAAGCGTGCTCTACGACGCCGTGCACATGCCATCCTACTGAGCAATCAAGGCCATACGATCAACCAAATTAGCCAGATACTGGAGGTCCGCCGCGACGCCGTATCACGATGGCTCAAACAATGGGAAGCGTCAGGCCTCGATGGATTGATCGACAAGCCCCGCAGTGGTCGCACGCCCGTCTTGGACGAGAGCGATCATCAGCGACTGCAGGAGCTCGTCGCCGAACAGCCTCACCAGATTCGATCCTTGCAGGCCCGTTTTGAAGAAGAGACGGGCAAGACCGTCAGCACGGTGACCCTTCGCCGAGCGTTGAAAAAAAAATGACTTCAGCTTCAAACGTATCCGGCACTCACTCAAAGCATTGCGTGACGAGACGGATTTCCGAAACACCCAAGGCCTCCTCAAGGCACTCCATCAGCAGGAGGACCAGGGTGAGCACGAGCTCTATTACTTTGATGAATCGGGTTTTTCACAATCGTCGTCGGTACCCTATGCGTGGAGTCCCATCGGGCAACCCTGCGAGGTGACCGCCTACTCACACAGCCGAAGGCTGAACGTATTGGGGTTCCTCAGCCGTGCTGGGAAACTGATCTACCACACCACTACCGGGTCAGTGACCACCGAGACGGTCATCGAAGCGTTTGACCAGTTTGTAGCACAGAAAAAAACCGATACCTTCGCTGTTGTGGTGCTCGACAACGCCAGCATGCATCGCTCGCAGGCCTTCAGGCGGAAAATAGTCGAGTGGATGTCGCACCGTGTGCATCTGGTTTACTTATCGGCCTACTCGCCGGAGCTGAATCTGATTGAGATACTGTGGCGTCAGATGAAGTACGCATGGCTGCCGTTGAGTGCTTACCTTTCGTTTGATCACCTCTGTGAAGAGGTACACCGGCTATTGGGTAGCTATGAAGCTGATCACGCGATTAATTTTGAATAAGCACTTATGACAGCGAACCTCCGGGCTTTCTCAAAGGTAGCTCCAGAAACTATTCAGGGTCGAGTACGTCGGCTTAGGCAATATCTAGAGTGGCTATTTGATGAATTTCACGGAGGAAAGGTAGTTACTGACGAAGTCGAGGATCGCTTTCATAAATTGATCTCAAAATTAAAGCTTGATGAGCAATCGTTTGGCCGAAATTCGGATTTCAATCCTGTCTCAACTACCGATTCGGTAATACCTGACAGCGTATTCGAAAGCCTACAAGAAATGATCCTTCCTGAGTCTAAGCACAATCCCTTTAAGTCTTCCAAAGTAAGAAACTATCTGATTGTTTCACTGCTTGAGCAGACGGGCATCCGGCGCGGGGCGCTCGCAAAAATTAAGATATCAGATTGCCGGTTTCATGGTAGCTATGACCGAATATCTATCTATCGTTCGCGTGGCGCGGATGTTAGCGATCCCCGACTAGAAAAGCCAAATCAAAAGACTCGTTCCCATGAACCTGAATCCGTGAAGCCGGCGCCGACACTTTCCCTATCACCGCCAGCGAGCACTTTTTGATCATTCGCCCGTGCAAGTTGGCTTTCGCAAGCCCGTTATTGCCAAAACCCACCGTGCTGATCGGTGCTGACGGCCCGTTTTGTCATGCCTTTCCACCCGCCAGGCACGACATATCTGGCGATCGCGTG
>NZ_JBANSO010000090.1:0-1349 GCF_037070225.1 Vreelandella indica
GGCGCTCAAGTGGCTAAATGCCGATATTAAGATTACCCAGCCAGATGACCGGCTGGGTAAATGAATAAGGACAACAGGCGGTGGAAACGGCTCGAAATCGGGTTTTTCTACAGCCTCGTTATGTGGCATAGGGAGCGATCATGAATTCAGCCGTCGCGAAGCAAATTGCTGATCTTCTCAATAGCGAAAATCAATTAGTTGTCGCCTATACCGAGAAAAAAGTCATGGAGAATGGCGAGACATACCTCTATGAACTTGGTGAGAGCAATGAGGTGCTTTCTTGCATCGAGTGCAAGAGAGTCCAATGGTATCAATATGAAGTGTGCCACCTGACAGTGAATCCGAAGCACCGAGGAAATGGGTACGGAAGAAGTATCCTAAATAAAGCGATGGAGCACGCCAAAGAAAAAGGTGGGCGCATTGTTCAATGCACTATTCGAGAAAATAATGCGGAAAGTTCGGGGCTTTTTGAAAGCGCTGGTTTCCATAAATCCTCAGTATTTTTTTATCCAAATAGTGGTAACAATGTTTGTGTATGGCAAAGGGTTATTAGTGCTGCCACATAACCAAGCAATTAAATTCGCTCCCTGCGGTCGCCGGACGCTCGTTCCTCGCGCCGTTTATTGTGGGCGTTAGGAGTCAAGACTTGACCGATAGAATTTCAGAAATATCAGATTTCATGCTTCAGTTGGACGCATTGAAATCCGTGAATCGAAGAACCTACATCAATGGTGGGGAGAGGGTAGAAAACTCCGCAGAGCACTCATGGCATTTGGCAATGGCATGCTGGGCATTTGCGGAGCTACTAGAAGATGATTATGATGTCCCTAAACTCATCAAGCTCGCGCTAATCCATGATCTAGGTGAGATGGGGGCAGGAGATACGTTCCTTTACAGCAATAACAGAGACAGCGCACACGTTCACGAGCGTGAGAGCATAAAAAGAATTGCCTCGCACCCTGGCAACCCAATTGAGGATATTATCGATCTCTGGGAGGAGCAAGAGGGGGGCATGAGCAAAGAATCAAGATTGCTGAAAGTCATTGACCGCTTATTGCCATTCCTTCACAACATTACCAGTGAAGGCCGTGCGTGGCAGGACAACGGCATACACAAGAATCAAGTGTTGAAAATGCACCAATTTATTGAGTCCGAAAGCCCTGAAATTTACGCCTGGTTTATTAAGAATCTTGAATATGCCGTTGAGCAAGGCTGGCTAGATGCCTCCTAATCGGGTAGCCGGGGGTGTCTAGCCCCCAGCCCCCACAACACCCTGCATGCGGAACCGCACAGGGCGTTTCACTCAGTAGTGAAGCTTGATCCATCCATCGCGCAGTGATACCAAACCG
>NZ_JBANSO010000091.1:0-1315 GCF_037070225.1 Vreelandella indica
TGAACCGTACCGGGATTCCCGGAGGCTCCAAACCTTGAGAGGATGGAGCCATGAGCAAATCAAATCGATATTCCCCTGAAGTTCGCCAGCGGGCGGTACGTATGGTCTTCGACCACGAGGCAGATTATTCCTCCCAGTGGGCAGCCCTCGGTGCCATCGCCCCAAAAATCGGCTGTACGCCTGAAACACTGCGCAGTTGGGTCCGACAGGCCGAGCGTGACACAGGGCGTCGGGAAGGCGCTACGACCTCCGAGCGTGAACGGATCAAAGCGCTAGAGCGTGAAAACCGAGAGTTGAAGCAAGCCAACGAGATCCTACGAAAGGCCTCTGCGTATTTTGCCCAGGCGGAGCTCGACCGCCGCGGGAAGTGATGATCAACTTTATCGAAGATTACCGAGCGTTATACGGGGTCGAGCCGATCTGCCGTGTCCTGCCGATCGCCCCGTCGACGTACTATGAGCATCGTGCCCGCGCACGCGAGCCCAACCGAGCGCCTCCCCGCAATAAACGTGAGCGCTGGCTGAGGGCCGAAATTCAGCGCGTCTGGGAAGAGAACTTCGGTGTCTATGGCATCCGCAAAGTCTGGCGTCAACTACACCGAGAAGGCACTCCGGTGGCTCGCTGCACCGTCGCTCGCCTGATGCGCCAAATGGGGCTGCGCGGTGTGATACGTGGTAAGCCGGTGCGTACGACTGTATCTGACCCTAACAAGGCCTGTCCGGCGGATTTGGTCAAGCGGCAGTTTCAGCCAGCTCAGCCGAACGCACTGTGGGTATCAGATTTTACCTACGTTGCCACATGGAAGGGCTTTGTTTATGTCGCCTTCGTCATTGATGCGTTTGCTCGCCGAATCATCGGCTGGCGAGTTTCCAGTACACCTCGAACCGATATGGTGTTGGATGCGCTTGAACAGGCGCTTCATGAGCGCCCTCAGCGACCTAAAGGTGATCTTATTCACCACAGCGACCGAGGCGTTCAATACGTCTCAATTCGCTACACGGAACGTTTAGCAGATGCCGGCATTGAGCCCTCTGTCGGAAGCGTGGGCGATTCGTACGACAACGCAATGGCTGAAACCGTGATAGGGCTTTTCAAGACCGAAGTGATTCGCCGACGCGGACCATGGCGGCAACTAGAAGCGGTTGAGTTTGCAACGTTGGAGTGGGTCGACTGGTTCAATCACCGGCGGTTACTGGAGCCGATTGGCCATATCCCACCAGCAGAGCGAGAAGCCATGTATTATGAGCAACAGAGTCAGGCAAATAAGGCTGCTTGACTCAAACTAACGGGTCTCCGAGAAAGCCGGTACGGTTCA
>NZ_JBANSO010000092.1:0-1258 GCF_037070225.1 Vreelandella indica
AGCATTGCCCGATGATGGACAGCCCGGCGTGGCTGGTGAGGGTGCGGCGACTGGCGCGGAACTTTATGTTGGGCATGGCACTGTCTGGGTGAATGGCGATAATGGCTATATTGCCATGCAGGTCAGTTGGTTAGAAACATTTCTGGGGGCTGGTCTCACGGATTCAGGGTCATTCCATTATCAGACTTAACCACTCGCAGCGGTATGGACATTTTTAATGCTATGTTTGCAGGAGAGCTGCCTCATCCTCCTATTGGTCTAACGCTCGACTACACTCCTATTCATATGGAAAAAGGTATTGCCGTTTTTCAAGGGCGTCCAAAGCTTCATCATTACAACCCATTGGGTACAGTCCACGGCGGCTGGTTCTGCACGCTTTTAGATTCCGCTGTTGGCTGCGCTGTCCATACCCTTTTGCCAGCAGGAAAAACCTACACAACTTTAGAGATAAAAGTAAATATGGTGCGAGCTTTGACAGTGGCAACACCTTTAGTACGGGCTGAAGGCAAAGTCATTCATGCTGGTCGGAGAACAGCGACTGCTGAAGGCAAAATTGTAGGGCCTGATGGCAAATTATATGCCCATGCCACCACAACCTGCATCATTCTTGATGTTTAGATAAAATTTTTGATCGTTAATAGCTTTTAAACCAAAGAAAAATGCTAAGAATATAATGGATATTATATGGGTATACCCTAGAAGAACCATTCGTTTTGTCCTTTAAACCTATTAACAGACTACTTGAAACAGACTGTATTTGCGGAACTACTAATAATAGACCGCTAGTCCTAATAATCTAAATAATCCCTAATTGGACGTTTCTTAAACTGCGATGCGTCCTTTTTTAGTCGATTAATCATTTCAAACTCCCATCCCTGCTGCGACTGTCCAGCTAGGCTAGCCTGGATTTCTCACGGGGTATAACCCAGCTTATTCATGAGGCCGACCTGAAAACGAAGATGGCGAGTGGTTTTCTCTTGTAGAATCAGGATGTTCCTGCCAGAACACGATTCAAGAGGACCACTCGCCATGGGTGAAACCCTAACGACCTGGTCGCCCTCGTGCAACGGCTCTGTCCGTGTTGAGCTGAGCGGCCAGCGCACCACTAGCGACAGCGGCGCCCTGCTGCTGCGTGAAGCCCTCGACAACAGCGGCGTGATTGAGGCGCTGGAAGACAATCTGGTCGATCGACGCCACCCGCTGCGCATCCTTCATTCGCTGGCCAGCCAGTTGCGTACCCTGGTGCTGCAGCGTGCGA
>NZ_JBANSO010000093.1:0-1119 GCF_037070225.1 Vreelandella indica
GGTAGAGCGCGGCCATCGCGTGGCCGAGGTCGCTGAGCGGCTAGGCGTGTCAGGTCACAGCCTATACAACTGGATTAAGCGCTACGATAAGCCGGTAGAACAACGGCAAGAGGATGATGATCTCCAAGCTGAAAACCGTCGTTTGAAGGCCGAACTCAAACGCGTATCAGAAGAGCGAGACATATTAAAAAAGGCCACCGCGTACTTCGCCAGGGAGTCCGACTGAGGTACGCGTTTATTCAAAATCATGCGAGCCAATATTCGGTACGTCGCTTGTGTCAGGTGATGGCAGTGCACCCCAGCGGTTACTACGCATGGTGTAAAAAAGCGCTCTCTAATCGAGCACGGGAAGATGAGCGCCTGCTGGGATTGATCAAGCACTCTTGGCTTGAAAGCGGCGGTGTATATGGCTATCGCAAAGTCTACCAGGACTTGCGTGAAGCTGGCGAAGCTTGCGGGAAGCACCGTGTGGCGCGTCTTATGAATAGGGAAGGTTTACGCTCTCAGACGGGCTATCGACGACGCCCTGGCGGCTATGGTGGTGGAAAACCGGCTGTTGTATCCCCTAACCATTTAGACCGTCAGTTTGAAGTAACAGCGCCAAATATTGCTTGGGTGACGGACATCACGTACATCCGCACTTACGAAGGCTGGCTTTACTTATCAGTAGTTATCGACCTGTTTTCCCGTCAAGTGGTTGGCTGGTCGATGAAGTCTCGCATGACTACGGAGTTGGTATTGGATGCTTTGTTATCAGCCGTCTGGCGACGCAAGCCACAAGTAACGGTGATGGTGCATTCGGATCAAGGAAGCCAGTTTAGCAGTGGAGACTGGCAAAGCTTTCTGAAAGCAAATCACTTGGTAGGCAGCATGAGCCGACGTGGTAACTGTCATGACAACGCCGTTGCTGAAAGCTTCTTTCAACTTCTCAAGCGAGAGCGAATCAAGCGACAGATTTATTCAACACGCGAAGCGGCTAGACGTGACGTTTTCAATTACATTGAAATGTTTTACAACCCAAAGCGCCGACACAGCACAAGTGATAACTTGTCACCGGTTGAGTATGAAAGGCGTTACTTTAAGAGCCTAACGGGTGTCTAGAATATCCGGGGCGATTCA
>NZ_JBANSO010000094.1:0-1088 GCF_037070225.1 Vreelandella indica
TAAGTGGTTATGCATAAGTTATAGAGTAATTAGTGCCGTAACCATTGCATACGTTTTTGACCGCTTCACAAAGCTTATCGAACGAACTGTAGGCTGTTAACGGTAGCCACCGGTATTTGATTTCGCGCCAAAGGATTTCGATCAGGTTCAGCTCCGGCGAATACGGCGACAAATAGACCAGATGAATGCGATGTGCCATCCAATCAATACGTTTGCGCTGGAATGCCTTGGAACGGTGCATTTTGGCATTATCCAGTATCACGACGGCGAAGGCGTTAGGGTCTTTATGTGCCGCAAACTGATCAAAGGCTTCTATAACGGTCTCAGTGGTCACTGACTCGGTGGTCATGTGGTGAAAAAACTCGTCTTTTCTGGTGAGAAAGCCCAGTACATTCAATCGTTTGCTGTGTGGGTAGGCCGTGACTTCCCAGGGCTTGCCTATCGGGCTCCATGCATAAGGAAGTGACGATGATTGCGAGAAACCGGCTTCATCAAAGAAATAGAGATCGCACTCACCCTCATCTTCCCACTCCTTCAATACATTGATCATCTCTTGCGTATGGCGGAAATCTGTTTCGTCACGCTGTGCCCTCAATGAGCGGCGTATCCGCTTACAGCTATAGCCTTTTTTTTAACGCGCGCCGCAACGTGTCCTGGCTGACGACGTTGCCTGTCTGCTCCTGAAACTTGGCATGGAGGACAGGCAATTGATGGGGATATTCTTCAACCAGTTGCTCTAACACAGCAAGATCACTCTCGCTGAGAAGGTGGGGGCGTCCTTCGCGAGGCTTGTCTTGAAGCCCTTCAATACCGCCTGCTTCCCATTGGGATAACCACGTCGATACCGTATCGCGCTTGACCCCGATAATATCGCGAATCTGGTTAATCGTATGGCCCTTGTGGTTGAGCAGAATGGCGTGAGCCCGACGACGTAGCGCTCTCTTTTCGCCGTACTGGTAGGCTTCATTTAAGAGTCGTTGCTGGTCAGGTGTTAAAGAAACAAAACGTAAGCGCCGAGACATGGTTCCGTATTTTACTCTGATGGATCTTTGTTATTTATACACGATAATTTATGCGAAGTCACTTAG
>NZ_JBANSO010000095.1:0-1085 GCF_037070225.1 Vreelandella indica
TAAGTGCCTATTCAAAATTAATCGCGTGATCAGTTCCGTAACCACCGAGTAAGCGGTGTACCTCTTCATGTAGACGTTCAAACGAGAGATAGGCACTCAAGGGCAGCCAGGTGTACTTCATCTGCCGCCACAGAATCTCTATCAGATTCAGCTCTGGTGAGTAGGCAGACAGATAGATCAGATGCACACGTTGCGACATCCACTCCACCCTCTTGCGCCTAAAGGCCTTGGAGCGATGCATGCTGGCATTGTCGAGCACCACAACGGCGAAGGTGTCTGGATCCTTCTGGATCACAAACTGGTCAAACGCTTCTATGACCGTTTCCGTGGTCACTGTCTCGGTTGTCGTGTGATAGACCAGTTTTCCGGCTCGGCTTAGGAAGCCCAGCACGTTTAGCCTTCGGCTGCGGGAGTAGGCAGTGACTTCCCAGGGCTTGCCGATAGGGCTCCACGCATACGGCACCGACGACGCTTGTGAAAAACCTGATTCATCAAAGTAATAGAGCTCGTGCTCGCCTTGGTCCTCTCGCTCGTGAAGCGCTTTCATCAAGCCTTGCGTTTTGCGAAAGTCCGTTTCGTCACGCTGGGTCTTGAGTGAATGCCGAATGCGCTTGAAGCTATGGCCATTTTTTTTTCAACGCCCGGCGCAGTGTCACCGTGGCGACAGACTTGCCAGTCTCTTCTTGAAAGCGAGCCTGTAAGGCGCGAATCTGATGGGGATGCTCGGCTACCAACGCTTGCAGTCGCTTGTGATCGTGTTCATCGAGGGCGGGTGTTCGTCCACTACGCGGTTTGTCGGTGAGACCATCAAAACCGGACACTTCCCATTGCTTGAACCATCGTGATACGGCATCGCGGCGAACCTGAAGTATCTCACTGATTTGGGTAATAGTATGGCCTTGGTCACTCAGTAGAATGGCATGCGCCCGACGACGGAGAGCGCGCTTCTCGCCATGGTGATAGGCGGAGGTCAGCGTCTGTTGTTCAGGTTCAGTGAGAGGGGCAACGAAGCGTTTTTCCATGGTTCTGTCCGTGTCAGAAATCCTGGCATGGATATTACACGAAAACTTTAGATCAGGTACTTA
>NZ_JBANSO010000096.1:0-1035 GCF_037070225.1 Vreelandella indica
CCTCGTGGTCGAAGACCATACGTACCGCCCGCTGGCGAACTTCAGGGGAATATCGATTTGATTTGCTCATGGCTCCATCCTCTCAAGGTTTGGAGCCTCCGGGAATCCCGGTACGGTTCACAGCATTTTTTAGAGTCTTTTTTGGTCTTATTGGTTTGGCTTTTATCATCTTCATCATACGTAAAAGCCTAGCGTTCAGAGGCAAACTAGGCAAAATTTTGATTTTGGGTGCCATAAACTCAGGCATCCCATTTCTTATGTACAGCATAGCAGCAACATTACTACCTGCTGGCTATTCAGCGATTCTAAATGCGACGACGCCTCTAACAGGTGCCATGATTGGCTTTTTTATCTTTAGCGAGAGTTTAACAATAAAAAAATGGCTGGGCGTAACGCTAGGAATTGTCGGCATCACTATTATTACTGCTGTGGGTGACTCCAATATCGTTGGCAACATCTATATTGGCGTGGCTGCCTGCATGATAGCCACTATTGGTTACGGCTTTGCTGGCTTTCTTACCCGAAAGTGGGTAACCCAACAAGGTGGCCTGGATTCAACGTTGGTTGCGTTTGGCAGTCAAATAGGCGCTACCGCTTTTCTCACTCCCTTTTTGATTTGGAACATTTCATCTGGCCCCAGCATTGATTGGCTTCAAGGTGATGTGTGGATCAGCCTGCTCGCAGTCGGCTTTTTATGCACCTCCCTCGCTTATATCCTTTATTTTAGATTGATTGCCGACATTGGGCCGTTACGGTCGCTCACCGTTACATTCTTGGTGCCGCCTTTCGCTGTGTTATGGGGCTTTTTAATCCTTGATGAAACGATTTCCAGCGGATTCTTACTTGGCTCTTTGATCGTTTTACTTTCCGTTTGGCTAATCGTAAGTCCCGATCCTCCAAAAAACAGCCTAACGAGCTAGCCTGGATTTCTCATAGTACCTCAGCCAGTACCGCACTCAGGCTGTAACACCGCTAAACACCTACTGGCTCGACTTACATCGGCTACTTTTTAACCACTTTCCGGCGTTCAGACAC
>NZ_JBANSO010000097.1:0-1031 GCF_037070225.1 Vreelandella indica
GTGTATCTGAACGACGGAAAGTGGTTAAAAAGTAGGCAATTTAAGATGTACCAATAGGTTTTTAATAGCATGGCGGCCTGGGTGCGGTACTTGCTGAGGTGCTATGAGAAATCCGGGCTAGGTATCAAAGCTTCAGATAATCTCGTAAATGCCAGTTATGTTTTAGTTGTAGAGGGCGGAGATGATGTGATTTCGTTAAAAGCAATTTTATCTGCTGAGAGTGAAATAATTAAGAAGGCCATAAGTAGTCATGTTTTAGTTGTAGATGAAATTGGGGGCGCCGGTAATTTATCCTATAAGTTAACTCTTCTCAGTAATTCGCTGTGTGTTTATCATACTTTTTTGGATAATGATGAAGCAGGCCGAGCTGCGTACGACAAGGCTGAAGCAGATGGGATTATTTCTAATAGGAGAAATACATTTGTTACTTGTAATGGCGCCCAGAATACAGAGTTCGAAGATTGTTTAAAACTTGATGTTTATCGTGATCAGATAATCGAAGGCTTTGGTGTTGACCTAAATCAGCCAGCATTTAGGAGTAACAAAAAATGGTCTGAGCGCGTTAAATCAGCATTTCTAAATGATGGAAAACGATGGAGTGATACAGTTGAGTCTCAGGTTAAGTATGCCGTTGCAGAAGCAGTTAAAGCCAACCCTTTAAATGCTTTAAATGAACACAAGAGAAATTCTGTAGATGCATTGATTACCAGTATTGAAAAGTTATTGAGTTAACAATGCATTGCAGCGGACAAGCCGCTGAATGCGGCGTTATATTAGTAAGCGAGCCACTAACCACATCTAGGCAGATTTCGCTTAGACCGGTAATGTCTCTTTCCACTGCCAGGGCAACAGCGTGTTGAGGTCATCATCGTCGAGGGTGGGCAGGGTCGCGAAGACATACTGCAAGTAATCGTAAGGCGAGAGACCATTGGCTTTGGCGGTTTCGATCAGGCTGTAGATCGCCGCGCTGGCATGAGCGCCGCTCGGAGTATGGCTGAACAGCCAGTTTTTACGGTTATGGAAACACTTCC
>NZ_JBANSO010000009.1:0-158334 GCF_037070225.1 Vreelandella indica
GGCGATTCCGGAAAACTGCCCAAAATCGGTCACGATAAAACGGAATGCGCGGTCACCATCATCCAGAACAGACGGTCACGTTCAAACGGAATGGGCGGTCACGATAGGGCGGAATACGCAACGATGGGTATCTGTTCATATTTTGCCCAGAATGCTTTTAGCGCATCGTCACTAAAGTCCGGGTCGGGCACATCTTCAAGCGTTGAAGCCGGATTGTTAAGGGCAGCCGAGAAGGGCTGCAGCAGATCAAGAGCATTGCTATCCAATAAGGGTTCACGGCCTGACAAGTTGTAGTCGACCAGAATCGATTCGCGCGACTTGCTCCAGTAGACCGATCCATGCAGATGGATCAAATTTATTTGTGGGATGCTGCTCTGATACCGACCAAATACGCCGGATTGGCACATGTAGGCCCCAAAGTTCCGAGCCTGTAGGATGCGCCGAGTAAAACCTCTTGCGCCGTCGTTGAGCACGAAATCAATGTCATTTTCCCTGATAAGAGCATCAGCTACGAGTGGGAAGCACCCATCGTAGTTGGTGGTAAACACGTTACAGCGGCGATCGAGTGCCTTGCGGCGTTTCGCCATCTCCAACGCTGTGACCAAGAAAGTGCGGTAATTTCTGATAACTGTGGCACCAGGCTCCTCTGCTACTGCCTTTTCTAGGCTGAGCTGTTCCGCCGGTCGGATGCAATTGGCGTAATAGTGCATGAATAGTGGGATCAGGCGTCGGTCACCCTCGCGTTCAAATTTTGTCGCCAAGTCTTCTAGTGTGTAACGTTTTTCGCCTTCGCCGGTCGTTACTTGCAACTGTAGCGTCGGAAGTAGCCCAAAAGATGCGCCTGATCCGAACAGGAAATTGAGATCTTGGTTGTAAATGTCGCCGATCGAAATCACCGCTATTACCTATATGCTTTTGTTTGAAAGACCAGTCTTGGCGAACCTAAGATTCGATGATATTGCTGTCTATGGTTTACCACTCCAGGAGGCAAAACTAGGGCAGCTCCTCCGAATTGAACTGACAACGATGGCCCAAGCGAAAGTGTTAGAGCTGCAGACACGTGCAGCAAGGTATTTTCTCGCTGCAAAGCAGGCATATGTTTTACCTAACTGAATTCCCCCTTCGGATAGTTACCAGTCAGTAGCGATCACTCATAATTCTTAAGATAACAGTATCTGAAGGAAAAGGGTCTGTCATCCCTCATGTGGGTGGATGCATGAATGAAGGATTTGTTGGAATGCAACCTGAAGGTAAGCAGCAAGAAGTCTGGGGAGAGAGGCGGCGTCCAAAACAGTTCAGTTTTGCTCAATGAGAGCCAAAACCAAAGTATGGGCTGCGGTATGGGCTGGTTAAATTATAGACAACAAAAAAGCCGCTGAAATCAGCGGCTTATTCGTAATATTTGGCGGAGGGACAGGGATTCGAACCCTGGATAGGCTATTAACCTATGCCGGTTTTCAAGACACCAAAGCTATGCAGAAATACAGCCTAACTAACTGATTTGCCTTTATATTCGCTCCGGGTGCTACGTGACTTACTCGCCATATCGGCGCTTAACGTGCCATAGGTCACGCCAGATAAGAGTACGAAGACACGATTCAGTCACAGTGCTTTCAGGCATGCCAAGATGCCTGAGCGTTCTGCGCGCGTTATTACCCGGCGGGCAGCGTTACCATGTCGCCCCCGAATAGCCTGACAAAATTCCAGACTGAATCATGGCAAGAGAACCTATTATCAGAGAGGAAGAAGACATCAGTGCCACGGCGGATATAAGTCACCGCGGGCGACATTATGGCGTCCTCTGTTAAGGCCAGCGCTGACATCGCAAACAGTGGTGAGGCGCGCTCATTGGAGGGCAGGCTGCCATACAAAGCGCCACTTGGTGCTGTATTGGTGTGGGCTGAAGCAATGTCTCTGGCTAATTCAGCCGTCCTTTGACAGCCCGATCGGCTTAGCACGGCTGCGCTGACCATTGCGGGAGTGGCTATAGAGCACAGCGCCTCGGTGGGCGCAGCAACGGCAGAGACAAAATGGGGATCGACTGAGGCTGGCTTATAGGCATGAAATAGCATGGACTCGGAGGCGGCAATTACGCCAGCTACGTGCGCCTCGATCGCGGCGCTTATATCGGTACCGTAGCTGCCGTGGCGATATTCACCCCACATCAGTGCGTTCTGCAACTTCCCCGCCGTCTCTGTGGGCTCATGGGATCCTGCGTGAAGTGACAGCGAAGCTACCAGGGCGTCGTAGTCACATAAGGACGAATAGATCTGTGTGCACGGAATCACTTTGCAGCTCCCTAGCAAAGCAAAAAGCGAGCCGTGCAGGGCTCGCTTTCAGTGGTTGTGTATGGCGGTTTAAGGCAAGAGCTCGTCTACGGCCGGTTTGTAGATCTCTGCAACGAGGTCGTTAATTTTCGTGTAGCGCGTCATTAGGCGCTGCATCATTTGAGTGGGATCCTCAAGGTCGCTGCGCAGAACAATGGCTCCACTATCCAGAGCGTCCTTCACCGTGCTGACACGATCGGTATACGCCTCACGCACCGCCGGATCCATTTGCTCGCCGGTTAGCACTTCATGGCTAACGCGTACGCTGAGCGCAATCGCAAACTCACACAGGCGCATGGAGTCAGCTACCATGTCGTGCACATCCCCAACCTCTACCTCAATGCGTCGACGCACCACGTCTTTAGCAATAGAGACAGGGCGTGCTGAGCGCTTAAGCTGCTCAATTAGCGCGGCTGAGGGCTCCACTACCGCTTGCCACTGAATACCTTCAGGCTGCTCGGGCATTTCAAGCCCATCTGGAACGCTGACATAACGCCAGCCGTCCACTTCGCACAGATACGTAGCGCGCGGGCCGTCTTCAATGTCTGAATTCTTGAAGTCGAGAACGGCGCCGTTTGGGCCGGTCTCAACATTACGCTGGTACTTGAACAGGACTGGCATCTTTCACCTCACGATAAAGGGGTAGCTGGGGTATCAGGTCAGGCCGCTCGGCCTTGACGCGGCGGCACAGGTGGGCAAATGTTGCCGTCTTTAGGGCGTTGCCCATGATGCTGGTCACGCTGGCAGTGTCTCCTCGCTTCAAGCTTCGCGAGAACCGGTAAAGGCTGTGCTTTCTTACGTAGCGAGTGCGCCGCCAGGTGCGAAAGCCGACAAAATTAACCCCTTTCTCTGCTGGAGCGACCGTCCATCTTGAAAGCTGCAGGCCAAGCTCCGTCGACAAGAAAAGCTCAATCAAGTGTCTGTATCGATGCGCCTGCATCTGGCTTAGCCCAAAAAGAATAAAATCATCCACGTAACGCACGTATCGCTTCACCTTCATCACTCGCTTAATGAATTGGTCGAGCGGGTCCAGGTAGATCAGCGCCAACAGCTGAGACAGCAAATTGCCTATTGGCACGCCAAAGCGACTGTCGCTCTCTGCAAACATCATGATCAATTTGACGAGGCGCCGGTCTTTGATTTTCCGCTCCAGTAGGCGTTGAAGCGTGCTGCGCACTATTCGGTAATAGAAGCGCCGGATGTCTAGCTGGAGTACATGGCTCCCTTTGGGGCTTTGCCTCAAGAAGCGTTGCGCCTGGTCATTGGCGCGGTGCGTCCCCTTCCCTACACGACATCCATAGCTGTCATGAATAAACCCCTTGTCGAAGATGGGGTAGATAACCGCGTAAATGGCGTGCTGAACCACCACGTCTCGAAACGCAGGCGCGGCGATCTCGCGCGTCTTAGGCTCCGTCACCATGAAACGACGGTACGGTTGTGGCTGATAGCTGAGTTCATCAGCATCGGGGTCAAAATCTTTCAGCTCATCCTGTAGCTGCTGAAGATTAGCCCCCAGGTTTCGTTCAAACTCCATCACAGAGCGAGTGCCGCGCTTTCCCTTGCGGGCACATCGGTATGCGGTAAAGAGCGCTTCTAGCGTGAAGCACTCTTCGAATAAATTGGCGTAGCGTTTAGGCATGTGGACTTTCCATTGCGTACTTGAACACCTTGGCCTGCAGATTTCGCCGAGATGGCGGGATGACAGGCTCCCTATGTCTCCAGTATTTCCTTTATGGAATATCAGGATGGAAACGTAGTCCGCCGCGCGGAACCCGTTGTTGTTGTTCGAGTTCGACCGGTTGTTGTTCCAATTGCGATTGAAGACACCGGCGTCCGAAGCGTTGCTCCAATTGCCGGCACATTGAACAAACAGCATGCATTTAAGCAGTCACCCCATTCGCAGCACGCGGATTATCCCGGGCGTTGCGTATCCTGCTGCCGATCATCGCGCCCAACTCATTAATAAGCACTGAGGCGGCGGTGTATCGACGTTGCGCTTCGGCCTCTGAATGGCCGCGCTTATTGTCTTTGTATTCGTAATAACCCATCTCAAAAGAGAGATTCACCAGCATTCGCAGTTGCTCATGGCGAATATCCAACTTTGTGAGAGTGGTTTTGTTGTAATACTTCTTTTGGTGCTCTACCAATAACTGGTAAACGTCATAAACGGCATTTCTGATCTCCTGGCAAAGGGCGTATTTCTCATGCCGGGGAAAGTGATTTAGATGCACATTAAGCAGCTTTATCAATTCCCGGCACTTGTTGAATATCTGGGACGAAGGATGCGTTTTAGTAGCCATAAAGAAGAAGTGAAAGAGCGACGCTATCGCGCCGCCCACAAATCACGATCCATAGGCCGCCGCGCGGAACCCGCTGCTGCTGCTCGAGTTCGACCGGCTGACGCTCCAATAGCGACCGAAGACACCGGCGTCCGAAGCGCTGCTCCAAGTGCCGGCACAGAGAACAAACAGATTCTCGCGGTTGTACTGGTAGCAGTAGTCCTGGCCGAACAGGTTGGTGCCGGTTGCATTAATAGCATCAATGTCAGTTGGTATGCCGCAGGCGGTGCGCAGCCACCCTTGTCCATCAGGACTGCTATTGAAGACTTGGTTTTCACCGTTGCCGAAATAAGCGGCACCTGTAGTGCTTCCCCACGGCAGAATGCCTGGCTGAGCGTCATAATTTACCGCCAGATCGCCAGCACTGCCCCATGCGTCAGTAGCACCCCCAAAGCCAGCGGTCAGACTGGCAAGCTCTACGCTCTCCTTGAGCACATAGCAGTCACCATTTGAGACCACGCCAGTGGAAGTGCTAGTTGGGCCTGGCGTGGTGATGCCTAGAGCTGGCTGCCACATGGACCCGTTAACATCCGCCACGCCGCACGCTTGACCGTTGTGCGTCGTCTTGGCAAACGGCGTGCCGCTTCCTGCTTTGGGTTTGTCAGCAGATCCGCTATCGCCCGCTGACTCAAAGCTAACGCTGCCATCGTCAGTGTCTGACAGGCTGCTGTTGCAGCCTTTCGGGTAGTTGGTAGTGCGAGTGCCGTCATACCACGCGCAAAACGTGCTGGACGTAGACGCTTGTCCGTGAGCGAGGGACAGCAGTCCTAGCGCAGAGAACATGAAGACCGAGATGCAGTTGAAGATCGCACCGCGCGCACGACTCAATACCACGGCATCAGACAACTGGCCCTCGCAGCCGGTCATCCCGCTTGAGTTCGTGTAGCTGGTCGTCGTGGCAAGAGAGATAGGCACGCCGCCCTTCACGGACACCCCGGCGTCGTTGCCCGCAGACTTCGAATTCAGGTATTTATCAATAAAGAAGCCTTGCTTAGTGACGCCCCCATCAATAAACGCGCGATGCAGAGCGTACCCTTCTAGCGCGGCCGCATCCTGGTCGGCAAAGCTGCCCATGCCCACGATATCTAAGGCATTGGCGCCGTAAGCAGCGAAGCGAGGGCTGCTAGTGTGACCGAACCGATAATAAAAGGCGGGCACAAAGCACATGATTGAGCCGTCGCTGTACTGATAGTTGCCGTAATTGTCGCTGGCTGGGTCATCGTGACCAGAAAGAGGCGTAAAGCCAGCAGGTAAATCGTCTGAATAAATACCCACGCCAAAGCCTTGCGCGCCCGCCTCGCCTACATCGGCAGCGAAGCGTTGCGCCGTGGTGACGGTGGCAACGGCTGACCAGGCAGACCAGCCGTACAGTTGGCCTTCCTGCTGTGCATCAATGATGTAGACGCGCCCGCCTTCTTGCATGATCCCTTGCGGCGGCTGAATCGACGTCAGATAGCTAGATGTTTGGGTAGACCAGAGAACATTGCCCTCTTCGTCGCGAATTCGGTAACCAGAGCGCGAATGGGTATCTGATTCTGTATTAGGCTCAACCGCAAAGGCGCTTAGCTCGATCGTGGGCGCCTCTTGAACGTCCACTTCACCATCAGCAGGTGAAAGAATCGTGGGCGCCTTAATGAACACGCTAGCCGTAGTAAATGAAGTGCGCTCAGACCAGGCGCCCTCTTCATCCAGCAAGCTAACGTCTTGATAATTCCAAGATCCCACCTCTTCGATATCCAGCACGCCAGCAGGAACGTCATAGCTTAGAACGGGCTCAGCACCAACGGGCTCAACAGTCGCTTCGTGAATAATCTCGCCCGCCGCATTATAAAGCCGGAATCGGCGGTGCTTTTGCGGTACCGCGTAGAGCGCGTAGTAACCTGAACCCACTAGCGTAGGCTGTGTCGTTAAGCCGGGCTCGCCATCGGAGGGGCTGACGTTGCTCGGGCGACGAAGGGCGCTAATGGGCAGTGCAGAGATAAGCGCGAACCGCTCGATATTGCCGCTAACACGAAAACGGCGAATGCCTACTGGCACTACCCATCCATCGCCGCGCTGCTCAAGATCAGACCATCCGCCGCTAATCCAGGCGCGCACGTTAGTGGCATTACCCACAATAAAGATCATCGCACCGTAGCTCACAAGAGCGCTACTGAGGTCTGTGGTTACAAACTCGCTGCCTGAAATGCGGCTCAATACCGCGCCTGCTGGCACGTTAGAGGTCAGCGTTGCTTCTAGCGTAATGCGCGTGCCGGAGAGAATTTCGCGGATGCGCACGATTTGCGAGCTGCCGTCACTGGCAATAAAGTAATGCTGCCCCTCGACAAGTCCCGCGGTATCTTCCACGTCCATGGAGTCATCGCCTGATACGGCGCTAGTAATCGCCGTGTTATCAACGCGATCGCGATGCTCGGTGAATATCTGCTGGGCACCGTGCTCAACCAGGACGTCGATCTTTTCGCTCATGACGATAGGGTCTTCGCCACGAATACCTTCAATGTCTTGCTGGATACTGTCTAGGCGCGCGGGGAGAGAGCTTTTGTCACCCTTCGCCTGGGTTAACGTCTGTTCAGTGCTTAATTGGCGCAGATCCAGCGCATTCAGGTTTTGATCGATCTCTTCATAGGTCTGGTTAAAGAGTGACGGAACCGCATCCGGCTCGTCATTGGGGATCTTTTTAACAGGGTACTTTGGCAGTGCCATGACGGCTCCTTAGAATCGTAGCTTGATGCTGACTTCGTAGCGCTCGTCGGACTCTTTCACCTTCGGAGCGAAGTTCTTGATACCGATGAGCTCGCCATTGGCATCGACTAATGCAGCCTCGGAGACAGGCACGCCAACCAGATCGGCAGCCTCAAGTAGTCCGCGCCCCGTCATGGAGTAAAGATCTTCTTGCGATACATCCAGTAGCGGTTTTCGGGTAATCTCGTTATTAAGAGACTCCTGGTCCCGTGACGGCGCTTTTGCTGTTAGGTCGGTGTTGTGGCCACCGTCTCCGAAGGCCATATAGGCTGCGGGCGAAACTGGCGGGCCGCCCGCCATCGCTGCCGCCAATCGGCGACGATACGCATTGACTGTGATGGCCTCGGCCATGCTTCACCTCATACTCGGGTAATGGTTATGTTGAACTCGGGTGGCGCCATGCCGCCTAGTTTCCATTGGCCGTTCAACGGCAGGCTCCAAGTGTGTTCTATGCCATCCCCGCCTTCGGCTGCTGTTTTCCGCCTTGGCAATCGCACGGGTGCTGCTCCACAGGCTGCCGATACGTTCAGGTGTCCGGTTGATTCAGCGACCACGCCCTTGCGCGCCAAGCGGAAGCCATCAAGCTTTTGGCCAGCCCAGGCATTCACCAATTGGCGGCTGCCATCGAGACGCCAGGTGCCGTTAAGCCGCCAAGCGCTGCCTAGCTTCTTGGGTGTTTCGGGGTAATCCATGCGGATGTGGTGGTGAAGCGTTGTCACAAGGTCGATAGGCTGATCAATGTCGATATGCTTCTCGACATCTTTCCAGCTCATAACATCAAGTTGACGGCGACCTAACGCCCAGCCTCCATCGAGGCGTCTACCCTTTTCGCCAAGCTTAGGCAGGCGATAGGCAGAGGCCTCAGCAGGCTCTTTGGCGATGGTTAGCTCGCTTTCGGTGCGACAATTACGGAGACGCCAGACGCTCTTGCCGCCTCTAACCTCGCCCAGGCGGAAAGAACCAAACGACTGGGGCAGCTTCACCACCTCGCCATCAATGCCCAGCGACCATTTGCGCGCAGGATCCTCGGTCAGAACTCGCCCGCACCATGGGTAGCGAATGGTTGAATGTTTCTGCATCAGGAAATGACTGCGAACGCTAATATCCACGCCAATGACGAAGCGCAACCAGAACTTGAAAAGCGGGACTAGGCGAGCGGGTATGACCGCCCGGATGATATCAATCAGGCCTGTAGTAGCGGGTCTATTGCCATCGGAGTAGCGCGCAAGCTCTTCTAGGCCTAGCAGTATTTCTACGCGGGAGGTCAGGAACAGGCTGCCCGACTCTGGCTTGTAGTAAGGAGGCTCCTCCGCATCCAGAACCAGTGGGCGCCCTAGCTTCCAGGATCCATCAATCTTTAGCCCGGGCGACCCTAGAAAATTGTACCAATAAGGGTTTCGGGGCTCATTCAACACAAACCCTTGGCCATAATCGGCATCTTTGTAGTGCCAAAGCTGCTTAACCTCAGTCTGGCCAGGGAACAGCATTTGCAGATAGGTGCGCAGGAAGTGAAGCCCGCGTTTCTGGACATCGCCCGACTTCCAAGCGCGATATAGGTAACGGGTTGCCGCCTCTTCTCGCTCCCCCTTGAGTAGTACAAGGCCGTCATGGTTTACCGTGCGTCGCACCAGGTCGAAGCTGCCAAGGTGCGGAGCGCCTAACACGCTAGCATCAAAGGTCTCTTCAGCCAGTGCCGAAAAAAGCTCGCCGAAAAGCCCTTTTAACTCCTCCTCAATCTGCCCGTTTGCATGGCTTTCTTTTAAGGGGGTGATGTTGGGAAGAGTGGCCCCAGGGAAGTCGAACTTATCAGTGCTCAAAACCCAGACCCCCAATAAGGCACGCTCACATTACCGGTAGTGACAGCGACTTGAAGACTATCCGGCGATACGTACCGCCATAGCTCAGGGCGCGAATCGCTAGCCTCGTCGCTAATCTCCACGCGCAGATCGGCGCGCCCAACGTTGAGCGCTGGCACTTTCTGGCGTAAGAGTTGATAAATCTGCTGGTAAAGGGGGGTGCTATTGCCGCGGCGCGACTGATCGGCCTGCTCTCCAAACTCGTCTAGCATGACTTTCTGGATTTGCTCTTTAACAACGCCCTCGTCGTAGCTAGTGGCGACTGTTGCGGTAACAGAGACAGGCAGCGGCGCACGAACGGCAGTAAAGAACCGTATGCGGTAGCTGTCATCGGCAGCGTGAATCTTTTCGCGAATGGCTTTATGGGTGGCGGTTAGCTCGCTCTCCTCCAGCTCATCGGGCTGCACAACCTCCCCGGGTGACTGCGAGAGTGCAGCTTCATTGCCGATCGCAGAAATGCAGGCAACGAACAAAACATTAATATTGTCGACGCTCATCCCGCGATGCCGCTCCTCAACGCCTTCATTCCAAACGGACAGGAACTGCAGCGAAGGGAAGTGGCGCCGTACAAGGAAGTCGAACTCACCCAGGAATACCGCATTGTGGTTATAGACGCTGGGGTATTTTGCTAGCTCGCGCAGCGCGCGCATGGAAGGCGGATTTTCGCCGCTGGACAATACATCCTGCAGCGTCATCTCTATTTGAGCTTCAGTGGGCGCTTGCATGGTGTCGAATGCCATGGGCGAACCGGGGGTAAAGTCGTCTATCCGGCCAAGGGAGTAATAGCTGGATATCGTAATTGACGACCCTTCTTCAGGCTGCACGCCTACGACATCATCTTGGCCAAAGCGGATATAAATGCGCTGCTGTTCGTCTGCCTCTACGTGATAAACGCGCTCGCCAGCAAAGGTGTTGGTGTAGCGCTCACGGTGCGTGTAGATGCCCTCTGCGTCCGTCACATTAAGGCCGCACAACCATGAGTCATCATCCGCAAGCTCAACTTGAATGGCATAGAATGCGCGGCTCTCTTGAACCGTGTGGGCTCTTGATTTTTCGCTTAGCTGTACAGCTTCAAAGGTGACGGTATCACCAGGCCCTGCATCGACAGGTGTTTCAATCCGAAAGGGTCTCCCGCTGGAATCAATCAGCGCGCGCCCGGGGCTAGCGGTGAAGGCGGTATTGCTGGAGTTCTTCAAGCGGATGCTGACGCGCGACGGTTGCGCCTTAGGAACAAGGCCTCTCATCGAGGCGTCCGCCAAAACAGTGGCATCGCGCACCTTCTCAAAAGGCTCTGCCTGTGCCACTTCAAGCTGGCTGGAGTACATCGACAGCATGGTGGCCATGGCATCAAGGTGCTGGAGTATTCGCGGGTCGCGAGCGCGATATAGCGCACCCACTGCCGGGTAACGCGCCACGCTATCATCGATAGCCTGCTGAAAGTCTTCGCGGGTAAGCATTACCGGTTGGCCTCGTAATCGTTGAGATCATAAGAGCGACCGGCAACATCAAGCGTTAGGCGCAACTGGTCTATGCCTTCCGGCGCGCCGTACAGCGTGACAGCGCTATTGGGCAGCACCTCTAATACGCTGACATCGCTACGCAACTTGCGGACAAAGCTGTCCGCACGCCCATCTGACTGGGCGCGCTGCAATAGACTGTTCGCATCAGAGCCGTAGCCGGAGCCCAAGTAGCCATTGACTGGTGTTTCCAGCCAGTGGCGTACCATCGCCTGAATGTCATCACCGGTAATTGTCTTCATGCGCTCATGCTATGCCGTCAGCGCATGATCCTAGCGGCTGGTTTTCCGGTTACCCCATGCCGCTATAAGAGCCGGTAACGATATGCGCAATGCGGCGATCGCCAAGGTCTCGACTAACATCTTGAGGCGCACGCGACGCCTGTTGCCCATTGGTGCGCTCTCCTGAAGAGGACAACGGAACGCTAACAGTGGGCGCCTCGCCAACCGGCGGGACGCGCAGAGGAGGAATGCTGGCAGACTGTGGTGAGGCCGACCCGAGAGCTGGAGCCCTAGCGGACAGCCCCATGGCCCTTAGGTGGTCCGTGCTTACGGTGGCCGTAGCCTCCGGGGTGCTTTGGCGAGCGGCTACATTGTTGTTGGGAGGCTCGCTTACGGATGATGGCGTGAACTCTCCAGCCTCTGCCGCGGCTAAGTAACGGCTGGTCTGTGCTTCGCGATCGGCTAGGCCGTTGTCGCCACCATTGATAAGCCGCGTTACTTCGCGGGTGTCGCCGCTCTGGGCAGCTTCGGACAAACCTTCGCGGTTCTGCCAATACCAGGTGGCCACCTTGGCAGCTACCTCGGGATCTGCTGCCATATCGGGATTATTGACCAGGTCAATGCCCAGTGACTCGCTAGCGGCGGTGTAGTTGTCCTTCCCTGTTAGCTGAGTAAAGCCGCGTCCACGGTAGCGGTGACCATCACCGGGTTCAGTATTGCCCATGCGACCGCCGTACATAAGCTCGGCAATAGCTTCAGGGCCCTGGGCCATGGCGGCTTCCACCGCTTCAGGGCCTTGGTTTCTGGCGGTGCGGCTAACAGCCATGATGCGATCAGCTGAGGAGTAGTTAAAGCTCTCCTCCATAGTGCGAAAGCCGCCCGACTCATGATGCATCTGCCCCATGAAAGCCGCTTGCTCATTGGGGTCAGTGATTCCAGCCTCTGCCATGGCCTGAGTGAGCGCTGGCGTTGCCGATGCCTCGTTATGGGCATTTCGCACTGCATTAACCGCGGTTGATACCCCGGACTTTTCACCCACCCAGCTCGCGCCCGCTGATATCTTGCTACCCAGCCAGCTAGTAGCACCCTCGACACGATCGGCTGCCGCCTCGGCGCGACCTGCTACCCATTCTGTTGATTCGACTGCCCGATCTGATACCCATTCGCCGGCATCGCGAGTAGCCTGCCCTATATCAACGCCCGTTTTTTCAGCTACCCAGTCGTTGACGCCACCCATGGCATCGGTAAGCGTGCTCCAGCCTTCGGCAGCGATGGATACGGCGCCGCTCCAGACGCCTTTCATCTCATCAGTAACGGATGCCCATCGTTCAGCAAGGGAGCCGGACAGCGATTCCCAAGTGCTGTTGAATTTGGCGGTGCTGCTATCCCACAGGCCCTGGAAAGCATCAGTGGCAACGTTCCAGCGCGCCGCTACGCCCTCGCTGGTTTGAGACCACAGGCTGGACATAAATGTGGTGGCATATTCCCAGCGCTGAGCAAGCGATGAGACTAGGTTGGACTGACGCAGATCCGTCACCCATCCACCAACCTCTTCGCCGATAGTCTCGCCTGCGTTGCCCCCAAAGTAGCTACCAGCGATCGCGCCGATAAGGCCGCCCACAACCGTACCCACCACCGGCACCACTGAGCCTACGGCAGCACCGGCAGCCGCGCCGCCCGCCATGCCTGCGATGCCGCCAAGGCCGCCGCCAACCGCGCGCCCAGTCATGGTGTCTTTTTCAGCCCGTGTGGCGTCGCTACCTTCGCTGGCGGCAACATCGCTCGCCATAAACCCAAGGCCAAGCAGGGCACCGATGCCCGGTATCTTGCGCATGCCGCCTTTCAGGAGGCGTCCCGCACCACTTCCACCGCTAGCTGCGGGCGCACCACCTAACCGAGACCCACCGCCCTGCTGTCGCTGACTAGCGCCTACGCCTGCTGCCGACCTGGCCGTACCACCGCGAGCGCTGCCGCCTCGCTGTGACGTAGACCGCCCACTGCCGGGTATGGTCATTCGGCGGGCTATCTTGCCCATCCCTAGCGCGGTCAATAGCCCCTTGAGCCCTGCTATCACCGCACCCGCTAACGCAATCGGCAGACCGCCAAGTAGAGATAGCATGCCGGTAATGGGGGCCAGTAACAGCATGATCCCGCGCCACAGCATGGAGCCGCTGTCGCCGCCTGTTGGCTTGCGCTCAATGTTCTTCAGGATTCGGCGTTGCTGTTTGCCCTCTTCACGATCCTCGCGGCGCGTGCCGCGCATCATTAGCCAGAAACGGCGGTACCAGCGCTCCTGCTTGCGATCTGACCCGTCGCCCATGATCTTACCGAAGCCGCGGGAAAGGGGCTGTGCCACCTCGTTAAAGGCCTTAACAGTGGGGTCGGCCTCTTCGCTGCCTGCCCCTATCTCTCTGGCAGCGCCTGCCATACGATCGCCCAAGCCGTTGATCGACTTCATCAGCAGCCCATTGCTGTCCTCTTCGTCTTGAGCGTTAGCCGCGGCGCTTCCACCGTCCTTTGGCACGAACCGACCGCTGGCGTCACGGCCACCGACCGACTGACCGCCAATGTCTTTGCTAGGGGTCGCTGCTGCGGCATTCGAGCCTACGCTTATACTGGGGCTGGCAGTGGATGCGGTATTGAGATTAAAGGGCGCCTGGTTAGCGGGAGAGCCGGGCGTTACCGCTTGGCTGTAAACGTATTGCCCTAGGTCGCGCTGCTGGCTTGTCGCAGCAACTGCCGGAGGCTTTTCTTGGTCTACGCGAACTACAATCTCATCGTGACGCGGGGTCGCTGCCTCTGTCTTTGCTTGGCGTGGGGCTGGGCTGCTATTGGCCTCTGTTGGCTTATTGGCTACAGGTGCTCCACGCCCACCGACCGACTGCCCGCCAATGTCTTTTCGTAGTGCGCGCAACTCATCCCGAATCGCGTCCAGGCGGCCTGTAACATCCTCGGCACTAAGCCGCTCACCGACCAAGAAGCCGCTGTTGTCGTGATTTAATTGCATGGCTAGGGACTCATGAAGGTATCAAGCTGCGTAAACGTCATCTGCAGCTCTTCAAGGGCGTCTTCGCGGCGGGAAAGAGACACTTCGTAGGACTGAGCGCGACACAGGACGCGCCCCGTAAATCCGCCTACGTCACCGACAAAGGCGTGCTGGACGGTAAAGACAATTGAGTAATCAGCAGGCACCCCAAACGTCCCATCCTGCGCAGCAACAGCGGCAATGTGGGCTTCAAACCAGCGCTTTAACGTACCTGCCCGGTCATCCATGGTCGTGATTCGTAGGACGACAGGCTCGGCCTGGGTAAGCGTGTCTAGTTGCGCACTTCCGGCACGCACTTTGCCGCCAGAAACCTCGCTAGGGCCCCGCTCAATATCAGTGCAGAAAAGATTGAATTCGTGGGAGAAGTCGCCAGCCAGCGCGCTTTGCACGGTCAGTAGGAAAAGGTTCTTTTTGGCGCGCTTGGCGTCTACCGCCTCTTGAAAAATGCGCTTGGCTTCAGTGGGGGTAATGCCGCCATACAGCATATTGGCGCCACCCCAATAGCGGCCTTGGCTGGATTGACCCCCTAGCAGGTTGCCTAGCGCGTCACCAGCAAAGCCAGACTCAAGCGCGGTTAAGAGCCCGCCTTCAATATCACCATTGGCAATTTGACTAAGCGAGTTCGCGCCTGAATTGATCGCGTTGCGCATGGTAGGCGGGATATGGCTATTGACTGCGCGACTAACCGCTTGAGACCCCATGGAGGCCCCGGCCTGAGAGATAGCGCTTGCCAGCTTGCCACCTCCAGCCATGTTTCCAGCCTGGTTGCCTAGGCTGGCAGCGCCGCTGCGTATCGCGCCGTCAGTACGCCCCAGTAGGTTGCCGCTTTTGCCTGCCGCACTAATGCTGTCAAATAGGCTCATGGCCACCCCTTGCCGCCGCCACCGTCATCCTTGGCGGTCTCTGCAAGCTCGGCATAAATTTCGGCCTGATCTTCGTCTAGCTGCATGGTTTCGGTCAGGAAGGTCTTCATTAGCTTCTTGGAGGCCCCCATGTCGCGCATGGCCCCGATGGCTTGCGCCAAGCCGATACCAACCCCCATGCCATCGTTCAGCGTGCGTTGACGCTCTGCCTCCAGGGCAGAAATGGAGCCATAGAACGAAATACGCCAAGGGCGCTCACTGGCCGGGAATACGGTTCCGTAGCGCTTGAGCGTGTGCATGTCGATAATGTGGTTGAACGCTTCGGCCAGCGCTACGCGTATCACGCGGGCGCTCTCGGCTGCCTGTGCGGACGTGCGGAAGAACCCGCCTTCGCCTAGCCCGCCGCTCATCTGGTCAGCAAACCCGATCATTGATAGATCCACGCCGATCGCACCGGAAAGTAGGCGCGCGTGAAGCATCACGTCCTCGATGCTGATATTGTCCGCGCGGCCTGATTGCCCGCCTCCCTCAACGCGGGTTAACTGCTTGTCGCCAAATACGGGAATAACATGCCGCACCCGCTCCATGATGGGTTTGCCGCCTTTTACGGCCTCCTCGGCAATCTCCTTGGAGCGCTTCAGCATCTTAGTGACGGAGTCCATGAAGCTCTTTTGCATGTCCTTCGACATGTCATTGAGGTTCACCGTCAGCATTTGCTCGTCAATGCTATCCATCCAGCGCTGACCCACCAGACCTAACAAGCTTGCGGTCAGATTGTCGTAGGGCTCTTCGGCGGGATAGATCAGCGACCCGCCTGCCATGGCGGGCATTAACGGCAGATCGTTTACATCGTCGGTACCCAGGGCGACTTTCAGCGACTTCTCAAAAACACCGTGTTGGGGCACCCACTGGCTGCGCGGCATCTTCATGCGCACCATCTGCGAGGTGTCCAGGCGCTGAAAATTGCGCTCACCGGTATAAATGGCGTAACCCACCGTGCGGCTACCCCGGTCGAACGGCTGAACAAGCGGAGGGCGTACTAATTCGTCAACGTAGAGATCCACAACGCCGCGGTTGTCGGTATAAATGCGGGCGTAGGAGTCACCAAACACGCTCCCCAAATAAGCCATTGGGTAGGCAGCGCGGTTAAGTATCGCGGAAAGGTCTTCGCGGATATCGTCGACCATCTTGCCTAACTGCTCATTCTTCTCGGCTTCAGGTCGCTTTTCGATAAACACAATATCGCCAGAGGTTTCATGCCCCCCTAGCGCAGACGTGACCAGCAGCTTAACGGCGGACGACACAATGGGGTCGGCCTCCATTTGCGCCCACTTGTCATAGATGGCCTGTCGCGTCCGTGCCTGCCGATTCCCTGAGGCCAGCAGGCTTGCAACAGTGGTCGTGCCGGCACCATAGAGCATCGTGTCGGCTGGCGTGATTTCGTGGCTCTCGGGGAGATGTTCGTTTTCCCACTTCTTGGCACCGATGCCGAGTCGTGAGAGGAAGCCTCGCCGATGCCCTGAGGGGGATGATTTAGGCATGGCCTGATAGTGGGCCATGCCAATGTGCTGAAGGCGGGGGTTTTTCCGGTTTAGGCGGTGACGCGCTCTTCCATGTCAGGATCTTCCAAGGTGTAGATCGCGCCTGTATCACCGTCTAAGACAAATTGATTCGTGCCTACTGCCTGCGTCGCTAGGTAGAGGGTGCGAAACGCGTCTGCCATGACAATCGTTTCAGCGGGAGAGTCACCTTGATACGTGGCGCGCACTAGCGGGTCGTCCCGTTCGCCTAGCTCGCGATCGCTGTCAATCAGTAGCGCTTTGACTGCCCACCAGTAAGGGCCGTAGTCGCGGTACCGAAGCGGGTCCTTCGCCAAGCGGCGCTCAATAACCCCCAGCGCAAAGCCGGGGAAGTCACTATAGCCGCGGTTTTCTTTGAGCGCGCTCGCCTTCTGCTGGACTAGCGCCGCAATCTCTTCTTTGTCAAACAAGTGCTCGGTAAGTGCCATGCTAGCCTCTCAGGTTAAGTTCTTGCGCCGCACGCGGATGGTCGGACGTTAACGCATTCCATGCTTGGCGACGGACGCGCCACGCCAGGTCTTTGCGCACCCAGCGGCGATAGCTGCCGTATCGAGTGCCATACTCCTTGATGCGATCCTTCCATGCGCGTGTATCGCCCTCAATCAGTACCATTTCGTCAGGATCCTCACCTGACGCGGGCTCAGGCTCCGCTTCCGGCGTTTCTGCAGGATCATCGATAGCCTTAGCGGCAACTGCCATCATGGCCTTGCGCTGCAAATGGAAAGGCAAGTATGAATGGGCTTCCCCATCAAAGTCGAACCAGGGCACGGCGCTTTCCATATACCGCTCAACATTGTTGCCAATTTCTTCGCCTGTATCACCGGTTAGTGCTCGCTCGAACTGCTCTTCATCAATGCCTTCTCGAATCAGCGCCTTTATCGGGGAGACGTGCCCTGCAATGTCCGATTCTGCCAGCTTCAGGTTGTGCGCTATGGCGTAGTCGCGAAGCGCGTCAGCCCGGGGCGGCTTTTCGCGCACCACTTCAACGCTATTATTCACCACGAAGTGCATATCCTCCCAACGCAGAATAACGGCCTTTTGCTCGTCATAAATGCGCGATAGCACGGTCGACCCTTCCGCCTCCTCGGGGCGAATGGGTAGCGGGAAGTGCGGGCTTGGCAGCGAGTAATGGTAAACCGGGTAGCTTGCAGAGATATCCGTCTCCCGCTGTGCGGCCACGGCTGGGCACGCATCAGAATATACCGACACCGTCTTGCCGTTTCGCTCTTCGTCATCTTCAATTTTTGCAGCTGCAGCCAGGCATTCGTCATGCTTCGCGGTTCCTGGATAAACCACTTCACCTACCGGCACCAGTGCATGCAAAGGCGCGGTATCGAGGTCGCCGCCAACGTAACCGCGCGCTGAAGGCCGGTAGTTGGAAAGGCTTTCCTTGCTAACCACGTAGTAATTGCCGTTGGCGATCACAAAACACTCTGCAATAACAGGTGTTTCAGCCATCATGACGCCCTCACCTCTGGCAAACGCATCTGCTACGCCCTTGGGCATGCCGCCTGCGAGGCCTGACTGCTTGTTATACCCTTCAACCGCCTGGCTGCGCATTTGCGCGGCCATATCAACTTCAGCGTGCCATTCGTTTACTAGCTCTGCACTTTCGTCAACGTCAATATCGACATGCCCGTACCCAAGCCTGCCAATACGCAGCGCCTCAATTAGATCCGGCGCCCTGTTTTCACCTCGCTTAGCGCGATCGAGGAAGGTCGTAATCACGGCGCGCGCATCCAGCGGCGCCTCTCCCTCGTTGCGAACGATGGAACGGGATTGATAGTCGTAACCTGCCTGATAGAAGGTCGCCGCCTCTTCGATTTGACGCTGAATGCCGCGCTCCTTGATCTCAAGCTCAGCAAGCAGTGACTCATTCTTGGCGCGAGCGGAAGCGCTCATCTTGGGCTTGGAGAGGCGCGATCGCACTTTCTCGGACTGCCCCATAGCATTCATGAGCTGCCCCATCTTGCGGGCTATCCAGTCGCTAGCCTTGCTATTTTCGGCCAAAAACTGATTCTGCTTGGTGATGGTGTCCAGGTTGATACGCTGACGCTCACGGTTAGAGGTAGCCCGTCGCTCGGCATCCTTGGCCGCTATCGCCTCTTGTACGCGCGTAACGGCGTCGCCATCCCCTACCGCATCGATAAGCGCTTCCATCTGCTCGCGACTCATGCCGCCGCTAATGGCCAGGCTGTCGCCACCATCGGGCTTCATCATTTCACCGATCCAGTCTGCCTTGCTATTGACCAGAGAGCGCTTGGCCGTATCGAAGGTGCCGTCTGCATCGTAGTGATACACGGTGACCTGATCGGTTTTGTTGCCTTGGCGCACGCCGCGACCGTTGCGCTGGGTAAGGCTGTCCGGCGTCCAGCCGATCGTTAGGTGGTGGATGGCCTGTGTGCCCTTTTGCAGGTTAATGCCCACCTCGGCCTTTTCGTTAGCGATGATCGCGCGGTACTGGTTGCTTTCCCCCGGTGCGTTGAAGCCGTCCTGTACCGCCATGATCTCTTCAGGGCTGTTATTGCGCTGCCCTGTGACGATGGCAATAGCGGAAGAAGGCACGCCAGCGCGCCGCGACAACAGCCGGCGAATCTTGTTGTGCATGCCCAGCAGGTCGCAAAAGATAAGCTGCTTGGCGAAGGGGATTCGATTGCCTTCCGAGTCTACGCCGCGCGGCGTGGCTGCCTCGGTCTGAACGTTCTCGATCATGGCTGCCAGCTTAGGAGGAATCGATACATCCACCTCAACCTTGGCCTTGTCGGCCATGGCTTCAAAGCGATCTTGCGTAGAGGAGTTGACGGTATCCAGAACGATAGCGCCGTTTTCGATCCATGCCTTGACCGGCATCTTGTATTGACGGCCAACCACTTCGCGGCTTACATCGCGGATGGTTTTAACGCTTACGGCCTCCTCGGCAGTGGCATTAGGCCCCGGTCGCGTGCGCTGCTCGGTAGGCGGCTTGGCGTTCCATGTATTCACTAAGGCCTGCGCTTCCTCCATCTGCCCTTCACCAATCAGATAGCGAGAGACGCGCGCATCCAGATCAGGATCCGCAATCAGCATGGTCATCTTGTTAATCAAGTTAAAGGGGTGGCCGATCAGCTCCATTGATTCCCCAAACTTGCCCGCAACGCGCTCATACGAAGCAACGTCACCACGGTTCTGGCTACGCTCTGCCAGGGCATCAGCGGCGTAGCGGTATGCCTCCTTGTACTCTTCCAGCCGGACAATGGTTTCTTGCGGTAGCTGGATGGTGCTGGCTCTTTCAGGCGCCCCCGGCACCTTGATTTGCCCACCCACGTCATTAGCGTTCTTGATGGTGGCCACTTGGCGCAGTGCACCGCGTAGCATTTCGACGTTGTTGAGGCCCTTAAAGACGTTAATCGCGCGGCTTTCGCCGTCGATGGTCTCATCGTCTTCGTTCTCAATCTGGCATACCGCATCCATGAAACCGTCAGCGCCTGACGTGCCTACAAACAGATCGTTAACGCGATCGTGGCCCACCGCCAACGCCATCATGGAGTACATTTCTAGCGGGCTATTGGTGATAGGCGTTGCGGTCAGGGTGATAACGCCATCGCCACGGCTGCCACTGCCACCTCGAATGGCCCACGCCTTAGCCTGCGCATCGAGCCCACGAATCGACGCAGGGGAAAGAGACAAATACTTGCCGCCCGTGAAGTCCACGGTGGTCGCAGAGTTCTTGTAGGCGTGCGCTTCATCAATGACCAGGGAGTCGACCCCCATGTCTTCCAGATAAGGCGCGGCACCGCTCTTCTTGCCCAGCACATCGACAATGGTGGCTGCCTTGCCTTTGGCGCGCTCATCAGCTTTACGGTCTTCGCTTTCGGCAAAGGAGCTATCCGCACTGCGCATGTATTGCTCGTAGCGCTTGATCGTCTCGCCACGCAAGCGGATGCGCTGAAACGCTTCCATGGTCATGAATATCTTGCGGTGCCGGTTCTCCATCACGCGGCTTAGATCTTCATCGTAGGCTGCAGAGTCCACCTGCCCATCGCGGAGCCCCACATAGAGGCAATCATCAATACTGGCGTAGGCCTTGGCGCTCTCCTTTTGCCAGTTGGACAGCACCGAATTAGGCACAACAAAGAAGGTTTTCTTCTTAACGCCGATCGACTGCGCATACTGGGTTACCGCCAGCGCCGTAAAGGTCTTACCTAAACCAACATCGAACCCATTAATGCCGGAGAAGTCCCGCGCGCGTGAGCGCACGTAGGCGTTTTGATAGCCGTGTAGCTCAAGCTCTGGATTCATGCCTGGAATGGATAAGGGGCTTTCGTCCTCAGGCTGCGCAAAGCGGAGCTTTTTAGGGTCGTTTGCCTGGCTTTCAAGCCGCGATACGACGCCGCTGTTACCGCGCGCCCAGCCGTTAAACTGCTCATTGGCCTTATTGACCATGGCGCGCAGCTCGCGAATGCCTTCGGCGTCACCCATGTCCAGCTTGGTGCCGCCCAGCGTGATAGTGCCGTTTTTGAGGTAGGCGCTAACGCGACGAATCAGCTTTTCACGGTCGGTTAACTGGCTGCCTGGGATATCGAACTCAACGCGCGGTTCGCTGGTTTTCTCGTCAAAGGTGACGACGGCGCCAGGATGCACGAAACGGCGTAGGAACTCGGCCTTCTCCTCCATAGTGACGTAAGGGCTAAAGAGGTTGAAGGTAATGCGCGACACGTCAACGCGGTCAATACGCTCGCTGGCAGCTGCTTTTTGTCGCTGAAGCTTGGCGCGAACAGCATCATTGGGCGCTGACGCCATCTCTGCATCGATGCGCTTAACAAAGTCGCCATAGCTGCCAATGTAGTAGTCATCGGCACGGCATATCTGGCTGCCATCGGCAGACACGCACCAGTCGTCCGACTCAAACGGGCTAAAGCTATCGCCCAGCACCGTGCGGGCTTGCTCCAAGCTGACCCAGCTAGACTGATTCTCATACAGCAGGCCTTCAAAGCCATGCTCGGCGCTCACTTGGGCGACCGGCGCGTCTTGCACATCACCGCGCCATAGCGCGCTGTGACCACCCTTGCGGCTGTAGTGAGTCGTTAGCTCGCCAAGCCCGCGGCGTAGATCCCCATCCACGCCCTTGATTCGTTTAGCGACGGCCACGTGTCGCTGCATTGCTTCAGAGAGCTTGGCATAGCCGCTCAGGAAGTCGGTACCGCTGCCCCTGCCGTTCTCGTCTAAAACCTGTGTAACGGCAAGCCCCACCAGTCCAGGCGCCCACGCACGCTCGCGCGTATCGCTATCAGGCAGCTTGTCTAAGGCGGAAAGCGCAGAGGCTAGCCAACCGGGCATGTCCAGCGCTTGCGAGCTGTCACGCATGTACTGGCGAAGCGTAACGGCATCGTCATAGCTCATGCTGGCATCAAAGGCCGCATAGGCGTCTTTAAAGCGGGAGAGAAGCGCCTGTCCTGCGGTGTCGCCACCACTGGCAGCAAGTGCCTGCCATTCGCCGCCGTTAAGCACTAACGTCTGCCCTGCCTGGGTAATCGTATCCCCTTCACGGTAAACGATCGGCTGTGTCTCTGACGCCTCCAATAGCGCCCAGTCGACCCGGCTTCCTGGTAGACGGCGAATCATCTTAGCCACCTCGGGAATGCTGGCCGGGTTCTTTACGCGATCAACATCCCGGAACTTCTCGGGATCCTTGGGCACGAACTCGCCAAGAATGAAGCGCTTCCCTTCGCCCTTGAAATACTGCCCCTCAACAAACGCGCTCCACATGACGTTGGCGGAGGCAAGCGTGTCTGGCGATTGCTCCTGCAGTTCGGCTATCTTCTCGGCAGCCTCACGGCCGTATTTGCGGAAAAAGATAATGTCGGTGATCGTGTCGGCATCAGCAGCACCAAAGACGCTATTGGGAAGCCTGAAGGCGCCTAGAAACTCCCCTTTGATGCTTGCGCGCTGTCGCAGCTTAACCTCAGCCCCACCTCTCCCCGACACGCAGCGCGGCGGCACCAGGAAGGCCGCTAGGCCGCCTGGCTTCAATTTATCCAGTGACCGCAGGATAAAGTAGGCTTCCAGAGTCTCTTTCTGGTACTTGGGATCAAGGTTCTGATTGCCGCCGCGATCGGCAACGGTGCCAAACGGTACGTTGGTAACGACAGCATCATAGCTTTCGTCGGGTGTCGCGGCGGCCACCGCCTCAAAGGCGCTAATGGTTGTCGTGTAGCCGGGGCCTGAATTGACCAGGTCGTTAATGCTGCCTGACGTTTCGTCGAGCTCCACCGCGTCAACGGCCGCATTGCGTGGCGCTGCCGCACCAAAGACACCGGTGCCGCTAGCAGGATCCAGCACTTTCCCGCCGCTAAAGCCCATTGCGCCCAAGGCGTCCCAGATACCTTCAGCGATCGGCGTCGGGGTGTAATACTCGTAGGCAGAACCTTTCTTGCCATCCGCACCCACCAGTGCGCCACCGTTGCCCGAGTAGCCAGCCAATACGGCGCGGTCGTCGTCGGTCAGATCTTCATGCGCGAGCTCGCCAGACTGCACCCTGCTAAGCAGCTCAATAGCGGCGTCATTCGCCTTTTGGCGCTGCCCTTTGGTGCGCTTCTCGTCATGGCTATAAAGTCCGACCGTGGCCCGACGCGGCGCCTCGACAGACTCAGGCGGCTCGCGCTCAAGCTTCATGGCTTTAGCCGGGTCGCTAGCTACGGCGGTTGCCTTTAGCTCTGTGCGTATTTCATTTGCCCGCTTAACCAGCTTTAGCCTTTCGGCCATGCCAGAGAGCCCTTTGGGCAGCGAAATTAGGTCTTTTCTGACCCGGCCCAGCTCGGAGACCAGTCGCAGCCTTGCCATCATCGCGCGAGCGCCGCCACCGGCAGAGGCATCGTCAAAAATCTTCATTCCCTACTCCTTGGTTAAAGTTCTTCAGTGGCGCTCAGCATGGCCCGTTCGTAAGCGGCACCCGCTTGCTCTATCATTTCTTCTGTTTCAGCGTCTCCCGCTTGGCGCTCCATAATCGCCAGTATCTGGTCGGCAAGGTCGGGGGAGTGAATGTCGGGCACGGTGCCGTCGATGACGGACTGCAGGAACTCTCTGTCTTGGCGGCGCATGGTTTTCTCTTCGCTTTCAGGCGCCTCAGGCGCGTCATTGGCTGCGTCTGGCTCGGGGCTAGGCTCTTCTGTGGTTGCTGGCAGGCCAGCGCTTGCGGTTGGCAACCAGGCGTTAAGCTCGTCAATGGTCATTTCCTGCACGCTGCCCATGTTCCATCCAGCGGGATAGTTAGAGAGATAGCCTTGCTCAGCGGACTCCTTGGAGTCGAAGCCCAGCATGACCTTGTGCTCATCAAATTCACCGTCTTTACCGACCTGGTTGATAACGAAGACGCGCTCGCTTTCCAGATCGGGGCCAATGAACACGTCGACTTCATCACCATCGGCGCCCTTGGTGCCCTTGATGTAGCCATAGTCATGAGCGATCGACACCGACCACTGCTCACCCTCTTGGGTAGTGCTAGAGCGTTCGCTGCCTTTAGGGTTTTCAATGGCAATGTCCAGCCCTAAGAGGGAAATATCGCCTTTGGCATACTCGCCGGATTCCTTCTCTTCGCCGGTAGGCTCGGTATCGGTGGATTGCCGCGCTTGCTCAACCTCCTCTTCGGTAGGCGCTGGCGGTTCAGAGGCGGCGCCAAACATATCTAGCGATTCGATGGCGTAGCTGCCTTCGCCGTACTCCTTGTCCAGCTCCAGGTTGGCCGCTGCGATAATCTGCTCAAGCGTGGCTTTCTGGCTCTCGCCAAACATATCGACAGTCTGTCCACGCTCAGCCTCCTTGCGCACGAACTCGGCCATTGCGCGGAAGGCGACGCCTAGGCGTTTACCGCTTCGGTTGTTCTGATTGATAAACATCGCCATGGCAGCAGTTGCCGGCGGAATATCGCCGAATAGGCCAAGCTGGCTTATCACCTCTTCCACACTGGCGCCGTTCGCCTTCGCCTGGCGCACTAGGTTGGTAGCCTCAATGATGGCTTGCACAGCCTGCTCGTTTAGCGAGGTCTCAACGCTGTCCACGATCTGGCTAGTTAAGGCGTCGGTACCCACCTGGTCGGCGGCTTGCGCGCGGATGAATTCAGGCGCGCTGACGTTGAGTGCGCTGATAACGTTGGCCACCTCTGGCTTGCTGGCATCCGCCGTTAGCTCCAGGAGACGATCATCGTTATAGGCTTTAGAGAAGATGGCTGCCTGTACGCGAGCTATTAGCGCACCGGTCGGGTTGCCGTCAGTCGTCATATATTGGGCCGCTTCGGTGTCACCCAGCGACTGTAGAAAGCCGTTGATAAAGTCACGATTGGCAGCTGATAGCAGGTTGCCATCGTCGGCAAGCTTGGAAATGAGCGCTTCATCTAGGCGATCGGCATCGGCGCGGGCCTTCTCGGTACCGGTCATGCTCAATTTGTCGTCCTGGTTGGCCTCTACGGCAAACTCACGGCGATCAATCTGTGACGTTCGCACGCGCACAAGCACCGGCGCTTTCATGGCCTTGATGCGACCTGTATCGAGGTTGTAGTGGTGCGCCTCTTCCTCGAGCCATTCCCGGTACTCGTCGGCACTCCCGCTGCGATAGGCTTCCTGTATCGCCATTGTTCGACCATTGCCCGACTCGACTACACGATCTGGCCCCACGATGGGCGCTCCAGTGTCAGCGCGGCGCGTTCGGCCAAGGCTGTCGGGGTCAAGCTGCCTGGCTGTTTTCTTCACCCAGGCAATGGAAGCGTCACGTCCACGATCCCGTGGCTGCAGTTCTTCCGGAAAGGCGGGGTTGGGGTCGCCATTAATGTCATGAGAAGCGATTAGCTCGCTTGCTTCTACGACGGTAAAGCCGGTTTGCACCTCAGTGCCTTTAGCGGTCTTAACAATGTTTTCCGCGCCCTCGGGGGCAAGCTCGCCATCTTCATTGACCCCGATTAGCGCCTCGCTAGGCGTGAGCTCATCGGGTACGGCTTGGGGCTCGGGCGCGGCTTGGGGCTCAGGGGCCTGCTCTTCGCTTACGGGGGTAACCTGGCTAAGCGGCTTGGGAGCGAAATACAGATCTAATTCAACGCCAGCGCTGGTTAGCTCATCCACGCCAATGTAGCCAAGCTCGGGCTCTCCAGTGCCAGCATTCGCCAACCCAAACGCTTGCTCGGTACCGTTGCCCTTAGCGTCTTTTTCAGTGATATACCAGTCGCCACCGCCGCGGAAGTAGTGAAGATAAGCCGTAGCGCTATCGCCCTCTCCGTCTTGTTCGTAGGTTTCTGCCATACCGTCGATGATGCTGGCCAACACCTTGGCGCGGTCAATATAGGCAGCGGACTCCTCACCATTGCGAATAACGTCCGCCATGGCGCGATATTGCTGACGCGAAAGCCACGGGCGCAGCTCGTCTAAAAGGCTTAACCCTTCCTTGGCGGTTACCGGCTTGGGCGCGTTAAGGGCTGCATCTTCGGTTTCGATACTGGCTATTTCAATCTGCTTGGTCAGGCTGTCTAGCTCGGTTTCAAGCTCGCCAATCTCACCCTTTAGGCCGTCGATGTACTCAAGCCGCTCGGCACGCTTTTGGTTCATGCGCGCGAACGTCTTAGAGTTCTTTTCAGCCAGCCCCATGATGCGGCGCGCTACCTGCCGGATGGGTACGTCGCTGCCACGCTCGGGCGCCACGACGATGGTGATATCTTTCTTATTGAGCAGCCACTTCCAGCTAATAAGCTCATCGCTGGGCTTGAGCGCCTTCGTGGTGCCTGCGTCGGGGTTGTGAAACATGATGGTGACGGTTTGGCCGTCGCTTAGCTCAAAAATGGCCGCAACGTTAATCACCCCTTGCCGCTTAAAGGGGCTGGATACCTGCGAGGCCGCAACGCTGACGCTTTTACCAGAGGCGTTCATGATGCGCTCAATGGTCGTAATCTTGCGGCTCAGCATGGACCCGGTCGACACCAGGGCATCTAGCTCATAAACGGCGTCAGCATCTTCCAGGATGTCATCTAGCGTCACGCTGTCAAAGATCAAGCCGTCGTCAGAATCGGAGCGGCGAATACGGTAAAGCAGTTGATCCAGCGAGATGCCCAAAGGCACACCGCTTTGGTCGTTCCAGAGAACGGGAGGTGATGAAGCTGTCATCGCATAACCCCTATGGTTGGCGGGAAGGCGCATTGCGCGCATAGGGGTCATGCTATGGGAGAGATAAGGCGTTAATGCGCCTGCTTTTCCTGGTGGTTACCCTCCTGCAAAGACGTCAGGGGAGCCCGCCGCGACAGCAGACCCACAGTCCACGGCATCGCCCACGCGACCCAAGGGCTGCCCATTGACGTTGACGCTGCCTGAACCGCTAGCAAGCGCGCCTGCATGGCAAACCGGTGTTGGGTTGCAGTGCGTCTCCCAGCCATCGCCAACGCGGTGGGCTGGGATGCCATTAATCATTACATTGCCACTACCACTGGTGCTGTTGCGCGGCGGAAAGCCACCGTGCCCTGTACAGCTATCCCCTAATCTAGTCACGGCGGGCATCGACTTCACTCCTTAGCCGGTCTTTTCCGGCTGTCCAGTCTTGGTGAATTTCAATAAGGTAAGAGTTATAGGCTTGGGTGCCATCGGCCAGACTGGCTATTACGTCCAGGCGAAAGGCGCGCGTTTGCTCACGGCTGGGACGAAAATCAACCAGCTCCTCAGCGCTCTCCGGAAGGCTCTCCCAGTCGGGCGCGCGGACAATCTGGCCATCTTGCAGGTAGTCGATAAACTCAATAGGGAAAAGCCCGGCTAGGCTTGGCGATCGGATAGTGAGCTCGCTTGAACCACCCTCGACAACCAGTACGTCTTGCTCGGGCGTGATACTGCCTTCGTAGCCGGTCACCGCGATAGGTGCGGGCGCACCCGTTAAAGGGTCGACGCCCTCCACCTGAACGCTAATCGCGGTAGAAACAGGCCCTGACGTTTCAGGCAAGCTAAACAACACCTCTGGCAATGGCGACCATGTAGCGGTTGGCATAAACGTTAAGCGGCCGTTTCAGGCTTTAGCTCGGAAAGCTGCTTGCGGGCATCCTCGACCGCCTCTTTCAGAGCGTCGCGCTTCTCCTCCAGTTGCTTCTCCATGCGCGGCGCTGCCGTGGTCATTCGCTTGGGCAGCTTCACCTTCGCCTTGGCCATGCGTTTTTGAAATGCACTCCGGCCCTGATCCATGGCCCGTATGATCTCGCCGATCGCTTTAGCGTGATCGTCTTGGTTGGCCATAGGCATAACTTTGCGGTTCAGCATGACCTGGTAGATATCGCCCGGTCGCTTAATGCGCAGCTTGACCACTTGGCTGTCGCTAAACGTGATACTGATTTCTCGGTAGCTGACGCCGCTTGCGCGCTTGATGCGCGGATCCACGTCAACGCTCACGACATTGGCGCCCGCACGCTTGAAATACTTTTCGAGCACCTTTACCGACTTGTCTTTTTGCGTCAGATCATCAAACGAAAATAGTAGTTTTGCCATTTGGCGGACTCCTTAGTTGAGGTTGATCATGCTGGCTAGCTGTGTGATATCGCCTGGCGTTAAGGTGACCGTTGAGCTGCCCACTTGCAGCGTGATGCTGTCTTTGGCGCTGACGTGTACCAGCCCGCCCGACTGCAGGCGCATCTCGGCATCTGTCAGCAACTGCATGTTGGCGTGGTGCCAACGTCGCCAGCCGGTGTCGTTGCCAACGGTAGGGTTTCGCCAGCCGGTGATAAGCGGATAGCGCGGATCGCCCTGAATGAACTCTACCCAAACCTTGTCGCCCCCTAATATCTCAATCTCGGTCATGGTCTCATGCCGGGATTTGTCGCCAATGGGGTACTCAATCTCGGCAACAAGGCCGCTCTCGGCCCCGTCAGTGATGCCGGGTATATTGACTGTGCACGTTCGCGACGCACCATCGTAGCTCTCAATCACCGCTGGCCACTTGCCCGATAGTAGCCCGCTGCCATTAGCGCTCATCGCTCCCACCTCCCCAGCCAAACGCGCGTAAACTGCTCATTTTCGCCACCATCGGCACTGGGTGCGAACAGACTGGCGACCGTCATGGCGACCAGGGGCTTTCCCCCGATAACGCCGATCAGGTCACCCGCCGCAATCTCTTGGGTGTATTTCAGTCGTGTGGTTTTAGTCAGCACCAGGCAGCCGGTCATGTTGCGCAGTGAAATAGCATTAGCGCCTGGCTGGTAGCGCGCGGTACGCGCCTTGCCGCGATTGCCGTAAACAAATTCGCCATCGGCATCGACGCTATAAAACGTAGGAATATCGTGGCGCTCTAAAAAGCCTGATTGAACGTCATCAGAGGCGGAATCAACGATCTCCTCGACCGGTTCTTGATCAAACAGAGAGCCCAGGGCAATAAACGCCAGCTTCCCATCCCGCCACCGCACTACGCCACCCGCCTCCTGTAGCGCGCGGGCAATATGATAGGTGTGCGCTTCGCCAGCCAAGCACGTAAACCGCGGTACAGCGAAGTCTCCCTCAATGCCGCGCAAGGTGGCTCCGCACGCACGGTAAATATCAGAAAGTGTCGCGTTATGCTTAATAACGGCGCGCTCTTTGATAAAAGCGACTGGGGTTACTGGCTTTAGTGTCGCGACTAGGCGGACATAGCCCGCCATGCTCTCGCCTTGCATGCGCGCCTGCTGGATATGCTCACTCTTGATAATCTCCAGCTCGTCACCGCCGTAGGTAGTGATTGAGTGCCCCTCGGCAAACTCAGCTACGGTGTCGGTACCGACACGGATATCGGCCTCTAGCGTCAGAGGTATAGGCACAAGATCAGAGCGAAGCACCGCGCGGCGAATAAAGTCTCCCCTTATCCGCTGGTCGCCATTGTCACCAAAGTAGAGCTCCATGGGTCACACCGTCACGATAGGAAGGCAGAACACGCGACGCGGTAAATCGGCCTCCATTTGCATGATTTCACCGCCAACCTCGGAGCTTGAGCGCCCAAACACGTCAGCACCCATGCCGCGCGTAGCCTCCATTTGCAGCGCCGTCTCGCGCTCCACGTAGAGTATGAACAGCGGGCGAATTTCGGCCCACTCCGACAAGGTGATCTCAAGGCTGCCATCAATATCAGCACCCTCAACCAGGTGGGTTAGCTCTGCAAAGCCTGCGTAAAACGATACTGCCGCCACGGCCTGAGCCGTGACGGAATCAATGGGTAGGATGTTGGCAGCGCCACGCTCATTATCGGCGAAGCGCTGCACCAGGGTGGTAAGCGTGGACATTAGCGATAATCCGAGCTATTGCCTTCCACAATTTCACCAAAGTAATGGAAGAACATAGTGCCGGTGAAGGTGAGCACCTGGCTGCGGTTCTCCCAGTCGCGATCCGGGTCATCGATCTGCAGGAAGGCATCGGTAATTCGCTTGTAACGCAGGTAGCGTTCAGGCGTGCCCTCGTAAATCTTGGCGTTGAATGTGCCGCCATTGGCGATGATATCCACCAACATTTGATCAATACTGCCAGCGGTCACCTCCATAAAGGTCACAGCCCCTTGGTGGTTCACGCGAACCTGTTGAGGCTCCCATGCAGAGGCGCCCAGTGGCGTGGGGACTTCAATCTCGCCTTGAGTAGCCACGTTGGGCCACGGGCACTGGCGGGACAGTAGGTAGTTTTGCTCAAAGCCCTCAATCTCAAACGTGAAGTCAGAGTTAACGGCCTTTAGGCCCATGGCCTTGGTTTGGTCGTAAAACCCCTTCAAATAGGAGGCATTAGATACGGTCATAGCGAAGCTCTCAATAGATTGAAATGAGCCATGGCGTACCACGGCCTGAGTGCAAATCGTATCGCCTCACATTGCGCAGAAAGGGCCATTTTTCCCTGCTGAAAGGCGGCATAAGGCGGCTAATGGGTTGACCTGATAATGGATTCCAGGCGCTCAACATGCTTTATTAGCGTCGCATCGCGCACCGCAAGCCCTTCATAAGCCTTGTCGGACAAGCATTGCATCTCGTCGCTAGGCATTAGGGGCAAATTCGGCCTGTCAGGAAGGGGAAGTGGATCCTGCAAGAAAACGGTTTCAGTCTTCGTCGCGCACCCAGCCAGACTCAAAATGATCACGCTGACCGCTGCGAGCTTCATTGCGGACGCTTTCAACATGCCTATCCCCTTCTGCTTTGGCGTTTGCGCTGGCGTTATCAGCCGCTTGGCGCTGTTCAATTCGCTCTTCGGACGTATCGGCGCGGCGTTTTTGCTTCTCCGCGCGCTCTGTAGCGGCCTCGCTCTTGCGCTGAGCGCCTTTTAACAGCACCCCCAGCACCAAGGCGACAAACCCCATAACGGCTGCCAGTAATTGCCAAATCTTGCTCATGGTCGCTTACCTCCGCGATTATCCAGCATGGCTAAGCCGCTATCGGCCATGTAGCCAAAGCCAAACGCGGCCATGGCCGTTACGTCACCTGAGTCAAACAAGTAGCCCATCGCGGCTGCGCTGCCCGCAAACCCAAGCGCTGTGCGATAAGGGCGCGACAAGACAAAGCCGACCAGGCCTATTTGCTCACCCGACGCCCTTAGCTCAACCACCTTTTTCAGTAGATGAACCAAGTGCCCAAGCACGGCCATCATGACCCCCATTACCACCAGCGCAGGCGTCATGACAGCGTGCCTCCGCGCCGCTGATAGAAATCGAGCAGATTCTGCATATCTACTTCGCGCTGCCCATAACCTGCGCCTGGGAACGATGCCCATATATTTGCGCACTTACGGATAGCGTCAGCGATGCGACCGCTCAATACATCGTCGTAAGCGCGGCGCTCGCGAATTTGCTGAACCGCGTAGCGATCTTGAGAGTCCGGACTGAAGTCAGGGAGGCCAAGCTGCTCTTGGTAGTGCTTCCAAAAGCGGTGCAGTATCTGGTAGCGGCCGGCTGCCGTGGAGTGAATGCCGTAGGCGGGTAGCCAGACACGCTTATTGGGGTGGTCGCTGAAGTCAGAGAGCAATGCGCCGCCAACAATGACGTCATAACCATCTTGATCGCCGTAACGGTCGGTGCCCTCAGCATGGGAGATCGTGTCCAGGAAGGCGCGAAGGTTGACCTCTCGGTCAGCCTCTGTCGCCTCAGCCTTCTCGGGCGCAACTGGCCGCGCCTTCAGCGCTGCCCACGTATTCCTCCCGGCGACACCATCAACCAGCAGCCCGTTACTGGCCTGGAAAGAGCGAACGGCCCGCTGCGTCGCAGGCCCGAACGCCCCGTCTACGTCATTCCCTGTAAACCCAAGCTTGCGCTGAAGCTTCCGCACCGCTTTGCCTCTATTACCTCGCCGTAAGATCATGATGCACCCTCATTAGTGTGGCGACGTTCCCACGCGCCCGAAGCGTTAAGACACAAAACATCAGCGCCAAAGCGCTTTGAAAAATACTGATATGCGGCTTAAAAAATACGATTTCTAACCCGGCGCACAAGAAGGTGCCTACAAGGGCGCTGGCCAGCAGCGATACATGCCGCTTGTAACGCAAGCTGCCGCGCCGAAAGAGGACAAGTCGTAGTGCAGCGATAAAGTAGCTAAACGCTGCAACCGTGGGTGCGATAGTTTGAATGAACCCTGCCTCAGACATTGTCATCCTCACTTGCCTTTCCTTTCCGGCGATCTAGCCACGTCGAAAGATCAACCTTATCGACGTACTTAATGAGTTTTAGCGACAGCGGAACAATCACCAGCGCCCCAATAAACCCGCCCGTGCCGTCATGCGTTACGGGCGTCTGAGCAACAATCTCCGGGGACATCAAGTAGCCGCACAGCGCCGAAAACAACAAGGCACCAATGCGCTGCCAAGCCCTTAGGTCATTCTTGCTATAGGCCACAAGCCCTGCGCCCAATGCCGCCCCCATTAGGGAGCCTGCGTTAATCCAAGGCAGCAGGGCCGCAAGCCCTATCCCGGTTGCCGTCACCGTTGCCGCCGCTGCGCTAGTCGCTGGTTCTGCCACATTGCCTCCTGTTGCGCATGGCTGGACACCTCATGACGCCTTCAGCGACGTCCCAGTGATGCCACCGTTTTTACTATTGCGCCGCAGGCGCGTATGACCCCGTTAAGGCGATCGTTGACCGCTGCCTGAAGCTTTAGCTCTTGCTCTTTCCCTTTGCGCCACTCTGCGTGGGCTTTACCCTCAAAGAAGGCTTCAACCTCGCTGTGCGTCATTCGTAGCGCTTCGGGAAGCGATGTAGACGAATATAGGGTGAGGCTATGCGCCAGATACCGCTGATTTTCCACCCAGGTACTTCGCGAGTTCGGTGATGCAGGCGCTAACTGGAAATCGCGCAGGCGGCTTTTCAGCCGCGCTGCCCTCTCTTGGCAGGGCAATCAAGCCGTGCTCATCCGCTTCCAAGATAAACAGGTGGTCTAATGCCTGTCGGCTCTGCTCAAACGCCCCCATCAGGCGCGTAAACACGCTCTCGGGGTAAGCGGCGATCACGCGCATACGCTCAATCATGGCGGCATCGATATCGCCACTGGTCGGTACCGCCTTGCCGTTGGGCACAAGCTGGGCTGCCATGCGGCCAATGCGCCAATGGGCATAACCAGAGACGTTGGGTATTTCCCCCTGTAGGCGCTCAATGGATCCCGCTAACGCGCCTGTTAGGTGGCGAACCTCCCAGCGATCGCCCTCAATGTCGCCGATCTCAACCAGGTCGTCGGGGTAGTCTTGCTCGCCTACCAGGTAATCCGAAAAGCGCGCCTCTCCGCCTGCTAGGCTAAAATCCGGCCCATCGTCCAGCGCTGACGCCATGTAGTGACACACCGCCATGGTGCGCTCTTGCACGGTCCAGTCTTCGGGGTTTTCGACGCCCTGAATGCTGTCGATCGAGGCGTGCAGAAAGGCGGTAGTCGCCTCCTCGTTGAGATGCGGAGGAATAGCAGCAAGGGCGATAGCGTCCAGCATGGACAGTTCTTTCATGCGCACGGTCAGGCGCTTGGTGCGCAGCACCGGGAAATTGATCATTTCATGTTGTCCCAATCATTGCGGTCAATGGCGGTCAGGGTCGCGAAGGTCACGGGTATCTGAAGCTGAATAAAGCGGCCGTACTTGTCGGAAGGCGAATTAAGCGGGACGCCGATAGTCTCGACCACCATGGGCGCGTAGGTGCGGCCCTTATAGTTAATCGCGATCATGGTCGGCGCGGCGGATGGCATGGCCGCTTCAACAAAGCCGTTAACGTCCCGATCGCCTTCCTTGAACCAATCAACTGCTGCAGTTAGTAGGGTTCCTTCAGGGGCTAGATGCTGAGGCAGCACCCAGCGCATTAGCTGGTCTAGCGGATCTTCTACCTCTGACTGAGGGTCGCGCCAGGCGCGAAGCATAATGGTCGCCTGCAGACGCAAAGGCGGCATGCCGCTGAACACCTGCGTTGAGTTCAGCTTGGTAATGCCCGTGCGCCCGCGTGCGGTTTCGCTGACCTCTTTGGTGGCTTCACCAGCGCCCACCCTTTCGGCTAATGGCTGTATCGCCCCACTTTGCAGCATGGCGGAGAGCGTAGGCGCGCGCGCCTCCGGCCCAGACCCCTCAAAGGGCGATTGCCAGTTAAGCGTTGCCTCTAAATTGGCATCATCCACGAACAGGCAGCGCACGCGGTTAGTCTCATCCAGGGGCTCACCTTTATGGTCAACCTCGTAGAGGGTGGCGATTAAGCTGGGATTGATACCATCCCAAAGGGGGCCAAGGCCCATAAACGGCAGCACCATGAAGCACTCTCCACGCTATAAAAAAGGCGGCCAGTGGCCGCCAAACACCTTGCTACGCCGGAATTACTTACCCATGCGCTTACGTACTTTCATGGACTTCAGGCGGCGGGCCTTCGCGCGCGGGTTATGCGCCTTCTTGCGCGCCTTACGGATAGCCAGCTTCTGCTTACCGGACAGCCGCACGTTGCCCGCAACACGCTTGTTTACGCGCTTTTTCTTGCCGCCACGAACCACTGTCTGCTTGCGATAGGTCGCATCAAACACAGCTTCTTGGTCGCTGTCGTCAAACGTGAATTCGTTAATGGTCGAATCCAGGTCATCACCATCGGGCAACGCCTCAGCCACTGCATCACGGATGCGCTCAGCCGCTTCGTCGTCCCAATCGTCTAGCAGCAAGCCGATCTCTTCGTCATCAATGCCCAGCGCAGACAGATAATCCCAGGCGGCTTCGCGGGCAACGTCGACAACATCGTTCTCGTCTTCGTCCAGCTCACCGTCCTGGTTGTCGTCTGCAATGCCCACCATCATGGCTAACAGCCGATCAGCGCTGCTCTCGCCTTCATCGAGGTCGTCTTCTTCGATCCACTGCTGAATAACGGCCACAGCATCCATGCGCAGGCTCATATGCTCATATTCGCCAGCGGAGTCGAGAACAGGCTCCCCGGCGTCATCCAGCACCATGAAACGGTGTGCCATGGCGTCATGTGACGCCTCGGCAGCGGATGGATTAGGCTTCGCGGGGTACATCAGCCCGCGAAGTACGTGTCGTAAATCGCTCATACTTGCTCCTTAGCGGCTAAGCGTTTGGGTAACGTGGATAGCCCGCGTGGTGCCGTCATAGCGCAGCCAGTAGCGAACATCCATCAGCTCATAGGGACGCTGCTCATTGGGCTGGACTTCAAAGCGCCATGCCGCGCCATTCATTGCCGGGTCATCGGACGGCACAAGCCAAGCGGATGCTTGAGCCTGCTCAAAGTGGGTGGTCAAGAAATCACGCATCTTCTTGATGGCCACCGACATTGGCAGCTGCAGAATGTCCTTACCGAAGCGAGTCACGGCGTCGTCAATGGACGTCGACATATCAGCAACAGCAATTAGCTTCTTAAGGCTGCTATCCACCATCGCGCTGGTTAGCGAGTCACGGAACACATAGCGCCCACCACCGGAGTAGTTCTCAAAGATCACCGGGTTAATCTTCGCCCGGGCCAATGCGTTGAGCTCCTGGTTGTTTGGTGAATAGGTCTGCACGATGCCTTGGCGGCTGATAGGCCACTCACGGCCCGCGATCGGGTAGTTCTTTGGCGCAAACCCCTTTGCGTTGACCCGCGCGTTACGCCCGCACGCCATGGCAATGTTGAGCGTTGCCGTGCCAAAGTGGCGCTTGCCATTAATGCCTGTCGGATCAATAGACTTCAGAGGCGCCCAGAACGCGTGAAGCAAATGCGCTTCAGCCATGCTGCCCAGGTTCATCTGCTCAACAAACGCAATCGCCCCTTCTACGTCCAATTCACCGGGGATATCAATACGAAGCTGACGGTTGGTGTCGAAGGACAAGCTAGCCAGCTCGGCAATCAAACCAGGTGCTTCACTGCCACACGATGCGATATAGGCATACCCATGCTGGGTGCCGTAAAGCTGCTCACGCGCGGTAATGTAGTTCTCGACTTCGTAAGCGGCGTCGCCTTCATCGAAGTAATCCATCACCGCAGACGTAGACCACTGTTCGCGGTACATCGAGTCATAGCCGTAGGCGTCAGAATCCGGGCCGATGGTGGCATTGGCACCGGTCATGACTTCCAGGCGATCGGTGCGCGCCTCGATCACGGTCGGCAAGTAATACGAATTGCCGTTATCGTCCACAGCATCACGATTGAGCGAGCCAGTTACCTCCACCAGCTTTTCACCGTTAGGCTCAAGCAAGCGCAGCGTAATAACGTCATTGGCAACGTTGACGCCACCTTCACGCTTCTCGTCGGCGCGAAACTCGACCATTACGCCATCGTTAAAGCACTCAAAGTGCTTAATGGCCATCAGGAAGTCAGTCTCGGGCTCGGTTTCTGAAACGCTGAACGCTAAAGCGCCGGTAGGCTCGCTGGACGTTTCGTCTAGCACCTGCGTCACCACGATCCAACTGAGCACTGACGTGGCAGAATGAAGGCGGGCTATAACGGCCTCGTAGGCGCCATTGTCCAGCGCTTCGCGCACATGCACGTAGGCCTCATTGAGCGCGTTATCACGCATCGACTCGCCAGGGCCAAGGCGCTGACGCACGTTGCTACGGTTCACTTTAAAGGCGCGATCAATACGACCGCGCGTCGCCCGCATAGCGGTGGCAAAGATTTGATCTTCATTGCCCGTGGTAGGGATCTCGGAGTTATCGACCAAGGGGTTCAACTGAACCCCCGACTCGGCTCCTAACTGACGAACAAATGAAACGGTCATGATTAGCCCCCTTGCTCGTCAGACTTCTTGTCCGCCGCTGCCTTGGCCTCTTCAAACGCTTTCAGGCCGCCTGCAGTGAGGGTGCCATCTTCGCGCACCTGATTGCGGAGCGGTTCAAAACTGACGCCCTGCAGCTCAACGATGAAGGCCTCTTCATCGTCTTGCACCACCGTGATGACGGGATTGCCGTCGCCGCTACCACCATCGCCGCCTGACCCACCGGTCTGATCAGTCTGACTGGCCTGGTCGTCCTCTGGGTCAGTCTCGCCTGCATCACGGGTAACCATTTCCACCAGCGACGCCGCCTTATTCAGCTTGGCCACCTGCTCAAAGCTGGACACGGCGCGCTGCAACCGGTCAAAACTCTTGAACGTGGCGGTGCGGGTAGCCAAGGGGCGAAACGTGCCCCCGGCTTCAGGCATGCTGAGCGTGATTGTCATCTTGTTGATGATCATCACCTCAAGGGGGAACTTGGCGTTGCCAAACACCCCCAATGCCCGCTTATTGGCACCGTCCTTACCCAAGGACGGTGCGCCAATGATTAGTCGAGCCATGCTCTACTACTCCTTAAAACAGGTTGGTGACGTTGATCAACGCACAGCCAGTGGAGCTAGGTTGGTGCGGGTTGACGCTGGTGAAGTTACGCGCGTAGAAACCGGCGCCTGACTTCAGGTCAGTCTGGGTTGACAGCGGAATAACGGTCGGCGGTACCGCGTCACCCAGTACGAACGGGTTACGGGTCACATCAGTTGCACGGCCAACACACAGAATTTCAGCGCTAGAGCCATCCTCAACCACCACTTTGGGGCTGTAATAAACGTCATAGCGGTTGAACAGACGACCCAGACGGAAGATGCCGGGACGCTCAACAACGCCGGACGGCTGCCAGATGTCGGTAGGCAGGCCCTGCATTTGCGCGGCAACCTTCTCGCCTACGTATAAGTGAGTAATGCCGTGGTTCATGGTGGAAAGCGCCATGCGCTGGCTAGCAGCACCTACCACAGAGCTAAAGTCGCGCCATACGTCGCTGCGTGACTTGTAATCGCCCTGCGTTGCCCAAGCAAAATCAAAGGTGTCTTGGTTGCGTCCCGCTAGGCGGCGGGCCTTGCGCAGCACTTCATAGTGACGCTCGTTAGCAAACTGGGACTGAATGCCTAGTACGCCTTCGCTGTACGGATCAAGGCCCAATTCGTTAGCCATTTGCGTACGGCTATCGATGGTCTGGTGGGTCGTGACGCGCCACGGCTTGGCATGCAGCTGGAAGGTATCGACAGCGGTGATAATCTCGGGCGTCAGTTCAGGCGCACGCTCGTAGTCGATAAAGGCTTCAACCAGCACGCTAGTGCTTTCAGGCACTGCCGGGGTAGCTGTTAGCGCAATCACGCCCGTATCAGGGTGAATCGTGCCGCTAATCTGGTGCGTGGTGTCGGCAATGCGGATCTGACCACTCACGGCAGAGGCGCCGGTACCGCTGGACGACACTTCTTTAGCCGCTACCATGCCATCGACGTACACAAGCGCGCGCCCACGTAGCAACTTAACGGCAGTTGCGTTCGGGTCGCAGGTATCCGGTGTCGCCTGAACGGCGGTGATCTTGCCGGTAATCGCGCCCGTGGGGCTACCTGCATCCATCACGACTTCACAGCGATGCTCACGACCAGACGTGATATACGCATCGCCAGACGCACCACCGTCCATGATGTCGCCCGCCGCGTAGCTGCCGTAATCTTTACCGGCCTGGTGGGTCATGATGGCAAGACGTGCTTCGTTGGACTTAATGTCCGCTGGCAGGTAGTGCGCAAACGGAATCGCTTCCGTCAGCGTGGCCAGGATGGCAACCACGGCACGGTTAGGCTGCAATGACAGGGCGTCATGCGCTTCACTGGTCGCAGAGTCGAACTGCATGCCTGACGCGCGGCGCGCATCATTAGTGGTGGCATACGCTAGGTGCATCGCTTGCTGCAGAACGTCTGCAGGGCAATCGCCACCGTGACTGGTGCGATAAGACGCGGCGCCGTCCAAAATGGCGCGCGTCATCATGCTAGCCGTCTTGTCGTCAGCCTCGTCGAGGGTCGCTTGCAGCTTTTCCGGCACCTTGACGCCGGTAGATTGATTGGTCGCATTGACCAGGAAGTCGTCAGCCGCAGCCGAATCAAACACGCCACCGCTGGTAGACGCATCGCGCAGGCTGTCAAAAAATTCAGCCACTTCGGCGGTCTCGCGGCTGTTGTATTGCTGAGGCATAGCCCTCTCTCCTTTACTCACAGGTAAGTGCAAGGCCGACCAACGGTGGCCGGATAGAGAGAGTGTGAAGGGGCGCTAATGCGGTAAGTTGGGCGTTTTTCCGGGTTTGAAGCGCAAAAAAGCCCAGCGCTGCGGCCGGGCTTTCAAATTATGGCTATAAAACTTATTGAGTTGCTATTTTTCGCCGCTGTCTTGTTCTGGCTGACGGATCTTATTATCCATATCAGCAGGGAGAATATAATTCAGGTAATCGCGAAGCTGTATAAGCGACCGAACGTCGGCATCACAGTAGGAAAACAGGGGCTCCCCATCATCTGTGTCTACGGAGGTAATGGTCATGTCAAACCAAGGGCTGCCTTTTATATATGTTATCTCAAGTCCGCAGGTACCGTACTCTCCGTCAGGTATGCTCGGAGACTTTACGTCAACAGCGAATGTCGTGTAGGGCTTAGGAGCATAATCTTTGCTTTTTTCTCTCGGGTGGCTCATCTTTCGTCACCTTCTTGGGCTTGCTTGTTTAGCGCCTCGTTGATGAGGAGTGCCATTCTATCTCTGTTTTCAAACAAGTTATAAATAAGCAGATTAAGATGGTCAGCCGCTTCAAAGAGTGGCTCATCTGCTATCTCATGCTCTTCAAGGGTCGCGTTAGTTTCACTTGGGTCTGGAAAAGCATGGTTCAGGAGTCTTGATTCCGTAACTGCCGATACTCCCGGCGCTACAATTTTCTCGATACTCCCAATGGCCTGGCAGATAGCCAAATAGGCATCTGCCAGCGTGTCATTATCTTCAGCGCTCTCTGCCCACTCGAAGGCTATTTTAAGGGCAGCATCGCTGGCGTCCGGCTTCTTTTGATCGCTCATGCCTTGCACCCTCCCCGGAAAGCTCTCAGGCCACCATAGTCAGCTATTTGTAGCTCTATTTCGTATATGCTCTTTCTGCCAAAGCCCTGAATTTTTAACGCTTCTGCCTCGTTAAGATCTAACATGTCAGAAATAGTGTTAATGCCTGCTTCTTTAAGACGGCGGGCGGTTCTTGCAGTCATGTAGAGCGCGTCTATGCTTTCGGATGGGCTGGGTAAGTGTTCGACGCCAGACGGGCAGCTTTTTTGGCTCTGCTCTGAATTGTCGGGATCTTTATGGCGGTATTTGGTGGCTGATTCAAGCTTTTCGGCAAGGGCGCGCAACTGGGCTGCCATTGAAAGCGTTCTTCCAATTTGCTGCGACCCAGGAATCGAGCCATCGCTGCAAGTGAAGTTATCAAGATAATGCTGGACTAGCTCATCCACGCTCGAATTAGTGATTTCACCATCGACGTCATATCGCGCAACATAAAATTCCAGCGGCTGCGACGTGGCTTGTAGGCTATTCCATCTAAAAAGGCAGAGTGGTTCGCTCATATCTGCGTCTCCTAAAACGCTCCTGATTTGATTAGAGCGGCAGGCTGGTCAGGAAAGCCAGCTTTTCGGGAGCTACCCTAGCCGCTATTACAGCTTACCTTTTCTAAGCTATCTCGTCATCCTCTGGCTGCAACGGATTGGCAATATCCAAATCATCGCGGCGGTTAACTACATAGCGCGGCACAAACGGCGGCACGTTAACCACGGCTTCGACCTCGACAATCTCATAGGCAATTCTGGCAGTATCATCGCCCGCGCCCATCAATAGATAAAACACGTCACGATTCAGCACCTCAAAACCGCCCGGGTCGCCTATCTTCTCCTCCGGCTCAATCAGAAAGCGCAGCTCGTCGGCATAGCCATTGTTAGCGTCGCGGCGATCCATCATTTGGGAGGGCTGAAAGACCTCTCCCGGTAGCGCAAAGCCAAGGCCCACCAGCTCCCAGCGAATATCATCCTCGTCTTCTGAGGAAATTGTCATCATGCCGCCCAAGGTGGGCGCGCCTCCGACCTCATCAGCACTGGTGCGGCCAACGCGGCGCCGATACACCTCGCAGTTGTAGGCATTCGGGTGATTGATAATCACGTTGCGAGCCATGGCGTTGATGCCTTTGGGCACGTTATTAAGCATATTACTTACCTCCCAGTATTGCGGCGGCTTGCTCAGCCGTTAAGCCTAGCTCACGGGCGGCAGCTATAAGCTTTTCACGCGCGGCGGGGTTTCCTTTTAGCGCCTGCATGCGCTTACTACCGTTGGCTATCTTCTTTGGCTTCGTAGTGGTGGCACGACTTTGCTTGCGCAAAGCCTGGCGAGAGCGGTCAAAGTCACGATCACCTGTTGTGGTTGCGCCGCCGCGAGGGCGCTTCGCCTGTTTCTCAGCCAGTCGCTCGGCTTCTTTCTGCTGCTGACGGATATGCCCGCTGCCGTCCTCGTTCTGGCGTCCTTTCTCGATGGCTCGGGTCAGGAAGGCTTGCACGGCACTACCGCCTTCAATCTCAGACATCACGCGCAACACATGCTTGCAGGCAACGCCGTTCAGCTTAGGGTTGCGGATCTTGGGAAAGCCCGTTTCGGGACGGCCCGCGTTGTAACGGCCTAGCGTGGCGATATAGCGGAACCAATAGCGATGGCGGCCACAATCACAATCAAAGCGCACACCCTCTTTGCGTAGGCGCGCGGCTGCCCGCTTGGGTGACTCGGCACCGGAGGCGATCGCTGTTTGGTACCCGGTAAACTCCACCGTGACATGGTGCCGGTTAACATCGCTATCCGGCCCCGCGTTAGTGATAAATCGCACCTCTAGTGCGGATACTTGGCGGTTTCTGCCCCTAACGCCACGCGCTGCCGAAGCCACGGCCATGGTGATTTGACGCCGTGCACGGTCACGATCCCCCGGCAGTGACATATCAATCACCTGGCGTGAGCTAATGCCGCCTTGGAAGCGCTGCCCAGCCACGCGGGCGTTATGCCGGAACATGGCAAGGTCATCGCTGGTGATCGGCCTGACCTGACCGCCTAGCGTGGTCATGAGCATACGGCCCGCGTCGTAACTGCCGCTTACCTCATTGGGGTTAAGGATATTAGGCGCCGCTTGCCGCTGGCGTTGATCCTCTCCCGCGCGCGCCCTTGCTTCCGAGGCGCTGCCGCGCAGCCTTGCCACTGCCCTATGGTCATTTATCGCCACTAGTTAGCCCTCCAGGTAGGGCGCCCGCCTTTACGGCTGCTGGCCCGTGACTCAAAGCCTGCACGGCGTTTAAACATACGCAGGCGGTCAGCCGTAGGGAGCACTAAGCGCTGTTGGTTTAACGGCTGATCGACGGAATCCATACCCGCAGCGGCCATAATGGCTAAGAATTCGCCCGCATCGTCGTAGACCTTGCGTGCTGTTAGCGTTATATCCCAGCGCTCATCGGGGGCTACATCGTGATAAATCGCCTGCTCCCACGGCTTCACGGACTGCGAGAAGTCACGCACCAGGCGATAGAATACGCGCGCCGCTTGGCTGTTCTGATCCACGCTCATATGGTGACCGCCTGACCGGACAGCAGCTGACTTAACTCATCCGCCATGCCTAAGGTGTCCGAAATAGCGCTGTAGTTACGTGCATAGCGGCATAACGCCAGCGCGCCTATCTGGGCATTGCCCGCTTCCGGCGAAATGCGGTAAATCGGCCCGCTAACGTCGATACCATCCAATTCAATACCACCGGAAGGGTCGGCACGCATTGCGCGCTCTGTAAAGCGTAGACAGGCGCTCTTGCCGTCCGCCGCTACACTGCCCTTGAGCTCGTAGTAGGCAGAAATAGCGCTCTTCAGGTCTTCGTAGGAAAACAGCGAATCACGGTCAGCGCGGGAATCAGTCTCTATCAGCACGCAGCCGTCCCGCCTCGGGATAACATCGACCACCGCCGCTATTACCAGGATGCCGGTCTCTTCATCCAATGCGCCCAGCACCGTTTGAGGGCGACCCGCAAACCCGGCCATGTTGGCCTGTATCTGGATCATGACGTTGGCTCCTCGGGGTATTCGTCCACCTGCTGGACAAGCGGGTAGCCCGCTGGATCGTCGGTACCGGGAACACCTTGCCCATCGTTGGCCTCGCCTGGCTTGGGCGACATAAACAGCGGCACCGTGACCTTAAGCACTACGTCCACCGCCAAGATCGTGAGGTTCTTATTGCCTGTTTCAACGCTCATGGCCGGGTTATCAGGCGCCTCGATCTGTGCGGGGTACTGATGCTCAAGGCCCGCAAACGGGTAGCTCGCTGGAAAGCGGCGACGGCTTGGCGAGTCGAGAAAAAGCAGGAATTGCGCCGCTAGGCTCTTGGCGGTTGGCTCATCACTGGCAAAGAAGGCCAGTTGTGCGCGAATCTCTCCCGCGACCGTGCGCACGCGAAAGTAGCGCTTCTTAGGGTCTTCGGGAAAGGTGATATCCACCGCGTCGGAGATTTGCGTGGTAAAGCTCTTCTCCGCTGGCGTCCAGTCCTTCGCCACGCCCACCAGGACGACTGGAAGGCTTGGCGGCCGGGTCGGCCCTTGGCGCGTGTCATTGCGCTGGTACGCCGCTAGCATTTCCTCGGCCTTGTCCACCATCCGTGTAGGCGCCCATGCCATGCAGTAGGGAAAGCCGCGTTCAACAAACTCCTGCAGGGGCTTGGTGGTGGGTACCACTTCGCTATAGAACGCCTGCAGGAACTCGCCTAGTCCGGCTTTAACCGGCTCAAACATGGGTGAACATCCGGCGCTTCAGTCGCAAATAGTCGCGATCGTCTTCCTCTTTGGCTTCGGGGTTCTGAACGCTGGGGAGTGCGCTATCAAGGAAGAAGCGGCGATCCTTTTCATGCTGCTTGCTCGCGCTTGTAGTGCTGTCGGCAATGAGTGCCTTAACGCTCTCTTCACGCTTTTCCAGCAAGTCGAGTAGTTCACGGTTCTCATGCTCAAAGCGAGACGCAGAATCCAGCGCCAAACGCACATTGGCCTCCATCATCTCGAAAAGCCGGTTCATGGCCTCCACTTGCTCGGCATGCTCGGCAGATAGCACGTCATCAAGCGTCATTTCGCCGCTGTTGACGCTATCAAGCACCAGGTCATAGCCGCGATTGGTCGAGTAGTTGGGGTCGTTCACCCAGTCGAAGCCGAAAAGCTCGGGCTTGCGCGGGTCGATAGCAGAGGAGAAGCCGCCTACCCGGTTCGCGTACATGCGCGCGGCTAGCTGACCAGTCGCGGTATCAAGGAACTCGGTTTGATGCTCGATAGTGCCATCATCGAAGGCCTTGAGGTGCGTGGTCACCACCGCCGGCTCAACTGAGTGCGCCTTGCCCTCAGCGATGCCGCCTTCAGCGGGGTCCATGCCAAAGCGTACACGCGGCCAGTGGCCGAAATAGCCCAGCATGCCGCGCGTGCTTACGCGCTCCTGCGTGGCTGGAGAGTTGATGCTATCCACAATGACAGGGATGTCGAAATTGCGCTCAACGCCACGGTATTGGCGTCCGCGCTCTTTGAGGTTGTACTTGATGAGCGGTGGCTGTTGCATGATATGCCCTCACGGTTGTTTACCATGAGGCATGATGGGGTAGTGTTAAAGAGGATCTATGGGGTATTTTCCGAAGATGCGCGGTGCGCGCACACGCGCACAGGGGGGGCTCCTGTCTGTCTTTTTGCGTTATTTCTTATTTTATCCTTGATCATATAGCTCCAATGGAGCTATAGTAACCACATCAGGACGGCACACCGCCAGCCCTGAACCTCTAAGGAGAAGGCAACATGACTATCGAACACGGCATCGCACAAAACGGCACTCACTACGTAGAAGCGGAAGCGGGCACCGTTAACATCGGCGACACCTTCACCAAAGAATTCCGCGTTGACGCAAGGCCGCTAACTAAAAAAATGATTCGCCTTGGCATCGAAGGCCACCCCGCCGCCACCGTTATTCGCACCTGTACGGTTACCGGCATGGGCCAAGAATTCACCGTAGGCAACCCAGGCGAATATAAGCAGATGCAGCGCTTTTACTGCGACATGCAAGAACAACGCATCTACGACGCGGAGTAATCAAAATGCTGAAACAAGACTTCACCATTGGCCCCTTCACTATCGCCCCCACCGGGGCGGTAGGCCCGCACCGCCAGCGCTTTAGCGTAATCTACATCGCCAAACACGGCGCCAAATACAGCGCCGAAATCGTCACCGACGCCGCCACCCAAGCCAGCGTGGCCGATGCCTCAAGCGAAACCATCACCAACCTTCGCAACGCTTTAAAAGCGGATAACGAAAGCACAACGTTAATCACGCTAACCAACATGCACGGCAACGTTATCAACGGCTTTCATGCCGCGGGCGTACTGCCCGACATGACGCCGGGCTTGATCGATGACCGCTCAGACTATTGGCTGGTTGATGAAAGCGGGCGCTACTCGCTGGATGTGAACCTTGCAGAATACGCCCACCAACGTGCAAGGCATGAGCTTCCTAAGCGCGCCTGGATTGCCGACCTGCTACCCGGCGATATACTCACCACTGACCCAGACGAATGGCGAGCCCCCACCGCCTGGGAGATCCGCCACTTAGTCGGTGAAGGTAGCTTTATCGGCATTAGCGGGGCCAAAGCTGCCGCGCTGGTAGGCGTCAATCCTTCGAGCTTTAGAAAGTACACCGCACAAGACGGCGCTAAATCCCGGCAGAACATGAGCTTTGCGATGTGGCATCTACTACTGCACCGGCTGGGCGTTCAAACGATGCGGGCGGGGGCGGTATGAACCTTTCACGCTACAACGACAAAGAGCTAATCGAACTTATTCAAGCGGCCAGCGCAGAGCTGGCCGAACGGGCAGCGCGACCCGAAATCAAACGCGTGGCAGCGCCCAAGCAAATGATCATTATGCGTGAACCGCCCGAGCATCAAAAAGAGTTCTGCCTGAGCATCAAGACGATGCTGAGCAAAGGCGCATATATCAACGCCAGCGAGCGGCACGAAGTGGCAGAGATAGCCGAAACCTACGGGGAGTGGGTGCGCCGCCAGGGGCTGCCCACCGAAAAAGGCACCAAGGTGTGGCGAGAAGCCAAGCAACACGCCACGATCTATAAAGCCGCCACCGAACGCTAGAAAAGCAAAAGCCCGCACTTGGCGGGCTTCCTGCTGCCTGCTCGGCAGATAATGCTAAGGCGTGCGTTAGTATTTCTAAGCTGCTTATTCAGCAGCAATGCACTAGCGAATGCTGATATTGCTAAGCCACCTGCTCGGTAGCTGGTAGGTCAACATAATCTCGCCCTGAGCCCAATGCAAGCGTAGATTAGTCATCGAGCTTCCAGGAGGCGCACCCCTAGGCTTTCATGGTGTAGGCGCTAGGGCCTCTTTCGTCAATTAGCTTAACGCTATCCTTATGCCTTTGCCCTACCCGCTTTATCTCATTGGCCATTAGTCTGTGGTTCTTTGCGCAGATCATTTTCTCAGCACCGCGGCGCATGAGCACCGCGTCACGGTGCTTATCTGTCACTCTCACCATCTCTGTCCGCGCGCAGCAGCGTAGTGCATCTTTTGCCTCAGAGGGTGAGCGCCAAGTCTTGCCAGCAATAAGCGGAAAGAAAATTAGTCCAATCACAATTAACCTCCAAAGTTTGCGCCTTTTCCGACGCTATCTAGCGAATAGAAGCCTAGCAACGCCAATAAGCAGCGAAATAAGCACCAAGGCCAGTAGCATATTGCCTAGCCATGGCCTGCGCTCGACAAAGCGTATCAGGCGTAGGTTGATCACCGCCTCAGACCTTGCCTTGCCGAATAGCAATGCCTAGCTGCCGACCCTCTTCCCAGGTATCAGCAAGGTCATAGCATTCAATAACAACATAGGGGTTGTCAGAAAGCCCGCAAGAGCCAGAAAAGCGCACGCCATGCTCGAAGGCGCGCCTTGGGGAGTCGCTAGGCTCTACGCGATCATCACGCCCAAAGCGATCACGGTCACCTTTCTGGGCATATATATGATCTAGCCGTGAAGTCAAAAGCTCTGACATGGCGTCGTCACAGCGCGTGATATGCCAAGGCTTCATGTCATGAAACAAGACCATGGAATCACATGAATCGCAGAACACATTGTCATGCAGCTTTGTCTTGGTGACGCCATCGCCGTGGAAAAGGAATGTTTTGGGATCCCATACAAGCTCTTTCGGGTCGTCTTCAACGGCCTCTCTGATCGTGTAGCCGATCGTGCCTTCGGCACATTTTGGGCAAGCAAATCTCCACCACTGCATGAACCAGCCCCGCTATAAATTAATTGAACCAAAGGGAGACCCGCCGCTACGCAAGGGGAAGCTGCTGTACCACTCGCGAAAGGCCTCAAGCTCAGCGCGCTCCTTAATGGCGTCCACAAGCTTCCCGCGTAGAGTGTGATCAAAACCATCACCCACCCGTTCAGACACCTCAATGCTCACGCCTTGTCCGCCGCCCATGTCATCGTTAGCGAGCGCTTCAGAGCTAACCTTGCTCCCGGCAGGAAGAACGCGCGAAGCCGACTCGACAATGGCTTCGCGATATGGGAAAAACTTGCTCTCTAGCAGAATTACCACTTCCATTGCAGCACCTCACTTGATGGCTAAATCGCTACTGAAACTCAGTAGGTTTTGACAGATAGTTTACCACATCACCCAGCTCTTCTAGCCGCTGCTGGTACTCGTAGGTCATGCACGCCTCAACCCGGCAATCGTTACGCTGCTCTATCCATTGGCGCTGGTCGTTACGCCAAAAGTCCTCGTCACCGTCAGCAGAAACCACCTGGCCATAAAGGCTAGACAGCGCCCTATCAAGTTCAGACAGCCGATCGCTACCGCAGATCATGCGCTCAACGTCCGTTCCTGCCTGGCTGCAATCAAAGCTAGGGCCCACTTGTGCAGGCTCGCCAGCCACAATGCCCTCGGCAGCGCTGGCGTCGTACCCCTTCGCCATCAAGAACGCGACACCTAGCTCGTCATAGTCATCACTTGCCGGACGCCGCACGAAGGTCAGATAATCAGTGCCACGGGTAGGCGTTGTCAGTACCGCCATGCCGCCCATACGCTTCAGCGTCGCCAGTCGCCCTCCTTCCCCCAGCCGAAAATTGACCGACCGGTTGTCACGGTCAACGGATTCAAACGCCGGTTCTAGCGAGGTACGACTAAACGCCATAAGCAGTGTGCCCTCGACATGTGCTACCCGAAACAGTGACTGAGCCACCTCGCCAACCCCAGGCACAAACTTGTCAGACTGCGAGTAAACGCCCTCGAATTCCTGCTCAATGTAACGGGCATCGTCGGCACTCATCGCCAGTAAAGGCCCTGAAAAAGCAGCCACAACGGTGGCAGTCAGCACGCTTACAGCACGCAACATAGTAGGCTCCTCGCCTGAACGTTTAGGCCTGCCATCCTACACGACATCGCCAAACAACTCTTCGACCTCGCTTTCAAAAGTGTCGCCCAGCGTGCGTTCATTGCCGCCTTTCTCCTGGCTAGCCGTGTACACCAGGCCTTCAATAAACGCGAAACAGACCGCATCCCACAAATCAGGCGAGGACATGCCCTCCCACTCCTTGGAGTGTTTAGGCGGTACCCGTATGCGCCCGCGATCGGTGAAGGTTTTCGGTATGCGGCTGGATTGCGACAACATGGCGTTGCGATGCTCACCGGTCAGTATCGCCAGCCTCCCCTCCTTTGCAGCGCGCGCCGCTTGGTGCATCGCTTGTGCGCGGAGGTTCATGTAGCGCTCTTTGTTTTTGTTCTGGAAGCATGGATTGCCCCAGTTAATGCGGTGCACAGGCTTACCCAAGTCCTCCAAGTCCTGACAAACGTTGATGCCCAGGCCGCCAGAGTCAGGCACATATAAAACCCCATCATAGGGCTCGCCCTGCTCGGCAACGGCCCCTGCAAACACGTTAGAGCGCACGTTATTGGTCACCACTGGCACGGAAACCACCTCAACACGCCTGGCGTCAGGGCCGCGATCGCCATAGCCGATAACCCTTGCGACGACGATCGTGGACTTATCGCGCAGCCCTTCACCGCTGGCAATATCCGACAGCACTACCCAGCCGTAGGGTTCGTTTTCGCCGATGATGCGCCCACGCTTGTACATGGCTGTGGCCACCGGCAGATTCATCATGTGCTTGCCGGATTCTTGCGGGAACAGGCCTAGCAGACGCACGCGACGCTCATCATCGTCGTAGCTGTCCCAGAGCTCTTTAAGCGCCTGGTCGCTAACCAGCGGCGATTCAAGAGAGGAGAACACCAGCGGCGTCCAATCCCCGCCATTCAGCTTGCTCAAGTCGTGGTGCGTACGGAAGAAGAAGCCAACATTGCGGGTCGGCTGCGAGGTCAGCAGCATCCGGTTATGTTGCTCGGTCAATGCACCGCGTAGCGTGGTTACCACGGCGTCAGGCAGCGTTGACGCTTCATCCCCGATAATCATTAGCCACTCGCCGTGGCGACCGGCCATTTTGTTGGCGGTTTTTTCGTTGGCGGTTTTCGACTCCACGAACCAAGTGTCGGTAAACCCCAGCACCCGCATGGTGCCATTGGCGAGTATTTCGATATGGTCCGCTATCCAGCCATACGGGCCTTGGCGGATACGCTCGACCGCCATGCCAATCTCTTTCCATAGCGTCGCTTTAAGCTGGGCCATGTCATTGGCGGTCAGCAGCGTAATGGATTGCGGGTAGCACAGCAGGTGCCAAAGCACGATCGTCGCCAATGCGGTGGTTTTACCAGTACCGTGGCCAGACGCGACGGACACCATCGAGCGCGAAGGCGCCACGCTGTTGTAGAGCGTGATTTGCTGGGGGGTCGGGGGCAACTCCACCACGTCGATAGCAAAACCGCACAAGTCGCCGGCAAAATCGTCGCTGAACTCTTCCCAGCGTGGATCCTCGTGTAACAGGGTGCGCTTTTTAGCCATCGTCTATGCCCCCCGTGTCGCCGTCGATAATCAGGCCTAAGCGATCGGCACGGTTGCGCATGTCACGCTCTATGCTTGCGGCCTTCTCTAGCGCGGCCTCGATGCGCTCGCGGCGTGCCTCACGATCCACCAGGGCAATGCTGGGCTTCTCTTCAACCTCAACCTTGTTCTTCCACTGCTCAGGCTGACGGTTCGTGAGCCAAAAGGTCGCTGCGCTGGTGTCGGGGTGCACCACCTCCGTGTAGGGAACCACCACAGGCACGCCCTTGTACTGAAACACCTTGGTCGCCCGGTGCGTAAAGCCGGTGGCTCTCTTGTACAAGCTGCTCGCCACGTTGGCATCCGCTACCCCGCGCCCTTCCTCCATCGCAATACCAAACTCAGGATGCGCGCTCATCCAGTTGTAGATGGTCTGCTCGGTCACCCTAAGCAAGGCGGCAACATCGGCGGGCGTAGCCCCTAACAGGCAGTGCTTATAAGCCAAGCCAGGGAAGGCCGGGTGGTACTTAGTGGAGCCTCCGCTTTCAAAGATTCCCGTCAGAGGGCTTTCGTCATATTCCTCTAAGGATTGTGTGCGCACGCGTGAAAGGGTCAAAGCGTGAGATACGGCATCCTCCCCTTCGTCGTCCTCTTCCCAGCTAATAGAATCAGCATCTTCCAGCGGTACGGCTTTATCTTTGAGCTCTTCGGGCAGCTCTTCCAGATCCTCGACGGGATGGGCAGGCTTCGGTTTTCGGTTAGCGTGGCGGTTAGCTTTCTGGTTAGCGCTAACTTTCTTGCTAACGTCACGCTTACTTTTTGAAGAGTGCTTACCAGTACCGGCGCTCCATCCTTCGGACTTCGCGCGCTTGATTATTGCCGCATCGCTAACTCCATACTTAGCAGCCAGCGCCCGGTAAGGAGTGCCGTTCTCTTCGCGGTCTTTTCGGACTTCCGCCCACTGCTCTAATGAAAGCCTAGCCATCAGCTGTACACCAGATCCAATTCAGGCTGAGCACCACCAGCAGCGGCGCTGGCTTCACGGTGCAGGCGCTTAAGGCGAGCATCGGCGGTTCTTGCGGTAGCAGCAGCAGAGCTTACGGCTGATTGGAGGCGTGCACCGCCCTTTACGTCTCCCCAGCGGCGGGGGTTTAGCTCTTCCACGCGGGCAATGGCCGTTTGCGCCTCATGTATTTGGTCAGACATAAGGGAAACTAGCTGCTCTACCACGGCGACTTGATCTTGAACCTTGCGGGTAACCAACATGTCACGCCAGCGGTGACGCTCCCACTCTTCGCGCATTAGGATGATGGTGTCTCTTGCGGCATGGCATCGCAGCTCATCTACTTCCATGCTTTCGGTGTTGCCCAGCAGGTAGTCAACAGACACGTCATAGAGCAATGCGGCGCGCTTAACGACCCATAGCGGTATCTGGCTGGAGTCCTTGCCCCCTTCGATCTTGGCGAGCTTGGTGGAGTTTGAGTAGCCAATGAGCTGAGCCGCCTTCACCTGCGAATAGCCTTGGATCTCTCTCGCTTCACGTAAGCGCTCCCCTACGCTGCGGGCTAGCAACACTTGTTCTTGACGCGTTGGTACGCCACGCCCACCGCTTTGTTTGCGCCCTACTACTGCATTTGCCGCCGCTTCGACCTGCTCCATGCCCTTGCTCCCCTCAGACCGATTCGTTGTTGCTGTGCTGCTCTGCCACGCTGCGAGCCTTGCTGGCCTTACGCCACATGCCTAGCCGATCATCACCGACATAAGCTGCAAACCACGTTTCACCGCTTAATCCAAACTTAGTAACTCTGTATTTGCCCGATCGTAGGCAGTAATCGTTAATCTGCTGCCACTCAAGCGCCTTGGGGTGCTCAATCACGCCCACTCCGTTAGCGGTCGATGCTCAATTGGCATCCAGTCACGCCCAGGGCGTAGCAACTGGCCTTGGAAGTTTTCGTAGTAGTGGCTCACGTTCATGGCAAAGGGCTGATCTGGGCACATTCGGTTGCAGCAGCCCAAGCGCGCCATGTAGGCGATATGTCCGCAGGTATGGCACTTAGTAACCACGGAAGGCTCCAGCATGAACTCTTGGTTAGCCTCGGCCTGCCATATGCGGCGCTGCTCTTCGCTAACCGGCTCCACGTCCTCAAACATGGCGCTTAGGTTTTGGGATAGGCTCACTCGAACACCTCCGTACTCCATCCGCCGCCAGCCTTCTTGGCGCGCTTCTTAACGGCAATAAAGCGGAAGGGAAATAGTTCAGCAGCCACTTTGATCTTGATCCTTGCGTCATCCCGCCAAAAACCTTTCACTTCGTGTATCTCTATCAGGCCATCGGCGCGCAACACTGCGAAGTCGGGCGTGTACCGCGTGTTGTCTGCTAACTTGAACGTCATGCCCTCAAAGGAGTACCAGAGTATTTCGCCAGCCTGCTTATTAGCCTCCAGCAGTTCGGCGTAGGCCGCCTCTGTCTGGTTCATCTTCCCGGCCTTCATGCGCCCTAGGGCTAAATCACGCGTCATTCCCGGTACTCCAGCGGTTCGCCGTTCTCATCCCAGTCCTTGGCTAGGTGGAGGCCCAGCCCGATCAGGAAGGCACACCCCGCTATTAGCGTGCCGATTAATACCCAAATACTCATCACTTCACCGCCTTGACTAGCTGTCGTCTAGCCAGTTGATCCAATGTCAGCACAATGGCTTCATTCATACGTGCGCGGCGCTCTTCACGGCTCAGCTCCTTGCCGTTGTCAATCTCGTGATGGCACTTAGGGCAGAGCGCAGCGGTCAGAGCATCGCTAGCCTTTTGGTCTCTGCCGCGGTGTTGGTTGCTGTGAGCTGCCTGTATCCCCCATGCACCACACAGCACACAGCTATCAATCTCGTGCACATTGCTTAGCCACTGGCGGGACCGGTGCGGCTTGGTGGGTAGGTAGCACTCATTGGGAAGCATTAGTCGCCCTCCCACTCATCGACACATAGCTCTTCACAGGTTTGCTCGAACAAACAGTCGCTACAAAGCGCTTCGCCATCATCATTGAATCCAATCGCCTTATCGGTGCATTTCTCGCATTCACCTAGCATTACGCAGCCTCCCGGTATTCTCTGCCGAATTGCTCTCTCACTTGCGGGCCTCCTTGTACTGGTCATAGAGCGCTAACGCGGGTTCGCTCCACTGGACGCCCTGCTCGGTACCGAAGGCGTACATGCACTCAATCAGGTCGCAAAAGACGCGCTTGCTCATACGGCTAGTGCTAAGCCCCACCATCACGATGCCGCCATCCATACCCGGTACCATGCGGTGACGCTTCAGGGCAGCCGTTGAAAAGTCCTTCCACTCCGCTGGAGTCAGCTTGTAGCCGTACCAGGTCACTTGTTCAGACAGGTCGTTAAGCATCGGCCAAAGCTTCTTGTTTTGGTCGCTAGTGCGGTTTTCCTCTACGCGGGTAAGAATTAACCGGACAGGCCCAGCCCTAAGCCCGCGAACGGCCATTTCAGTCGCTTGGCCAATCACCGGCATTAGCTCCCTTTGCGAACTGATCAAATACTCAACCTGGGTGGCGGAACGTTTTTGTGTCATACCTCACCCTTAGGGCCTTGCCGATCTTCCATAAAGACCTTGGCATGCGCCTTGGCGGCATAGACGTGACCAATACAGGGCCGCGTAGGCTCGCCAGTTGCCTCATCAACGCCACGGGCATGGCACAAGAACCTCTCGGCGCTCTCCAGCACCATGTCTGTGTCCTGCTGGGTATCGAAACACTGGTTAGCCACCGTGCCCGCGCGATAAGCGCATCCCATGCATACGCGCTCGCGGGCATGCTTAGGCACGCGATCGGCCTGCTTTAGGCCCACCAATGCTCCCTTCAGGCTGGGGTAGTTCAGTTTTTCGGCAGAGTACGGATGCAGGTCGGTTTCTTGGATCAAGGTGTCTATGGCGTGCTGCTTACCGTTATCGATTACCTGTTCACTTAACTCGGTTAAATCAGCGAACAGCTCGAGTAACGCCTCTGCCCCTTCCTTCACGGCATAGCGCAATAGAATCTCTACACGCTCCTCACGGCGATCGGCAAAGGCGACCTGGTGTAGTGCGTCACGCGCTTTAGTTGAAATATCGCTCATGCGGCACCTCGCTGAGTTCGGTAGCTACTCCAGTCGAGCTTGAGCGTAGCGCCGCCACCTTCCTGCATCCGGTCGATGATGCGCTTTCCCATGTAGTCTTCGAGCTGGTCAGCCTCAAGGTTGCTTATCAGGATCGTGGGAAGCATCTGCTTGTAGCGTTCATTGATGATTTTGAAGAGCATCAGGCGTTCCCACTCGGTACCCAGTTGCGCGCCGACTTCATCCAGAATAAGCAGGTCTAAGCCACCGACGAAGGCGCGGATAGCCTCACGCTCGCTTGCGCCCTTTTCCTTGCTGAATGCGCGCTCTTTGATCAGGTCGATCAACTCGTAAACGTCAATGCCCATGACCACGCGACCGCTGGCTAGCAGTGCATTGCCAATCGCATAGGCTAAGTGGCTCTTGCCTGTTCCCACGCTACCAGTGAAGATCAGCCCACCACCCTGTGCCAGCCGTTCATCAAACTTGGTAACGTAGGCGCGGCAAACACTCTGCACGTAGGCTTGCTCGCGGCTGCTGGCCTCAAATCCAGCCAGGGACTTGTCAACAAACCGCTTAGGGATCAGTGATTGTTCACGCAATTTCTCAAGTCGCCGACGGCTGCTGGTTTCGTTGGTCTGGCTCACTTCTGCCTGGCTAACGCCCTTGGCATCGTCCATCACGCACTCAGGGCATCCCGCCCACTGGCCGTTAGGCATTTTGGTGTTGGCAAACGCGCCATGAATCCGGCAGTTTTCAGCTTTGGTGTCAGCGGTACCGGCTAGCATGCTGGCTAGCTGGCCGCGCACCTTGGGGGTGGTCGTCAGTGGCTGTCCCATGGTTAGTCCCTCGCCCATTCAGGTAATTCGAGATCGTTGGCGCCGTAGGAGCCCACCGGCATCGGTTGGGCAAAGCCCTTGCGGCCGTCGCTGCGCTGAGGGCTTGCACCACACCCGCCCAGGCGGTTGATCAACCACTGGGCTTTGACGCCCTGCCAGCCTGCCAAAATGGCTTCGTCAATCGCTTGATCCGGTGTCATGCCTGGGATTGCTTCGCTGGCCTTCACGGCTTCGCCAAGCGCGAGTGTTAGGGCTCGCTGCGTTAGCGGTTTTTTAAGCGCCTTGCGGTGATCGATGAACGCCTTGGCGGCTTCGGCAGAAACCCCGCTCGGCAGGTCGGTAAGATCAAGTGCAGCCGGTTTTGCTTTGGCAGGTTTCTTCGGCGCAGCAGGCTTTGGATTTTCTGGAGCGGAATCGCTATCCCCATCGAACGTAGTGAGATGGGGTTTGTCTTTCATGTCTTTAGGTGTCACCCCATTTTGGGGTGACTCAGATACCCCATTTTGGGGTGACTCACCCCATTCTGGATCGGCCTTCCGTTTTGGGGTAACTCGCGCCTTTTGAGCAGTGAAATCCCACTCGGAAACCGTTTTGTTGATACGCACAGGAGAACGGCCACCGCCACGACGAGTAACCACTTTTTTGCGGATAAGGCTATTAAGGGTTTCGGAACACTTACCCTCTGGCATGCCCGTCATCTCGCTTATGACGGATGCAGCGATCCAGTCTTCAGCTTTGTTCCAGCCATAAGTCATGCGCTCAATAACCCGGATGACGCGAGCCTCGCGACTTGTAAGAGGAGCGCGCATAAAAGCCTCTACGAGCGCATTGGCGGTTCGTGTGTATCCGTCTTCCACTTGGATACTCCTGCTCTCAGGCGCGGCTTGCTGCTGAGCCTGATAGCGTTCGTGGTCTGATATATGGGCTAGATTGCTCATGCCGAATCCTCCCTGCCGAAAAGCTCGGCCAGATCGACGCGATAGCACTCCATCCATGCCATAGCAGGCCAAGCCACCACCTCGCCATACCGTGGGCATGGAACCTTGTTCGGAACGATGTTGTTGGCCTTGCACCATTTTTTGAGCGGCTGGAAGCCTTGTTTGCCGTACTTGCAGCCCATCGCTTTCTCAACGGCAGTTACCGTTGCTTCTTCCGAATTTCGGCCTAGCTCACGCTCTAACTGTTTCATCTTGCGACTGGCAGCGGACAGCTTGCCCATTACCGAGGCTTCGCGGCTGCTGCTGATTTGCGCTTTAGTGGCAATGGCGTGTTCAATTTCGCGCTGCTGCTGCTCAATGCGCTCAGCTTGGTCGGCAGCAAGGCGTAGCGCTTCAGCCATTGAAGCGGGCAGGTGGTAGGGCTGCTCCTTGAGTTTCAGCTTTTCCAACACAGAGCGGCGGACGGCTTTTGACTCTCGCATTGACACCAATAGGCACTGATCGTGATTAAGTCGAAAACCTTGTGAAGGGCGGCCACCACTAGGCCCGGCAGGTATTACGAAAGTTTCGTAAAACTCCCCTTCCAGCTCATCAACGACGCGAGCATGAAAATCGTTGCGGCGAATAGCGCTTTGCTCATGCTCTTGGCGAGAAGCGTTAATCACATTGAGCAGATCGAGACTCGACATCGTTGGGCCGCTTAACACCATTGGCATATTCATGAGTCACCTCCCGCCCTACGGCATTGGCTTTCCAGACGGCGCAGCGCATTTCGCTCAATGCGACGAGCCTCAACAAAGGCCCTGTAGGCGTCGTCTGTTACTTCAAAAAAATCTGGCGCTTCTAGGGCGTCTTTCATCGATCGCCCGTAGTCGTTATCCGTAAGCCACTCATTGCGAAGCTCCACGTATCGCCGCCGCGCCTGTTTGCGCTCTAGCGCAGCATGGTGATACGCCATAGCGGCTTGACCGACGCTGACATAAGCGGCCATTAACTGGACGCTCGCCTGTGTTTCAGCTAACATTGCTTTACTCATCTGCAAGACCTCATCTGTATTTCAGATGGAAGAATCAACGCCCCGCGGTGCCAGCCGATCGGGGCGTTTTCTTTGGAAAAAGGACGGTAAATGACCATCCGAGCATGGTGGGCACGCCTCAAAGAGCGCTTTTGGGACAAAGAAATAGAAGAGATTGAACACCCACAAGTGGCGGGTTTCTTTGTTCGCACACCGCCGCTGCGCAGCGCATGGGAAAGCACCGCAAAATTGCTCCAGCGATGCCGAAGGTTTTGGCCGGATGTGCTGGTAGGTGTTCTGTCAGGCATTATCACTACCCTCCTGCTGCGCTGGGCGGGTCTCTAGCTCGTCAGCCATCTCCCGTAAGCACGCCACCTGCTCTGCACGCGACATGTCCGGCTTGAATAGAAAGCAAGGCAGCGGGTGAGCCCCCACGCCAGCACTTGACGTTTTGCTCGATGGCGCAGACAACCACCCCGCGATAAACGAGCCCGCTGCCACCCCGCCCATGGTCAGCAGCAATTCTGTTGTAATGCCGTCAATCATCATTGTTTAGCCACCGCCAAGCGAACGCCTGGATTCCGTCCCAGCACCTTCCGCTCAATCAGTGATCTCGTGCTCATTAGCGCTACGATCGCGTCGTCAATTTCCGTTAATGCCTCGTCAGCCATCGGCAGATCGTTAGGACTGAGCTTCTTGTCATGCAGCATGCGAGACATGACCGCCATCACGTCGCCCGTTTCACGGCTAATTGCGCCAAGGGCAGCAAAACCACATGCCATTTGATCGTCGCTGTCTGGACGCTTAACGCCCATGAAGCCGTGACGACGAACCAGCCCGACGCGAGCAAAATCGTCACCGAATGACTCAAGTGCGTCGCACCAGGGCTCTTCCAGCCACGACGGGAACTCCACCGCGCCGCTTGCCCACCGCTGAACCCGCTTTGCCCAGCTCATTACGGCGTGGTCGTACTCTTCGGAGACAGACGTGAAAGCGCCCAGGTTAGGCAGGTGCAGGGATTCCGCCTTGCTAGGGCATGAAGCAAACACCTGCCGATTCAATTCGCGAGCAAAGCGCTCGCATGCCACTCCCCGCTGTTCTTTGAGCTGGCCTAATGCATCGCGCAAGAGTGCGTCTCGGCTTGGGTGTCGGTAGCTGGACATAGAGATGTCTCCTACTGATATCTAAAGTGGTTGTTAGGCGGCGCTTAGGGGGAATACGTCATCAATAGAAACGTCGACGCCGCGGGCGCGTATTGCAGCAATAATCTTTTTCGCCACCTCAAAACTTGGAGTGCGAGTGCCAGATTCATAATTGGCAATTGCTGATTGGCCCAGGTCACAGGCTTCAGCGAGTTCCCGCTGTGTCATGTCGGCCTTGGCCCGGAGAATACGAATGTCCATGTCATCGCCTCAGGCTGTTTTAACCGAGAATATCACATTTTGTGGTTTCATCAATCACGAATCGTCGAGTGACTTAATCACGCAGCGTGTTAATAATGTGCGTTTAACGCACAAAGCAGCAGCGCAAGCAGAGCGCAAGCTTTATGAAAGGGGCTATGCAGTGGGGTCTATTGGCGAGCGCATAAAGGCTGCGAGGGTAAAGGCAGGCATGACCCAGCCAGATCTAGCTCGCGCCTGCGGCTGGGGAAGCCAAGGGCGTGTTTCTAATTATGAGCGCGGACTTAGAGAGCCAAAGAGCGGCGATGTCACGCTCCTGGCCAGGGCGCTTGGCGTTACAGAGGGCTATCTTTGGACGGGCGATCAGCTTAGCCATAATGAGCATTTGTCTAACTCAGGGGCGGAAGTCAATGTTGTCCCTGCAACCAATACAGCAGGAGCTTGCCCAGAAATCAGCTGGGTACAGGCTGGTGCGTGGTCAGAGGTTTGCCACGTTGAGAGAGACCCTGAGGCCATAACATGGCATCCACGGCCTACTGGCGCCTCAGAAACCACCTTTGTTTTGCGCGTAGTTGGTGAATCAATGGTGCCTGAATATATGCCTGGCACTCTTATTTATGTTGACCCCGAGCGCTCGGCGGAAAACGGCAAAGATGTAGTGGCGGTGCTAACAGAAACCGGCGAAGCGACTTTCAAGCGGTTTATTGAAGAGCCTGGTCACGGAAGAATGCTCAAGGCCCTAAATCCTGACTGGCACGAACCCTACATAAAGATTAATGGAAACTGTCGCGTAGTAGGCGTGGTAGTGGCCGATATGAGACTGCGCTAAAGGAGATCCACATGCCCTCGGATATTGAGCAGCTTAAGTCAGTCTGCGGGGATGCGCTGACAATCCCTAAAGACATCAAGGCGATACACCAACTGTTTTCCGAGGAAGGCATTCCCTGCTTAGAAGTAATTGAAACACCCAAGCTCAATGCTCATAGCCTTATCCATCCTAGAATTGATGCTGGTCTCGACATCATTGACCGCCTAAAGGGTTCGCCAGCTCAGAACATAAGCCTTGTGGTTATCGAGACGACCAAAACTTGCCCTGATGGATACGAAAATACCGCCATCGGCTACAATCCCGGCCACCATTTTAGCTTTTTCTTTGGCAATGACGCTCCAGAGAAGAGAGCTCGCGAAGAGCATCAGGCGTTAGCCAGCAAGCCATTAGGCATAGATATTTATCTGCTCTCTGCAAGCGGGCTTTGCTTCGCTTACAGGCGCTCTTCGTGGCAATCGCTTGTGCTCAGCCCAACCGATGAAGACCCTTTCATAGATGATGAATATGATGATCCGCTTTATGATGAGGCTGAAGAAGCGGCATACCAAGAACATCAAGAGAGAGTGGCGGATCTGGGGCAAGAGCTGGCCTACGCTTCAGGATGGGGATTGTGTAGCAATCATCAGCAACGTATTTATTTTGCAGGAAAATTCTTCATTGACCGCGACAGCGTCGAGCAAGACCATTTATATGGTGCAGTTGAGAGAGCAAAAATAATTTTTGATATGGAAGTTCTTCCCAAAAAAGTTGCTGACCTCCATCAGAACGGCAAGACCCCAAAGGAAATCGCCGCCGAAACGGGATGCAGCCAAGCCAAGGCAAAACGCATTATTGCATCAATGAAGGAAAGAGTTGACGGTTAGCGCCCTACTAGACAGGCCAGAAGCAACCATAAGCCACTACACCAACCCGCCAATCGGCGGGTTTTTTTGTGCGAGTAATTTAATGATTTTAAACACGTTTCGTTTTTTACATTCAAAATATCACGTATCGTGGTTGACAGATAAAACACAATGCGTGATATTTAACACACCGACGGGGCACACGGCTTCACCGGAAACGCTCTTTAAAAATCTATCACGCCCTCCCCTTGGCTTTGTAAGGGGGCACCTGTCCGGCCTCATGCCGGACAGGTGGGCACGCTGACCCTAGCGGGTCGTCGGGATAATCGCGGTGGAATGCCGTAGACCCTGGCGGGCGCCGGCAAGCGCGGAGGTAAGCGACTCCACAGCGTGCAATCAAGCTAAACGCGCTAACTGCGATAGTGAGATGAATGCCTGCCCGTTCGGCTTAGAATAGAGCGGGCATCCACGTAGCGACTGAGAAGATAGGGAAAGCCTGGCCGTAACCGCAAGGGCAGCCGCTACCTAGATGCGAAGATTCACGAATTGAGCGTGAGAACAATGAATGATTAAACGAACCTATTTCTATTCGGCAACACAGCGCACCAAAAGCGGTGCATACGCCTGGTGGCAAGGGACTTTGACGGTGACATCCTGGCTTCCCTTGCCCGCTGAAAATCTTGTTAAGCTAGCAAAGGAAGCGGCAATAGAAGGTCTTGATGGGGTTCGTGGCCCAGAAGATTGGCATGACGCCAGCCCTAGATTGGTTGCACTAAACAAGCTGTAAAAGGAACGCTTATGACCGACACACCCTACGAAGCGATTGGCCGCTGCAAAGTGTTACGCGAGCAAATCAATACACTGGAAGCCGAGCATTTTCGCCATATCGAAGCGCTGACCGCGTTGCTCGATAGCAGCAAGCGGCTAGCCAGCAATGTCGTTTACGAAATGGACACGGAGCGCGCGCACCAGTTATTGGCTAAAGCCGATGAAGCTAAAACCGCTGCGCTAGAGGCCGTTCGCGAGCTCAACCGCTGGGCATTGCAAGCAGGCGAAGCGCCTATTAAGGCAAAGCGACCCGGATAACGGGCAGCGCAGTAACTGATGACAAGCCACCCAAATGCGGTGGCTTTTTGTTGCCCGCCTGCTGCGGGCTTTTTTGGGCCTGTTATATGGCCAAGGAGATCGTATGGCGAAAAAAACAACTACCCCAGCTAAACCGGTCGGCGCGCTAAGTCAGCGAGAGCGTGAGCGGCAAATGGATGAGGGCGCTTCAGGTCGGTACCGGCTGCGGCTCGCGATTGATCAGTTCCGCGCCGATCTGACGCTACAACGGCAGCTTAAAGAGGTTTGGCATGAGTAAAGCTACCGGCGCAGCAATCGCAAGGGTCAAGGAAATCGACCCTCAAGAAGTTAGAAAGCAATTTAATTACAACGCCGAAACTGGCGAGCTTATATGGCGAGAAAGAGACGTTAACGCCAACCGGCACAATGCTAAGTGGAACAAAAGGTATGCCCATAAGCCTGCTGGCCACGTACGCGAATCCTCTTCAAGGTCATATATAAACGTCAGGTTCATGGGATCTGACTATGCAGCACATCGAATCATATGGGCATGGGTTACCGGTGAAAACCCGCCCTGGCAGATAGACCATGAAGACGGCGACTCGCTTAACAATGCGTGGATAAACCTAAGAGACGGAACCGGCTACATCAACAATAGAAACAGCAAGCTGCCCAAAAGCAACTCTTCCGGCTTTGTTGGGGTTGTATGGAGCAAGCAGTCTAATAAGTGGCACGCTCAAGCAAAAACAAACGGCAAGGTAAGGTTTTTGGGTGCCTTTAACGACATTAATGAAGCCGCTGCTGTATCTAAAAAATTTAGACTTGAAAATGATTTTAGCGAGCGTCACGGGGAACGGTCCTGATGCTCGCAGCACCTTCCACAAATACCAGAAGACCGCTTTTGCTTATGTGCAGACTGCGGTCTTTTTTATAGCACAAACCCATAGGTGAGCTGACATGCGAGTGAAAACACTTAGCGCTTTGGCCTTGGTGATTCTTGGCCTGGGCATGGTACTGGCGGCAAATCTAGGTGCTGCCGATAAAGAGAGCCTGCACCGGACGTATTGCGCCGAGGTAGCTGTTTGGGCTGCTGAGGAAGCGCGGGGCATTGGCCCTAACGACCGCACCGGTCATCCCGATTACCGTGGCATTGCTGAAGACCACTGCCCCGGCATGCGGTCAGCACCATGATGAAAGCGCGCATTGCAGGCATACCCTGCCAAGTCAGCGTTATCAACTATGAGCCCGCTACCCGTGGCGGCCCAGATGAGCCACCGAGTGGCCCTGAAATAGAGTACACGGTCTACGATCTTCGCAGCCGCAAGGCGGGTTGGCTGATGGCGAAAATCACCGACGAAGATGACCAAGCCATTCTTGAGCAATACGAAGCCAGCCTTCAGGCCAGTCGTGACGAAGCGTCCATTGACGCTTACATCGACTCACTAGAAGCCCGCGCCTGGGCATAAAAAAGGCCATTAATGATGATAGAAATAGATATCGAAATGGCCTCTCGCTGCCTTACATACAAGCCCAAAACAGGAGAGCTTGTGTGGAAAAAAAGGCCAGCATCACACTTCAAAACTCAACGCGCTGCATCTATCTGGAATGCACGGTTTCCGGGAAAGGTAGCCGGAAACAAAGAAAGAGCCGGAAGCACCTGGGTAATACGCGTAAAGCTAAATGGGCGGAGATACAAAGCCCACCGTATAGCCTGGGCTTTGAAGACCAAAAGTCAGCCGCCTGAAGAAATCGACCACGAAAACCGCGATGCAACAGACAACAGGTGGGTCAATTTAAGAGATGGCTCTTTGCTCAACCATGCCAATAAAAGCCTCCAGTCAAATAATACGTCTGGGGCTTGCGGGGTTAGGAGGAACAACAAAACCGGCAAGTGGGTGGCAAGAGCGACAAAAACGATAGATGGCAAGAAGCGTTATTTCTGGATAGGAGCCTTTGATACTCTGAATGAGGCAAAAAAAGCCTCTAAAGACTTCCGCAACTCCATTGGCTTTAGCTCAGGTCACGGCGAGCCACAGCCATACAAATAGGCCTCACTCCAGCGACAACTGAAGCGAGACCCCTACCACGATCCGTTACCCACGAATCAAAGAGAGAATACCCCATGACTACTACTGCTGAAAGCGCGGAGAGCATCGTCATTGACGAGCAAGCGCTACAGATTGCTGAGTACAAGCCCACTGCCGTCGCCCTGAAGAAGCTGGCAGACACATACGGCGGGCTGGTATTTGAAGTTACTACCACCAAGGGCATGAATGAAGCCAAGGCCGCCCGCAAAGAGGTGCGCGGGTACCGGACAGCGCTTGAAAACAAGCGCAAGGCGATTAAGGCCCCCGCCCTTCAGCGTTGCCGCGATATTGACGACGAGGCCAAAACGATCACCGCGGCCCTTCGTCAGCTTGAAGACCCGATCGACGAGCAAATCAAAGCGGAAGAACAGCGCAAGGAGCGTGAGAAAGAGGAGGCTGACCGCAAGGAGCGTGAGCGTGTCGAAAAGATTAAGGCCGGGATCGAGTACATCCGTTTAATGCCTGGCAAGTTGATCGGCGAATCAGTGTTAGAGATGACCGCTTCCGCCCACGCCTTGCGCACACATCCCATCGGTGAAGATCGCTTTGCCGAATTCACGCAAGAGGCATTAGCCGCTAAACAGCAGGCCATGCAGCAGTTGGGCAGCATGATCGACGCAGCCAAGGCTCAAGAAGAGCTTGCCGAAATGAAGCGTCAGCAGGCCGAAGCTGAAGCGACGCAAAAAGCGGAAGCCGCCAAGGCTGAGGAAGTAGAGATCCCGGCTCCCGCTGGTACTGAGGCAGAGCAGCCGGACATTGTCGAGCCGGTGACGGCACCTGCTAACCGTCCCATCGAAATGAGCCGTTTAAATGCCGCCGCAAGCGCTGGCGAGCGAAGCCGCACCGTCGTCAGTGTCGACATGGGCGCCCCAGGCGGCGACCAAACGGCCATCCAATCAACTCCCGCACCCAAAGCCGTCAGCCCTAGCGATGCGGTTGACGCTATTCGTGCCGACCTGATTAGCGAAGCCGATTTGTTTTCTTCAGCCGCTGATGCGGTTATCGCTGCCCTCTTAGCGGGTCGCATCCGTCACTTGATCATCCAGGAGTAACCACTATGTCAACGCTAACATTTGCAGACGCCCGCCAAGAGCTGATTGAAAACTACCGTGTTGCCACGCTGGGTATGCCTGAAGAGGTGTGGTTACAGCTTCGCGGGCTGGGTATCGGCGCGAGTGAAGCCGCCGCGGCTGTCGGTGCCAGCGAGCACCGCACCCCGTTCGAGATTGCCGAGCGCAAGCTTGGGCTTGCTGCTGACGATGCAGACGCCAACTATCGCCGCAAAATGAAGATGGCAATGGGCCATGTCATGGAGCCTGTCACGGCGTCACGCTTCGCTGAGTTCACAGGGCTCAATGTCCAGAACTTCAACTACATGCTCGCTCACCCCAAGCACCCCTTCATGATGGCCAACCTTGACCGCCGGATTGTGGGTGTCAGCGAAGCCCAGTACGCATGGATGGAGCTTCTATTCGGCAAGACAGTGAAAGGCCCCGGCGTTGCCGAGCTAAAGAACGTGGAGTTCTCGCAGGGCTGGGGCAAGCCGGACAACGTACACGGCACTGGTGGCCTATGTACAAGCGGCGAAGTGCCAGAAGACTACTTCATCCAAGTGCAACAGCAGCTAGCCGTTAGCGGTTACGAATGGGGCTTCCTTGTCGTCACCATCGCAGGCTGGGAAACACGCTGGTACCCAATCCTACGTGACGATGAGCTCATTGAAGACCTGATCGCGCTGGAGGGTGAGCTTTGGGACACCATCTGTCGCGGCGAAATGCCCGAGATTGATGTTGAGCATCCCAAGGCGATCGACTTGCTGAAGCGCCTTTACCCAGGCACTGATGGCCGCGTAGTTGAAATGAGCGACCTGGAGCACTGGAAGAAAGTGGAAGAGGACGCCAAGGCAGAAATCAAAGCGCTCGAAACCACCGCCAAAACTGCCCGTGCGCAGATCCTGAAGACCATGGGCAACGCCGCTGTTGCAGCTTTCGCTGATGGCAGTTGCTACCGCCGCAAGATCGTCAAGCGGGCTGGCTACGAGGTAGAGCCCACCAGCTACGTCGATTGTCGTGTAGCGAAGATCAGCAAGGCTGAGCGTGAGCAGCTTGAAGCCGATACCGAAAACCAAGGAGAAGCCGCATGAGCCAGCATCAGAACGTAGATCAATTCCAAGCCCCCTCGTCCTCCTCAGGTGGTGAGCCTGCCATTCAGACGCAGGAAGAAATGCAAAACCTTCTCTTCAACCATAACGCTATGAGCCAGCTTTATAACTTGGCTCAAGTAATGGCTAGCGGAAAATCAACGGTACCCAACCACCTACAGGGAAACGCAGGCGACTGTATGGCGGTAGTCATGCAGGCCGCGCAATGGCGCATGAACCCATTTGCAGTGGCTCAAAAAACGCACGTCGTTCAGGGCACGTTGGGTTATGAAGCGCAGCTTGTGAATGCTGTCATCACTACCATGGCCCCAACCACTGGTCGACTTGAGTACGAATGGTTTGGCGACTGGTCGCAAGTGATTGGCAAGTTTATCGATAAGCAGGGGCAGAAAGGCACGTACAAAGCACCTGGCTGGCAATCAAAAGATGAAGAAGGGCTTGGCGTTCGGGTATGGGCGACGATGAAAGGCGAAGAGTATCCGCGCGTGCTTGAGCTGCTGCTTACTCAGGCGCAGACGCGCAACTCCACCCTTTGGGCAAGTGATCCAAAGCAGCAGCTAGCCTATCTTGCCATCAAGCGCTGGGCGCGACTGTACTGCCCTGACGTGATTCTTGGGGTTTACACGAAGGATGAGCTGTCAGATCGCGGCGCAGAGGCTGGCGAGCGAGACGTAACGCCAAAGCCACAGTCAACGCCCGGTGCCCAGCCGCTGCCCAACACTGCCCAGGCGCGAACGCGTGCCAAGCTTGCAGAGAAGCGAGGAGGCAAGGCGCAGCCGAACGAAACCGCCGACCAGCTGCCCGATTCTGAGCAGCAGAGCGCAGGGCCTGGCGGTGAAATTACTTGCACCTACGTATGCGAGATAATCAAGAAAGCCAGCAGCGATGATGAGCTAGCCGAGGCCGCAGACATGGCGCGCCACCTACCCGAAAACGAGCAGCACATTGCCCGCGAAGCCTACAAGGGCCGATTGGCCGCACTGAAACAGCCTGCTCAGCAGCAATAACCCAATTGTAGTCGCACGCGATACCGCAGCGGATGGTCGGGGGTCGCGTGCCTGAAGGGGAATAACCACCGCAGTCTGCGCAGTGCCGGCCTTGTTGAGTACTACCCGGCGTTGGCGCGCCGGATGACTTGACCGCATAACGCGGGAGGGCTGTGAGCAGGCCGTATGCCCTACGAGACAGGGCTTCTAATTCATAAAGCTGACGCAGAGGTTGTCATGGAAATAGAAGCACGGCAGGCGTCACTCTCCACTATGGCAGTAACCATCAATGCGTTACACGTAAACGGCAAGCAGATGACGCTATCCGTTTTCAGACAACTTCCAATTGCACAGGAAGATGAGCATAGCGAAATATGGGGAGTGGTTAAGTATAAGATCAAGCACGAAGGAGAAATCTGGATTGTATTTTCTAAAGCAGGAATTTTAATGAGGCGAGCGCTCTCTTTTGAGTCCAGTAATGAATATTTCAATGAACACATAATAAAAACGGAAGACAAGATAAAGGATGCAAAGCGATCTTCAGCAATGGCGCTAAAAGCTGCCGAAATGATAGTAAACGCAAGAGCTGAGACTCCGAGCTCTTTTCCACCTAAGTGCGTCCTTTTGGCGTGCGGGGGGAGTGAAGAAAAGGCTCACCATGCCTGGGATGACTGGGTTGGCAAAGCATGGGAATCTTCAAAAAGACCTATGAGATGGCTGAGCAGACTGAGCAGTGAAAATCTCCCTCTTTGGGTTGAAGAAGAAAGAGATAGATATAGATCAGAACTTACACCGGATGAAGAAAAGCTAGCATCACACTTTGAGAAACTTTCTTCGCTTTATAAGTTAAAGCAAGAGTCTGCAGAGCGTCAGTTAGAAAAGATTATTTCTAACGAAGCTGATCGAAAAGCTCGCGAACATGAACTTGCCGCAATGCCACAGCTTTTCATCGCTGTTTAACCTACAGCACCTCCACAGCAACAGCGCCCCACCCCGGAGCCACCATCCATGATCGCCATTCACCACGGCACGCCGCAGGCCGTTGATGCGCGCCTGCGCGAAGCTTTTGTAGAGCACGTCTGTTTGGTCAATGACGAGCTGCTAACTGATAAAGAAGACCTGCTAGATGAGAAGGCTGCGCTAGCGGAAGAAAACGACGCGCTGGCAAAAGACAGCATCGCACTAAGACGCCTGAAGCATGAGGTTTACCAGTATGTCTTGGTTGAGCAGAAAGAAATGGCTCACCGCAGAAGAGGCGAAGAAAAACTAGCGCAGCTGAGGCCCCAAGCCGAAGCGCTGCACCGGATTGCAAGCTGCGTTGACGTGCCCGCCGGTGCTGACGTAACCACTGAAACCCTGCCTCGCGTAGCTGCCCACAAAGCCGACAGCGAAACGCTAGATCAAATCAACGCGATTGTTCACCGCTACCCAAGAAACTGTAACAGCGCTGCTCGGTTTGCCGAGATTCGCGCTGTGCTGCTGGGTTCGCACAACAAAAAGGAGTCCAGTAATGAGTGTTGCACTAATCAAGGCGCTTGAAGAGCGTCACCGCCAAGTCAACGAAAAAGGGTTCGACGCTGCCAACGATGATGCGTATGCACCAGGCGTTCTAGCGTCAGCCGCTGAAAGCTACGCCCGCGCCGCTTGCTGGACGCAGGTTCGCACCGATGAACTGCCCCCGCCGCCTACCATCTGGCCTTGGCACGACAGTACGTGGAAGCCCAGCGCTGACCCGAAGCGCAATATTGAGAAGTCGATCGCTCTATTGATGGCTGAGTACGAGCGCATCGTTCGCGCCGAAGCGGCAAGCAAGCCTGAAGAGGTAGACCAGGCAGTTGAAGTATGGGGATCTAACGAAAGCGACCCATTCAACACCTACGCGCTCAGCGAGCTTATCAATGAAAATGGCATTGAGGCTGGCAGCACTGTCTATGTAGGCACGCGCTCCGAGCCGCTTCACGGCAGCATCTACAGCACCGGCGCTTACGATGCCGTTACCGAGCAAATGCAGGCGGCGGCGGAAGGCGATGTTGGCGAGCTCGCAGAGGAATATCCCAACGTAACGCCAGCGCAAGGCGCCCTGCTGAAAGCGTTCATTGAGGCGTGGGCGGACGCTTACTGCAAGCCGAGCTTTTACCTGGTTGAAAACGTCCGAGAGTACGTCATCACCGCCAAAGACATTAGAGAAGCTGGCGACGGCGAATATGAAGCCAATGTGCTGCCCCTAGAAGGAAATCACCATGTCTAAAGAAATCCCTTACCAGCTATCGGTTAATCAGCTTGAAGATGCCCTTGACCACGTTATGCGCCTGGCCAAAGCGTCGCGCTCGCAGACAAAGCGCCTCAAAGTAATCGCCGCCCGGGCCGAAGCTGCGCTGAATGGCGAAGTATATGAAGGCAAAGACCTAAAGCTGTCCGAACCAGCCCGCACGCCAATCAGCTACGAAAATGAGATTCGCGTCACTAAGCGCGAGCTAATGGCCGCTTTGGAAAGAGAGCAGGCGCTGTCAGCAGAGTTAGCGGACATGCGGAATATATGGCTCTCCATAGACGACTGTGAGCAAGGTTCACACGAACAGGAGGTTCTTATAAGCCAAATGTTCACGCTGATTCGCGACAGCCATAACGACACCAGCCAATGCCTGGCCCGCCGCGATCTGCTGAAGCAAGCGGAAGCATTAGAAAGGCTGGTTGAACACCACATTTCAGACGCAGAGATGGCGGCAAAAATAGCCAGTGGAGCCGCTGAGCTACGCCGCCAAGCGGAAGGCGCGCAGCGGGAAGAGGATGCAGTCGCATGAGTATCACCCGCCTTACCGACCTACAGCAGCGCATTAACAATCACGCCACCAACGCCGGTTACCGCATGTACGAAGCCAGCGGCGGGCGCATGTGGTTCGCGCTGAAACACGCCCATCGCGTTGAGCATCGCTTTAGCACACGCGTTGCCGATCGCATGCACAGAATGGAGTTACTTAAATGACGGAAGGTTTTGTATGGCCTAGCGACATGGACCGGGCCGAAAACGAAGAGCTCAATCGCGTATGCGAAGAGCTTGAAGCGGTCGAGGATGAGCGAGCCTCGCTGCTTAGGCAGTTTATGCGCGCCTGCGAAGAGCTGACGGCGATGAAAGCAGAGCTCGTCAATGAAGGTGAAGATATTCCGATCGGCCCGTGCATTAGCCTGATTACCAGGCTCAAGTCGCAGCATGACGCCCTGGCAGCGTTTGCCCAAGAAGGCATTAGCGGCCTGTTTGAAAGCGGCATGGGCTGGGATGCTGATTGCATTGAAGAAAATGCACTCGCTTACGGCTTGATCTATGGCGAGTCCTATGACCCCGAAGGCAAGCACGCCAATAACCAGTGCGAAATAATCGAACCCGGCGATACGCTATTGCAAATGCAAGCCTGGTTAAGCGAAGCCGCGCAACGTGGAGAGCAGAATGAAACAACGCCCGATACTGTTTAACGCTGATATGGTTCGCGCGCTGCTTGATGGACGAAAAACGCAGACGCGGCGCCTAGTAAAGCCAGCCCCTGGAATGGTTACTAATAAAAGCATTGAGCCTTGGGAGGGTGACCCTAAAGCTCTTATGGCCTTGCTTGAGCGCAATAACCGCGGATGCCCTTACGGCAAACCCGGTGATCGGCTGTGGGTACGTGAAGCACATGCCTTGCTGCCGCGCACTGCTTATCGCGCAAGCGTTGGCACCGGGACTATCGAACAGGTTGAACATCCAACAGATGGTTACACCGCTGCTGTTTTTCGTGAAGGGTTCGACCGCTCTGGCGCGCCTAAATGGCGTCCATCTATCCACATGCCGCGCTGGGCTTCACGCATCACGCTAGAGGTCGTCAGCGTTCGCGTTGAGCGGCTGAATGATATTAGCGCAAAAGACGCACTGGAAGAGGGTATTGCGCTGTGTCAACAACCACAGGAAGCATTCCGGCAGCTCTGGGAATCTATCCACAGCCCTGAAGGTTGGAGCGCTAACCCATGGGTGTGGGTCGTTGAGTTCAAACGCCTGGAGGATACCGATGAACGATATCAGCGCATCGCCTCTTAGCTGGCCACCAGGAAAACCGCGAACGCCTGCGAAAGATCGCAAGCAAGGCCGCTTTGGGGTGCGTCGGCTGGCGGGTGTGTAGTTGGTAGTGCCAGCCACTACGCCAGGGCAGCCGGCAGGAGAAGAGCAGTGAAACCAATCCCTATCACAGCAGCCAAGCGCATCGCCCAGGAGTACGGCTACGACCAGGTGATCATCATCGCCCGCAAGGCTGGAAGCGACTCTGAGCCTCACGGCGAACACTGCACTACCTACGGCGTTACTAAGGGCCACTGTTCAGTCGCTGCGCACATAGGCGACTTCATTAAGCACAAGATCATGGGCTGGGCCCGCGAGGAGAGCGGCAGTTGAGTTCATCAGCTTGATCATCGTTGCGCGCAACAACGCCGCCGCCATTGAGCGGCTTTTTATTGCCCGGAGGGTTTATGTCACAACTCAGATTTACCAAAGGCACGCTTTACATTCGACGCTTCAAGGAAGGCGATCAGGCCGACTCTATCTTTGATGCTGTACGCATGGCAGCCAATCAACTGCTTAACAAGCGCAACGGTAAAGACCACTTCTACGTTGCTGTGCGTCGTGGGCATCCCGGCACTGTAGTGGCAACCGGGCGATGCAAGCGTGACATCCAGCGCCAGTTTATAGGGCGCTCCTGGCGAGGCACGCAGAAGTTCTTTCGTACGGCCAAGCGAGTGGAGTCATGACGCAGCAAGAACGCTTTGAGGCTGTTAATAACGTCATCTGTAAAAGCAACTGCCTGAACTGCGTTTATACGGCTGACGATCCTGACTTCTCCAACATGAGCGACCTGGAAGTGCCGCTTCTTGAAGAAGAGGAGGACGAATAGTCATGGGCACACCCAGCCCCAACAGCCCAAACGCTCTATGGGCCAAACATGGCTACGAGATTGAGCGAATCCCCCGCCGTGGCAGCGGTGGCCACCATCGTATTATTCGCGACCCTAGCGGTCGCGTTGTGCTTCAGGACGCTGCCCACGCGGACGAGCTGAAGTGGATCAACGATAACATTGAGACCATCCCTCTATGAACTACGGCAGTGTTTGCAGCGGCATCGAAGCGGCAAGCATCGCCTGGGAGCCACTGGGCTGGAAAGCTCAGTTCTTTTCAGAGATAGAGGCTTTCCCTTCAGCGGTGCTTAACCATCATTGGCCTGATACGCCAAACCTGGGCGATATGACCAAATTTAAGGAGTGGCCTGATGCAACTATCGATGTTCTCGTCGGAGGAACCCCGTGCCAATCATTCAGCGTCGCTGGACTTAGAAAAGGACTGGATGACCCGCGTGGTAACCTCGCCCTCACCTATCTTGCCATTACTGAGCGCCATCGCCCCCGCTGGCTGGTATGGGAAAACGTCCCCGGCGTCTTGTCCAGCAACAGGGGGGGGGATTTTGGAGCCTTCCTCGGGGGCTTGGGCAAACTCGGGTATGGGTGGGCCTACAGGATCCTTGACGCTCAGTACTTCGGAGTGGCCCAAAGACGCCGCCGTGTGTTCGTTGTCGGACACCTTGGAGACTGGCGACGTGCCGCAGCGGTACTTTTTGAGCGCCACAGCTTGTCGGGGGATTCTGCGCCGAGCCGAGACGCGAGGGAAAGCTTTGCCAGTAATGCTGGAGGCTGCATTAAGAGCCCAAGCCACTGGGAAGGTGGGCCCCATCCCACGCTAAGTCAGTCGCACAATGCGGGCGGAATTGGCGCAAGCAATCAGGAGTTGTTTAGCCAGCGCGGCGCGGGAATTGTTGGTCAGGCGATTGCGATACATCCCCATTGCATAGGAAGGGCTGCAACTTCCGGCCCTCAAGGTAAAGAGTATCTAGAAAGTGGAGCTGCTTACACCTGCGACGCGAGAGGCGTGTCCCAGGCAGTTGCCACGATTGCTTTTTCCTGCAAAGACGATGGCCGAGACTGCACTTCTGACCTTTCTCCGACACTTAGAGCCATGGCGGGCAAGCTACCTAACGGTGGTGGTCAATTGGCTGTAACCGTCGCTTTGCGTGGACGCGAAGGCGGTGCTACTGCAGAGGTAGGCGGCGAAGTGGCTACCGCGTTGCGCGCCTCTACTGGCGGTGGCGACAAACCTCATGTGCTGGCAACTCGCCAAGTTGCGCAGACCATAACGCAAAACTACGGCAAGCAGCCTGATAACAGCGATACAGCACTAGGGCCAAACTTGGCGCTTCATGACCTCGCCGTCCGCCGCCTAACCCCCATCGAATGTGAGCGCCTGCAAGGGTTTCCAGAAAACCACACATGCATCCCGTGGCGTAAAAAAAATGCCAAGGACTGCCCCGACGGGCCTCGCTATAAAGCTATAGGTAACAGCATGGCTGTACCTGTCATGCGCTGGATTGGCGAGAGAATTCAAGCCGTAGACTCAATATCAAACCCAAACGCCGCCCACTGAGGCGGTTTTTGTTTTCTGGAGAAATACTATGTGGTTCAAAAACATTCAACTCTACCGTCTACACGATCAGCAACTACTTAGCCCAGAGCAAATGGAGGTCATATTAGAAGAAGGCCGAGCCAAGCCACTGGGTGATGCCGATGCGCGCCGTATTGGATGGGCTGCCCCTGCTGGCCGTGTAGGAAGCGGTCAGATGATGCACGAAATACAAGGTCAGCGCCTTTTGAGCGCGCTACGTCAAGAGCGCCTGCTCCCCGCGCCGGTTGTGAAAGAAGAAGTTGAAGAGCGTGTAGCGGATATCGAGGCTGCCGAAGGCCGCAAAGTGACGCGGAAAGAAAAGACCGCATTGAAAGAGCAAGTGACTGAAGAGTTTATGCCGCGCGCTTTTGTACGTAGCCATAAAATTGACCTTTGGTGGGATACCAAGCGAGGCCTGATAGGTGTTGACGCCTCTAGCCGAAGCCGCGCTGAGGATGTGCTTGATCTACTGCGCGAAACCCTGGGGAGTCTCAAAGTTACGCCACTGGCTACGCAATCGCTGCCTATGCGAGCGATGACCACCTGGCTAAGTGATACCGCGTCACGGCCTGCCGATCTGCAACTTGGTGATAGCGTCGAGCTAAAAGCCAAAGGCGACGACGGCGTTGTAAAAGGCCGGCAAGTTGACCTAGACAGCGACGAAATGCAGCAGCTATTAGAAGGTGGGCGTCAGGCTAGCAAGCTAGCGCTCTCGCTTGAGGGCCAACTGTCCTTTGTCATGCACGACGATCTATCGCTGAAGTCGCTGCGCTTTGGCGACGCGCTGATTGAAGAGGCTGACCACTCTGACGATGGTGACGATGCCCTTGCTCGCTTGGAAACAGACTTCATCACTATGGCGGGGGCGCTGGGCAACTCAGTAGATCGGATCATTGAGTGGCTTGGTGGTGAAACAGTTAGAGCGGAAGCGTCAGACCCACAGTCCTCTCCGGACGACGCCGAAGATGCGCTGTACCCGCAAGCGGTAGCGTTTGTAACTAAGACCGGCAAGACCTCCATGGCAGCAATCCAGCGGCAGTTCAAAATTGGCTACAACCGCGCGGCGCGCCTGGTGGAAGCCATGGAGCAAAACGGGCTGATATCGCCGATGAATACCAGCGGCCAGCGTACTGTGCTTAAAGTCGCCTAGGGGAGCATCGCCCATGAGCACCAATCAAAACGAGCGCGCCACCCTAACCCTTACCATCGAGGGTGGCAGCTTTAACGACATGGACCTAGGTCGAACGGGTCAAATATTTGGCCTTCTCGGCAGTATTGCGGGCAAAGGTTCGACGCTTACCCAGTACGGCACGCACACCATTGTTGTTAAAGAGGGCTATCCAGGCAGCGCCTCAGAAATCAACGACGAGGAAGAGCCATGCAAGGAGGTCAATGATGCCTAGATACCAATGGCGGCAAAAGCCGCCAGCCCTCCAGGAAGTCATGGACGCAGGAGGCAGCGCCCACTACTGGGCGCGCGGCTGGAACTTCAACCGCCCTGTCATGGCTGAGGTGTCCGTCGCAACGCGCACCGTCCCGCTAGAAAACTACGTCAACGTGGTAACAGTCGGAGGTCAAGCCATCGACCAGCCGACTACTAGCCCGCGATTTACTAATCACGAAATGCTGCCCGGATGGGCGCCGCTGGAATGGGCAGGCCCTATCGCTAAGCCAAGTCCGCGCCGCTAAGCCTTACCGCCCTCATTGGCTACAAAAGGAAAACCGAAATAGCCGGGTAGGTAGATTCCAGTATAACAACCACTAGAGCTTACAAAGCCAACGGCCGCATTGTGCGGTTTTTTTGTGTCTGGAGAGAACCATGGGCGAAATGTTAATGAGCCGTGATGAGGCTGCTAAAGAACTTGCGTGCCACCCAGCAACCGTATCGCGCTGGGTTAAGGCGGGCACGTTGCCAGGGCTAAAGATCGGCGGCAAGACCTACGTCAACAAACAAGCACTCAAAGCGATGATTGCCGGAGATGCACCGGTAAGCGACACTACCGATGCACCCGGCGCGATAACGGGAGGAAAGCCATGCCGTATAAGCGCCCAGACTCGCCTTACTGGTGGGTCAAACTTACCCCGCCGGGAGGCGGCGAACAGGTTAGACGCTCTACTAGGACGACCGATAAGCAAGCCGCAGAGGCATTAGAAGGAAAATGGAAAGCTCAGCTTTACCGACAAGCCTACTGGAATGAAGCACCGGAACGCAGCTTTGCCGAAGTAGCAACAGAATACCTGCTAGCGAGTCAGGACAAGCGATCGCTCGCAGATATTCAAATGCGAACCGGCAAGCTCTACGACTTCCTTGGTGCCGACAAGGTGATGGGCACGTTAGAAGGCGCGGATGTCCGCGCCTTTATCGCTTTTCGGCAAAGTGAAGGCGTAGGACCCGCAACTATCAACAGGGAGCTGGCGATACTTGCGGCGATGATTACCCATGCAGTTACTCATATGGAGTGGCCACTACCCAACCCTGTGAAGGGTCGAATGCTAAAAGAGCCGCCTGGACGTGTTCGTTGGATCACGCGCAAGGAAGCGGACACGCTCATAGAAAAAGCCAAGTCGACGCGGGAAGGCGATCGCTTGGCTGACTTCATTGAGATGGCATTGAACACCGGTGCCAGGAAAGGCGAGCTATTAAAGTTGGAATGGCGGCGTGTGAATTGGGAGCACGCCTTAATAACCCTAGAGCCAGAGGATAGCAAAGGTGGCAAGCGAAGAACCATACCAATGAACGATTCCGCGATGGCGGCATTAACGCGTCGCCACCGATATTCACAAACCTACTGCGCCTCTTCGCCTTGGGTATTTTGCAAGCGAGACGGAAGTCGCTACGTCTACCCTAATCCAGTGTTTAAGAAGGCGTGCGGTTTGGCGGGCATCAAGGACTTCACCATTCACGACTTGCGGCATACCTGCGCAAGCTGGCTAGTGTCGGAAGGTGTGCCGCTGGCAGATGTAAAGGAGGTGTTGGGACATTCCACCATTAACATGACCGAGCGCTATGCGCATCTTGCGCCACACCGAGCAAGAGACGCGGTGGCCAAGCTCCAGTCACGTTCTGGTCACGCTAAAGAACCGGTGGATAGTATCGAGGCGTTACTAGGAAGAAAAAAGAAAGCCTAGAAACGAAAAAAGCCCCGTAAAAACAGGGCTTTATAAGCTTGGTGGCGGAGGGACAGGGATTCGAACCCTGGATAGGCTATTAACCTATGCCGGTTTTCAAGACCGGTGCATTCAACCGCTCTGCCATCCCTCCGGCTTATGGGTGCGTATAATAACAGCTTTCCCTTGGAAGTCAACGCCTTTAGTACAAACGTAACCCGACACGGGTAATTTTTCCGCCTTCCATATCGCTGACTACCCAATGAATACCGTGCCAGTCTACGTCATCCCCGACTACCGGGTGCCCACCCACGCGTAGGGCAATAAACTCAGCTAGGGTCATATTTTGCTCACCGGGGCTTAGTGTTAAGCCATAGGCCTGGGCGATATCCTGCATTTGCGCGCTGCCATCCAGGGTAAAGGTACCGAAGAAGGCACGCTCCTGCTTGAGCTTGGCATCGCCATTAAACAGCCGGTTAAGGGAGTACAGATCCTCTGAACGGCCGATAACGCAAATCACGTCACCAAGTTTTAAGCGCGTGCTGCCCTTGGGGTGAAGCATGGTGTGGTTGCGAAACAGCGCCGAAATCAGCGCCCCGGATGGGAAGCGGAGAAGCCGGATAGGCACGTCTTCCAAATCCTGGTTCTCTACGCCGTAAACAAATAGCTCAAAATCGTTTTCTGGCAAAATACCTAGCGGGCCGCGTCGGTTAGGCACGGTGCCTACCGGCACTTCTACCTTCAACCACTTGGCCATCAGCGTTAGCGAGCCGCCTTGAATCAGCAGCGACATCAATACCACGGCAAACGCGACGTTAAAGTAGAGCGAAGCGTTTTCGACGCCACCAATCACCGGGAAGATAGCCAGCACGATAGGTACCGCCCCTCTTAAGCCCACCCAGGCAATGAAGAAGGTTTCCCGCCAGCGGAACTTAAAGAACGGCTTAATGGTAATCAGCACGGCCAAGGGGCGCGCAATAAAGATAAGCGCCAGCGCCACCAAGCCGGCAGGCAATGCTACATCCCACAGCTCACTCGGCGTCACCAGCAGGCCGAGCACTAGGAACAGACCAATCTGGCTAAGCCATGCGAGGCCATCGTGAACAGGGAGGATAAAATTGAGATGGCGCCCCGGCTGATTACCAATCATCAAACCGGCCAAGTAGATGGCCAGGAAGCCGCTGCCACCCAGCACGCTGGTTAGGCCAAACACACTGAAGCCAAGCGCTAATGCCAACATCGCATATAGACCCGGCGCCAAGTCTAGCCAGCGCAACAGTTTAGCGCTTAGCCAGCCGCCGCCAAGGCCAACAATCAAACCAATACCAAACTGAGAAATGAAAAACAGCAGTGTTTCGGTAGGGCCACCAATATCGCCAACTAACAGCTCTACCAGCATTAAGGTGAGGAAAATCGCCATCGGGTCGTTGGTACCCGATTCAATTTCAAGCGTGGCCCCTACCCGCTCGTTAAGATTGACCCCGCGGCCACTGAGCATGGAGAACACCGCAGCGGCATCGGTAGAACCAACAATGGCGCCGACCAACAGGCCCTGCACAATGGTGAGATCAAAAATCCACATCGCGATTACGCCAACAATGGCGCTGGTGATAAAGACCCCAAAGGTCGCGAGAGAGAGCGCGGGCTTAAAACCAACCCGAAAGGTTTTGAGGCGGGTGCGTAAGCCACCGTCTAACAAAATCATGGCGAGCGCGAGATGGCCGATTGCAAAAGCCATGGAGTAGTCATCAAACACAACACCTAGCACGCCTTCTTCACCCGCTAGCATGCCTAGCCCAAGGAAGATCAGAAGTAGTGGCACACCCATCATTGACGATAAGCGGCTGGCCAAAATACTGAGCGCCATCAGTGAGCCGCCTACCAAAAAGAACATATAAATTGCGTCCATGACTCTCCGTCTCTACATCAATACAGCGCTATTATTACATGTAACTGTTGAATTTACTGTGTCTTCTCCGCGCGCCCTTGTGGTTAAAGGGCTAGTCAGAAGCTTTCCTAGGCGGCTACACTTCGCCGTTACAGCATTTGGAGTTACTGACTATGTTGCGCTGCCTGTCATGCTATTGGCCCCCTGTCCTGCTGAGCCTAATCTTTACGTTATTATTTTTTAATTCAGCTAGTTACGCAAATGAAGAGAGCGAAAAAAGCAGTCAAGAAACCGCCCCCCTAACGTTAGATGCCGACGTTGAGGTGCCGGATGGCCTATGGCGACCCGTTGAAAGTGATATCGAAGCAGCGCCCACAATGGCACTTGCCCCGGCCCCGCCTCTTGAGCCACCGCCGGTTAAACACCTGACGCTGATGCTGGATTGGTACCTAAGCCCACAGCACGCTGCCTTGGTGATTGCGAAAGAACGAGGTCTGTATATTAACCAAGGGCTTGAGGTAGAGATTCAGTCACCGGCCGACCCTTCCATCGCCATCAAACTGCTAACCGCAGGCGAGGTTGATCTAGCGTTAACGCGCCAGCCGCTGCTTCATCTACAAGCCCATAACGGTGCGCCGATTATCCGGATTGCGACACTGATTGAAACGTCGCTTACGGCGGTCATTGTGACGGGGGAAGAACAAGCGGAAACTGAAAATACCTTGGCAGGGTTACATTACGGTTATACCACTGGCGAAGGCCGCGACCTGAGTATTCCTCGGTTACTACCCCGCTCAGTTCAGCAAACCGATGATTTCGCAGCACCGGTCAACCTACACTTCGACCCAATACGAGCAATGCGGGAAGGCCAAATCGACGCAGTCTCGGATGGTTTTTATCACTACCTTCCTCAGCAGCTAGCAACGGAAGGGATTAACACCCACATCATTCGTTTCGATGAGCTGGATATTCCCCGTAGTGACGGCTTAGTAGTGCTGGCCAATAGCGATACCCTTGCCCGCCGCGCCGATACGTGGTCTCGCTTTGTGCTTGCCCTTGAGCAGGCGAGTCACTGGATCGTCGACAATCCTGATGCTGCCTGGGAGCTGCTCATTAGTACCCACCCGGTGCTCGATAATGATATTAATGCTGGGGCCTGGGAGGACATCCTGCGACGCATGGCGCTTAACCCAGCAGCACTAGATAGCCGACGGTATGCCGCCTTTGAAACTTTCTTGCAGCAAACGGGCATTACCAGCGATGTGTTGCCGGTATCGCGTTTAGCGGTAGATCCGCACACGTTATAACCACATACCGCTTATCATCCCATACCTATAGCTCTCTCACTACGTTGGCGACGCATGAGCGAAACAGCATTAATCTTTGTCGATGTTGAGACCACCGGCACCCGGGCAACCCGCGACCGAATTACCGAAATCGCCGCCCTGAAAGTTGTTAACGGTGAGCTGGTCGAGCGCTGGTCGAGCTTGATATACCCAGAATGCAAAGTGCCCGCGCAAATCACTCAGCTCACAGGGATTCGTGACGATATGCTGAGGGAGGCGCCACGGTTTACCCACATCGCCGAATCACTGCGTGAGTGGCTGGGCGACGGGCAACTGATTGCTCACAATGCGCGCTTTGACTACAGCTTTTTGCGCAATGAGTTTAAGCGCGCGGGGCAGGATTTTCGCGCCTCGTTGATATGCACGCTGCGTTTATCGCGGCGTATAGCGCCTCAGGAGCGTCAGCACAATCTGAAAGCGCTACTTAACCGCTACGGCATTTCACCTATCCGCCACCACCGAGCTGGTGATGATGTGGATGCCCTGTGGGCACTCTGGCAAACGTGGCAAGTTGAGCACAGTGAAGAAGCATGGCAGAACCTTCTAGGTGATGAGCGCCGCCATCGAACACTGCCCGCCCATTTAGACAGCGCTCAGCTTGAAGGGCTGCCCACCTGCCCTGGTGTGTACCTGTTTTACGGTCACAATCGGCTGCCGTTGTATGTGGGCAAAAGCGTCAATCTACGCAGCCGCGTACTAGGCCACTTTCAGCGTGATCACCAGGACGATAAAGAGATGCGCCTAGCTCAGCAGGTGCAACATATCGAATGGGAAGAAACCGCTGGCGACTTAGGCGCCCAGTTGCGTGAGGCGCAACTGGTGAAAACGTTAATGCCGATTATGAACCGGCAGCTACGCAAGCAGCGCAAGCTGACCACCTGGCACTGGGAGGCAGAAGCCGACCATCCGGAACTGCTCAGCGGAAGCGCCATGAGCCTGCCAATCAGTGGCACACTGTACGGTTTGTTCCGCAATTCACGAGAGGCTAAAAACACATTAATTGCTGTTGCTGAAGAGCAAAAGCTCTGCCCGCGAGTGCTGGGGCTTGAAAAAGGTAAGGGCCGCTGTTTTGCCAATCAGGTGGGTAAGTGCCTTGGGGCATGCAATGGACAGGAGTCGATAGCAGCACATACCCAGCGGGCACAGGAAGCACTCACCCAGCTACAGGTCAATGTGTGGCCCTGGCCGGGCAGTATTGCTATTGAGGAGAAGTCAGCGGGCGCTACAGCGTCTGCATGGCACGTGGTTCGCCAATGGTGCTACCTGGGCAGTGCGGCAAGCCTTAAAAAGGCCGAAACCCTGGCCGATGCGTCCGCAAGCTTTGATATAGATAGCTACCGTATATTGAACCGTTTTTTGCGCTCCCCGGAACAACATGGCCTAACGGTCATCCCGCTCGGTTAAGACTGCCCTATTGAGCGTCAATGAACGCCATGACGGCTTGCTGGAACGCTTCTGGCTGGTCAGCATGTAGCCAGTGACCGGCGTTCTTGAGCGTTACCACGCGGGCACGGGGCAGCACGTCGCGCAATGTAGGTAGCATATCGTCTGCCACGTAGTGAGAATCGCCACCCCGCAACACCAGCGTTGGACCTTCGTAGGGCTGCTCGCCATCCGGCACGCCAATAATGTCACTATAGCCCTGTTTGATATGATCCAGCCCAACGCGTAGCGCCATCACGTTGTCTTCATTGCGTATCAGGTTGGTGGCTAAAAACAAGCGTGTCGGTCGGGAATCGACATGTTCGCCCAGCAGGTCATCGGCTTCACGGCGATTTTTGGGCTGCCCTTGCCGCACGTTATCCAGCGCGGCAAACACATCATCGTGACCGTGCTCATAAGCCACCGGCGCAATATCGGCCACCATTAACGATGCCACTCGCTCAGGCGCCAAGCGCGCCAAACTGATCGCCACCTTGCCGCCCATGGAGTGGCCAAGCACATGCGCGCGCTCAATCGAGAGCTTATCCATTAGCGCAAGCACATCATCCACCATAGTGGCGTAACGCATTCCCTCGGCATGGGGTGAGCGGCCATGGTTACGTAGATCAAGCGCAATCACTCGGCGGCTACGCTGCCAGACTTTTAAATGCGAACGCCAATTATCGGCACTCCCCAGCAAGCCATGTATCACGACTAGCGGCGTGGCATCCGTCGCGGCATCGTCGGCGGGCATATCGATAAAGTGCAAATCAACAGTGGCAACGTTCATCATGCTTGCTCCTAAGCCTTGGCGATTATGGTGGGCTTTATACGATTAGGCCGTACGGGGTGCAGTATCCATTTGACCTGTCCAGACCACCAAACGGCGCGTCAGCCAGGCCAGCAACAAACCATACAGCGGCAGGAAGAACAGCAGACTAATGGCGAGTTTGATTGCATAGTCCACGGCAGCAATTTCCATCCAATTCGCGGCCATAAACGGGTCTGGGCTGTTATAGAACGCTGCCGAGAAGAATGCAAAGGTATCCGCCAGATTACCCAGCACTGTCGAACACACAGGCGCCACCCACCAGGCCCACTGGCGCAAGCGGTCAAACACCTGAACATCCAGTAATTGTCCAATCACATACGCCAAGAAGCTGGCGAGCGCGATGCGGGCGACAAACAGATTCCACTCCGAAAGCGCTTCAACCCCGGCAAAGCTGCCACGGGGGAATACCACCGACACCACATAGGAGACCAGCAACGCAGGTAGCATAACGCGCAGAATAATCGATCGAGCCGGCCCTTTACCAAACAGGCGAACCGTTAGGTCGGTGGCTAGAAAGATAAACGGGAAGCTAAACGCGCCCCAGGTGGTATGAAAGCCAAACAGCGTAAACGGCAGCTGAACAAGATAGTTACTGGCGGCAATAATGCCAATATGAAAAGCCACCATTACCAGGAGGCAACGGCGGTGCTGAGTCTCACTCAATGCAAACATGCGGATCGACCTTTTTTTAACAGATAAGAGGGGTTAGGGAACCCTCGAGGTAGTAAGCACATCGCTAGATCAGTTTTAACTAGCGAACGCTATTCTGGGGAGCGCATTATACGGCTTCTGCAGGGTATTAAAAGTCAGGCTATTAAAAGTCAGGTTATTAAAATTCAGAGCATAAAAAGGCCGAAAGATGAAAGCCGCCCTCACTATCGGGCGACTTGTGCTTATGAATCGTTAATCCAGCGGCGTGGCTTTGTCTGCAGCGCCTACCGAGCGTTCGCGCATGGCGGCATGAACATCCGCTAGGCTGGTGGGGTCATCAATAGTGGAAGGAATACCAAACTCTTTACCATCGGCAATCGTGCGCAACAGCTTACGCAAAATCTTGCCCGAACGGGTTTTGGGCAAGCGGTCGACCACTAATACCTGCTTGAAGCAGGCAATCGGACCAATATGCTCACGAACCCGCGCAATCAGTTCAGCCTCCAGTGTCGCTTCATCGCCATCAAAACCATCTTTAGGAATCACCAGGCCGATCGGCAGCTGCCCTTTCAAGTCATCATGAATCCCAATGACCGCGCACTCGGCAACGGCAGGATGAGCGCCGACTACTTCTTCCATTTCACCGGTCGAGAGTCTATGCCCTGCCACGTTAATGACATCATCGGTGCGGCCCATAATGAATAGATAGCCCTGCTTATCAAAATAACCGCCATCCCCGGTTAAATAATAGCCGGGGAATGCCGCCATATAAGCGCTATGGAAGCGCTTCGCGTCGCGCCATACGCCCGTCAGGCAACCAGGCGGCATGGGCTGCTTGATGACCACACTGCCCTGCTCCATAGGTTTAGCCTGCTCGCCATCACGGTTGAGCACCTGAACATTGAAGCCTGGAACGGGGAACGTCGCCGACCCCGCTTTGGTCGGCATCGGTTCGATACCTGGCAAGTTAGCCGCGATGGGCCAGCCGGTTTCGGTCTGCCACCAGTGGTCGATCACCGGCACGTCAAGAAGATCATCCAACCAATGAAATGTAGGTGGATCTAGCCGCTCACCGGCCACATACAGATGTTTGAGGCTGCTGATGTCGTAGTTCTGCAGCAGCTTGGCGTCAGGATCTTCTTTTTTAATTGCCCGGAAGGCCGTCGGCGCGGTGAAGAAACTCTTTACCCGATACTCCTCTATCAAGCGCCAGAAGCTGCCCGCATCGGGCGTTTTGACCGGTTTGCCTTCGTATACCACCGTGGTGCAGCCCAGCAACAAGGGGGCATAGACAATATAAGAGTGCCCGACTACCCAACCCACATCAGAAGCGGTGAAGAACACTTCACCTGGTTCCATGGCGTAGATCGCTTGCATCGAGTAAGCCAATGCCACCGCATAACCACCCGTGTCGCGCATAACGCCTTTGGGCTTACCCGTGGTACCAGAGGTGTAGAGAATATACAGCGGGTCGGTGCCCTTCACGGGCATGCAGTCGGCAAACGGCGCCTTAGCGACCAGCGCCTTCCAATCGTGATCGTTCGCCCCCAACGCTGCATGGTGCGCTTCACGCTGATAAACCACACAGGCATCCGGTTTATGGGCGCTTAACGCAATGGCTTGATCCACCATCGGCTTATACGGCAGCACTTTGCCTAGCTCGATACCACAAGACGCAGCCACCACCACTTTGGGCTCGGCGTCTTCGATGCGTGCGGCCAGTTCGTGAGGCGCAAAACCACCAAACACCACCGAATGGATGGCCCCTAGCCGGGCACAGGCGTACATAGCCACCAGCGCCTCGGGGATCATTGGCATATAAATCACCACGCGATCACCCTTCTCCACCCCTAACTGCGTCAACGCCCCAGCAAAGAAAGCCACTTTGTCGCGCATATCCCGGTAGCTAATGGTGAGTTTGGCCTGGGCGGCGGGGGAGTCCCAGAAAATAGCCGCCTGGTCACCGCGGCCATTTTCAACGTGGTAATCAAGTGCAGCGTAGCAAAGGTTCATTTCACCATCGCTGAACCATCGAGCATGCTGCTGCTCATCGTAATGTAGGATAGTTTGAGGTGGCGTATACCAAGGAATTCGTTTGGCTTGCTCGGCCCAAAACGTTTCTGGATGCTCTATCGACTGCTGGTAGGTATGCTGGTAGCGGCTCATGGTGTCTCTGTCTTTATTGTAATGACGATACGAGATAATTGTTGACACTGTATAAAGTAAATCTACGCCTCACCCTCATACTATGGGCTAAAAAGCGACTAAAGTAGCAGCCTGGCCAATAGCATTGTCGACAAGAAAGTGGCTATCTGCCTACCATTGATTAATCGTTAAACAGCGACTTGGACAAAACTCGCTAAATTAATGATCATTGAACAACTTGATCCTCGCGACGCGACGATGCCACTACAACGTATAACAATGCTCATAAAAACGCTGAAGTAACAGTGTAGGCAAGGAGATCATTATGTCTGCTTCTACAAGCGCCGCTACACGTCTGCTTGAACATAACTGTCGCGCTATTGAGGCAGGGACTAACCTGCTAAAAGCGCTGGCCAACGAAAAACGCCTGCAAATACTCTGCCTACTTGCCGAAAAAGAACTGTCAGTGACGCAGATTAATCAACAACTTGCATTAAGCCAGTCGGCACTTTCACAACACTTAGCCATTTTGAGACGTGATGAACTCGTCGATACACGGCGGGAGTCACAAACCATCTATTATTCGCTGAGCAGTGAGAGCGCCAAGGCGGTGATTGCTACCCTGGCACACCACTATGCTGCATAAGGCTCTTTATAGTTTTCAACAGCGCTAATAGTCATACAATAACCATAGCTGTTAACCATAGTTATTAACCATCGCCCAGAACGATGCTCAGCGCCGCTGCCAACCAGCGGCGTCGATCAAGCCAAGCGCTTTGAGGACTGCTTTTTCAACGCCTTCCGACACTGCCAAACCAAGTTTACGAGTCACTGTTTTAGGGGGCTCAAGCTTGACCACAAAGACGCGCGCCTCGGCCATACGCTCGACCAGATAAGCTTCGCTGGTACCCACGCTGTCAACAAGCAGCTGGGGCAAGGCCTCGCTGCCATACCAAATCTCACCTGTCGCAATCGTTTCTATGTCCATGGCGGGACGACGCTCAGCCACATAGCTTTTGAATAAGTGGTGAGTATTCTCTAAATCTTCGAGGAACTTTGCTTTTCCCTCTTCGGTATTTTCACCCAACACGGTCAAGGTGCGTTTGTATTTACCGGCGGTGAGGAGCTCCACGTCAATATCGTGGCGTTTTAGCAAGCGATGAATATTAGGCACTTGCGCCACCACGCCAATAGAGCCGATCACAGCGAAGGGGGCTGCCTTGATATGCTGGGCGGTACAGGCCATCAAGTAGCCACCGCTTGCTGCCACCTTATCAATACATACGGTTGTGGTGAGTCCTGCCGTACGCAAGCGGTCTAACTGTGCGGCTGCCAACCCATAAGCGTGTACCAGGCCACCGGCAGATTCGAGGCGAATCACCACCTCGTCATTTTCGGCGGCAACATCAATAATAGCGGATATTTCCTGACCAAAGCGCTCAGTTTGCGATGCCTTCAGATCACCGTGAAAATCGAGCACCCAAACCCGTGGCTCATGGGTAGACTCTTGGTTAGCTTTTTGCGCTTTATGGCGTTTTTTGTCTTCGTTGCGGAACACCTTTAGCAGCTTTTTGCGGGCACCTGGTAACGTAGCCGTCAGCCGCAGACGACGACCGCGACGGCGGCGTTGCTCATTCAGCGGCTCAATGTGAAGTTTCAAGTCGCTCTCTTTGTCTTGTTTCGTTCGCGCCATCAAAAGCAAACCAATGCCTATCAGCAACATAACGATGGTGGTTTGCACGACAAACGTACCTATTTCCGCTATCCATTCATTCATCGACGTTCTCCATTGGTAAGCTTGAGTCTTTTAGGGTGGGCGCTCTGCCCAGATAAGATGTTGCGAGTTTGACCACGACTCTTGATTGAAACGCGTGTATGAAATAATCTCGCTCGCCATCACGATTGTTTCTTTGGGCTATTATCGCTAGCCTGAGTCTGATTTACCTAATTGAGAGAAATGTTATGTCTAACAACACCCTTGAGAAGTTGAAAGCGCGCTTTAATCCTGAAGCGGCAAAGGGCATGAACGAAGTGTTCCAGTTCCACTTCTCAGACGCGGGCAGCTACTACTTAAATATCCAAGATGGCACGCTGGATGTGCAAGAGGGTGAGCACGATGATCCTTCCGTTAGCTTAAGCCTAACGACTGACACGCTAAAAGGCATCATGAGTGGCGATATCAATGGCATGACGGCATTCATGACCGGCAAGCTAAAAGCAACCGGCAATGTCATGCTGGCCACCAAGCTGACCAGCCTATTCCCTAGCGAGTAATGACATATCGGCACGCGGCGATGTTTAGCGCCAGCGTGCCAAATGAGTTTCGATTAGTTCGCGTGAAATTGAGTAAGGTGGCGGTAGTGATGGTAGCTGGCGAGGTGAAAACCATGCAGCATCGCTAATCTCTACCCCGTCAATGCGAATACGCCGGGTTGTCGCTTCAGCGAAGTAGCCAAACATCAGCGAGTGGGGAAACGGCCAAGCCTGGCTCTGGTGGTAACGCAGTTGGTCAACATGCACGCCCACTTCCTCAAACACCTCCCGGTGAACGGCCTCTTCGGCGGACTCGCCCGGCTCAATAAAGCCGGCCAAGGTTGAATAACGGCCTGGCGGAAAACGCGGGCTACGCGCTAGCAGCATCGCCTCGCCGCTAGTCACCAGCGTAATAATGCAGGGCGAGATACGCGGATAATTGCGGTGCCCGCAGGCATCGCAATGCATTGCAAATTCCGCGGTAAGCTTGGTAGCGGGCGCGCCACAGCGGCCACAGAAACGGTGATTCTCCAACCAGGCACCCACCTGCAACGCCGTTGAAAGTAGGCTGAACCAAGCGGTAGAAAGCTCGCTCATCCACTGTCGACCATCAATCCAGCCACTTTCCGCCTGGGACTCAACCAACAGAGCGACCGGCTCATCATCCCAATAACACAGCGGCTGCATCTGCTCTGTCCAGGGCTGAAAGGGTTGTAGCGGGGTTAGCTCCTCGCTACCGCTTAGCGGTGCAGGCGCCAGCATACTGCGCGATAGGCGAATAACTCGCCCGGCCTGTTCATGATGGGGAATTTCTCGCCTAAGCATCGCTTGCCATACCTTTAAACCAATTCAATTGATGCGCTTCACACTTGGCTTTATGGGCCACCTGCTCCTCGTCAGTTGGGCGCACGACGCGCAACTGACCTGGAGTAAGCGTCATACGTTGAATCGACAGACCTTCACTGGAGGTATCCGCCTGCTCCCGCTCTGCTGCAGAGGCTGCGTCTAACGTCAGTGCGGTTTGCCCGCCGGTCATCGCCAAATAAACTTCAGCAAGAATTTCAGAGTCTAGTAGCGCGCCGTGCAGTACGCGGTGACCGTTATCGATATCATAACGTTTGCACAATGCATCCAGGCTATTGCGCTGACCGGGGTGCATGGCCCGGGCCATCGTCAGAGTATCTAATACCGCACAGTGATCGCGCACTGGCCCCAATGCGGGTGTTTTACGCTGCTGATTAAGCATACCCAATTCGTGGTCGATAAAACCCACATCGAAGGGGGCGTTATGAATCACCAGCTCGGCGCCTTCGATAAAGGCCCAAAACTCGTCAGCTATTTTCGCGAAAACCGGCTCATTGGCGACTCTAGCGTCGTCAATCCCGTGAACGGCAACGACTTCTGCGTCGATATGGCGTTCAGGGTTGATATATTGGTGGTAGGTGCGGCCAGTAAAACGGCGGTTGACCATCTCAATCGCGCCAATTTCGACTAAGCGATGACCATCTTTAGGGTCGATACCCGTGGTTTCAGTATCTAGGATCACCTGGCGCATCATGCTCTCCTCTTGTGATGCTCATCAATGGCTTCATTGGCTAACGCGTCGGCGCGCTCATTGCCGGGATGGCCGCTGTGCCCTTTCACCCAGTGCCATTCTATTGTGTGTCGCTGAGTCTCTTCGTGCAGGGTTTTCCACAGCTCAGCATTTTTGACGGGTTGCTTGGCGGCGGTTTTCCAGCCACGCTTTAACCAGTTATGAATCCACTGAGTAATGCCCTGTCGCACATATTGTGAATCGGTCCATAGCGCGACTTCACAGGGAGTGTTTAGCGTTCGCAGGGCCATGATCGCAGCCATCAACTCCATACGGTTATTAGTGGTATCTGATTCATAGCCTTTCAAGGTTTTCTCATGCTGGCCGCTCGCCAGCACCACACCCCATCCGCCAGGGCCTGGGTTGCCCCGACAAGCCCCATCGGTATACACCGTTACCCGAGGCAGTTGCCCGGCAGCCTCTTTAGTCAAGTTCTTGATCCTTTGATTGATGCGTCTGAGCTTGTGTTGGGAGCTCTTGATAGGGTTGAAAGTGAGCCGATGAACCTGAGCGAGTAACGCCTAATGAAGCGGGAGAAACAGGCGCTTTCAAACCAAACTTCATACGTTGCACTGGCGCTTGGCGTTGACGCCTGCGGGCTTGAATCATATAGCTCTCACCTAGCGGTAAGTTATGCCTACGCCCCAGCGACTCCCAATATTCACCGCATTTAGCACTCATCCGCCCACGAAAACAGCAATAGTCTACGCGTTCCACCTCGAAGTCGACAAACGCCAACCAGTCGCGCAGGCGACTAACAGAACGCCAAGTGCCATCCCAGGGAAACTGCTGCTGGCGTTTTCGCCATTGGCGGGCAAGCCCACCCACACCGATCGGATTAAAGCCAAACAATACCAATATCCCATTGTCAGCGGTGACCCGCGCGGCTTCCTGAAGGGTGAAATGGGCGTCGGTTAAATACTCCAGCCAGTGATGAATAACCATTACATCTAAGCAGCGATCTGGCAGCGCTAATTGATCCGGCGGGCATATCAAGGTGCTCTCATTCTCGGCCATTGGTCTTGTGGGTGACCATCGAATGGAATGAGGAATCGCCGACATGGTCATTAAAGCTGGCCCCATGCTCAATTCCAAACTGTGGCCGCCCACGCGCGATTCCACCACGGGCCCTAAGCAGGCACGCTGTGTTTCCCATAGCGAGCGCCCGGCCTCAGACTGCCAATACGGCTGGCAACTTATTAAGCGCTTGGCGAGTGTCGTGGCCGTGGTCGAATTTGACATGAACAGCGCTTCCCTCCACAGTAACGGCTTTTCAACGCCTTGGTTACACCGATTTAGCGCTACTATTTAAGAAGCGCGATGTTTTGCGTGTTTACGCATGTTGGTCACTGAATTCTGTATTTTCGCAATTTAAAGGATCTCGCCGATGATGAGCGTGACACCGATCCCAGCTCTAAGCGACAACTATATTTGGCTATTAAGACAAGATACCAGCCAAAGCGTTTGCGTGGTGGATCCAGGTGAAGCGGCCCCTGTGATCGAGTTTCTTGAACGTGAGTCGTTAACTCTAAAATGCATTCTGATTACCCATCATCATCATGATCATACCGGTGGTTTAGCGGAATTAATTAAACGCTACTCCCCTCACGTTATCGGCCCGGCCAACCCCAACATTGAAGGGATTGACGAGACCGTTGGCGACGGCGATGAAGTCCGCATTATGGGCCGTTTATTCGACGTAATAGCGACACCGGGCCATACGCTGGACCATATCAGCTACTTCACAGCGGGCATCCCTGCCCTTCTTTTTTGCGGCGACACTCTTTTTTGCGCCGGTTGTGGCCGTTTATTTGAAGGCACCCCAGAGCAAATGTTTGCCGCGTTGAACAAATTTGCGGAACTACCTGAAGATACACTGGTCTTTGCAGCCCATGAGTATACACAAGCGAACCTTACGTTTGCTCGTGCTGCGGACCCTGAAAACGAAGACGTTAAACACGCCTTGCAGGAGTGTGAAAAGGCGCGGGCATTGGATCGCCCCACCTTACCCAGCACGATAGGACGCGAGCTGAAAATTAATCCCTATCTGCGCGTGGGCACAGATAGCGTGCGCCAAGCAGCAGGCACCCAGGGTGTTAATGATACTGATCTCGCTACGTTTACCACTCTGCGCGAGTGGAAAAACCGTTTTTAAGAACGCTATCGAAACCAAACGAATGCAACTATGACCTATCGAACGATTCGCCAGCGCTTAATGCTGAGCGCTGGCAGTACCGTAATTATGGGCCTAATGTTAGCCGCTGCGGCAAGCTCACAAGCCTCTGCCCCAGCCTATGAAACGACTGCAAATGCGACAACAGCCTTACCTAACGCTGCTACCACGTCGCCATCCGATACAAAGCCCTATCCTACGCCTTTCCAAACCCATTTTTGGGAGGCGCTAGAACTTGAACCCCAGGATGCCTGGACGACTCTGCGTAAAAGCTTCCAGTGGCAAGAGAAAACATTGCCAGTAGAAGCGCAAGCCAGAGTGGATGAGTGGATTGAACACTACCGTTCAAGCCCTGAAAACATTGTCACCATCACCGAACGCGCCACCCCCTGGCTTGCTTGGATTACTCAACGAGTAAGTGAGCGCGGCTTACCGGGTGAAATTGCGCTCATTCCGTTTGTCGAAAGCTCTTTCGACCCAGGTGCACGAAGCCACCGCGGGGCGGCAGGTCTCTGGCAATTTATGCCCGGCACCGGGGATGCATTAGGGTTAGTGCGTAATGGTAATTACGATGGCCGCCTGGATGTTCTGACCTCTACCGAGGCCGCACTGGACTACCTGGAAATGCAGGCCGACCAATGGTACGAAGGTGACCTCATGCTTTCTCTGGCCGCTTATAACGCAGGCGCTGGCACCGTCAATCGCGCTCAGCGTCAGGTACAGGGTCAAGGGTTAAGTGGCGACTATTGGGATCTATCTTTACCGTCTGAAACCATGCAGTACGTTCCCAAGCTGAAGGCGATCGCTACGATCATTAACGACCCTGAAAAGTACGGCGTGAGCTTACCTGAGATTCACATCGACCCCGCCTTCGCAAAAGTTCAGTTGGCCCACGCAGTGAGTCTTGCTGAAGCCTCGCAAATGCTGGATGTCAGCAAAATGGCGCTAGTTGAACTGAATCCAGGGTTACTAAACGGCAGTATCGATCCACGCAGCGCACAGACACTGCTGGTGCCTGAAGAAGTCGATAAACAAGTGCTGGCTCAACTATCACAGGGCAATAGCCAAGCGCTTGCGCAAAATAACAGCGCAGATACGCATCGCGTTGAAAGGGGCGATAGCCTCTCAGCGATTGCGGCCCGTTATAATATCGACCAGCAAGACTTGATACGCTGGAATTCGCTTGACCGCCCCAGCGCTTTACAACCGGGGCAGTTACTGACACTTTCAGGGCGTTGAAACCGGGTTTACTAGTTGGCTTTGTTCACATGGGATGTCACCAATGCCGCGAGGTCTGTTTTTTGCGAAAGCGTTTCTACTCATCAGTGGCTTGTTAATAACGGTATCGATACTGGCTTCAGAAGCAACGCCCCCTATCGATTCATCCCAACGCCCTACCGGCAACAACGTGGTGGGCGATTTAAATACAGATGCAAACAATGTGGTGCCGATTGAAACGCTTCACGGGTTATCACTTTACGATAGCCCAGAGCTACAGGCAGACTTCGCCTACTTTCCCCATGTAAACCCCCAGGCCCCCAAAGGCGGCACTATTACCCATACCGCCGTGGGGGGCAGTTTTGATTCAACGAATCCGTTTATTATCCGCGGCACACCGGCCACCGGCGTTTCGCAAATTTATGACACTTTGATGGCCAGCAACCCCAATGAGCCCTTTAGCCTTTATGGTTTATTGGCTGAAGGCGTGCGCCTGGACCCCGAGCGGAAATGGATTGAGTTTGACCTGCGTCCTGAGGCACGCTTTCAGGACGGCGAACCCGTCACCGCCTATGATGTGGTGTTCTCACTTAATCTGCTGCGGGAAGAGGGCAATCCGTTTTATGCCAGCTATTATGCGGGTGTGGACGAAGTGATCGCTCTTAACGAACATCAAGTGCGCTTTACCTTCAGCGATACCAACTCTCGAGAACTACCGTTAATCGTTGCTCAACTGCCCATTCTCCCCCGCCATTATTGGGAACCCCGGGAGTTTACATCCCCCACTCTGGTGGCACACCCAGGCTCTGGACCTTACCGGATTAGCGAAGTAGACCCTGGCAGACGAATTGTTTATCAACGCGATGAAGATTACTGGGGTAAAGATTTACCCGTTAACGTTGGCCGATACAATATTGACCGCATCGTTTACGACTACTATCGCGACCGCGATATCGCCTGGGAGGCGTTTAAAGCGGGCCTGACAGATTTTCGTACGGATGCCCGCGCGGCCACCTGGGCGATTGGCTACGACTTTCCTGCTTACGAAGAGGGCTTAGTGAAGCGCTTAACAGTGCCCGATGTAAATCCCTCCATGATGCAGGCGTTCGTCTTCAACCTGCGCAAAGAGAAGTTTCAAGACCCTCGGGTACGCGAAGCGTTAAGCCTTACGTTCGATTTTCCCTGGCTTAATACCAATATTTTCTACGATACCTATCGACGCACTGAAAGCTTTTTTCAAAATTCGGAGATGGAAGCTACCGGGCTACCTTCACAGGAAGAATTAGCGCTGCTCGAACCGTTTAAGGAAGCATTAATCGCTTCCCATGGGTCTGACCGACTGTTCACCGAACCACTGCCGATTGACCAACCCCTCAACCTACGCGAGCGCCTACGCAAGGCACTGGCTCTTTTGCGCGACGCGGGCTATCGCGTTGAAGAGGGAGTGCTGGTCAACCAAGCCACCGGCCAGCCACTCAGCCTTGAGGTACTGCTCTACGATTCAGGGCTGGAGCGAGTGGTTCAACCCATGCTACGCAACATGGCCCGCCTGGGGGTCCAGACCTCGCTGCGCATCGTTGATATCAATCAATATTTAAATCGGCAGCGCAATTACGACTATGACATAGTGATTAGTCATTTTCCCCAGTCGAACAACCCGGGTAATGAGCAGCGTGATTTCTGGACCAGCGCCGCCGCCGAAGCGCCGCAAAGCCGCAACCGGATGGCGCTCGCCCACCCAGCGGTCGATGCGTTGGTGGAAGCAATCATTAGTGCCGATGGTCGTAAGGAACTGGACACCGCCACGCAGGCGTTGGACCGGGTGCTGCGCTGGGGGTTTTACGTCATTCCTCACTACCACTCCGGCGAAACCCGCATCGCGATCTGGGACAAGTTCGGCTATCCCGAACCCTTTCCTGAGTATGCGATGGATCTGGATGCATGGTGGGTGGATACCGAGCGTGAAGCAGAACTGCAGCGCCAGCGCCGCTGAGACGGGCTTTATTACAGCGACTTATTCGCAACGGCTTATCCTCAACGGTTTCATTGTCATAAACCTCGGAGTGTTCTGTGGCCCGCTACACCCTACGCCGACTGCTGCTAATGATTCCGACCCTTTTTGGGATCATGCTACTCAATTTTATGATTGTTCAGGCGGCGCCGGGCGGGCCGATTGATCAGATGCTGGCACGTTTTGAGGGTGCCGACGCCATGGCCAGCACGCGCTTGGACATGGGCGGTGCCGATGTACAGGTAAGCGACGATTCTCGTGGCGCCAGAGGCATCGACCCCCGCTTTATCGAACAGCTAGAACAGCAGTTTGGTTTTGATAAACCCGCCCACGAGCGCTTTATCGGCATGATGGCGGACTATCTCACGCTTGATTTCGGCACCAGCTTCTTCCGCGACCGCCCGGTGACCGAGCTGATGATCGAACGGTTGCCGGTGTCCATTTCGCTGGGGCTGTGGACCACGCTGCTGGTCTACCTGATCTCGATTCCGCTGGGTATTAAAAAAGCGCTGCGCCACGGCTCCCGCTTTGATGTCTGGTCATCGGGATTGGTGATCGTCGGTTACGCCATTCCCGGTTTTCTGTTTGCGATCCTGCTGATTGTGCTATTTGCTGGCGGCACCTACTGGGACCTGTTCCCCCTGCGTGGCCTGACGTCGCCCAACTTTGATCAACTATCGGCCTGGGGCAAGGTCAAGGACTACTTCTGGCATATCACGCTGCCGGTCATTGCCGCTGCGATCGGCAGTTTTGCCACACTCACCATGCTGACCAAAAACAGCTTCCTGGATGAAATTCACAAGCAGTATGTGATTACCGCTCGCGCCAAGGGCGCCGATGAGCGGCGGGTGCTCTATGGCCATGTGTTCCGCAACGCTATGTTGATTATCATCGCGGGCCTGCCCGCCGCCATGATCGGCATTTTCTTTACCGGTGCGCTATTGATAGAAGTGATTTTCTCCCTGGATGGCCTCGGTCTGCTCGGCTTTGAAGCGGTGATGCAGCGGGATTACCCGGTTATTTTCGGCACGCTGTTTTTGTATACCGTGATCGGTCTGATCCTCAAGCTGATTTCCGATTTGACCTACGTGTGGGTTGACCCACGTATCGACTTTTCGACCCGGGAGTCATGATCATGGCCTCTCTTTCTTCTTATTTTTCGCCCATTACCCGCCGACGGTTGGCGGCCTTTAAAGCCAACCGCCGTGCCCGCGTATCGCTTTGGCTGTTTACGGCACTGTTTGTGTTTAGTCTGTTTGCCGAGCTGGTCGCCAACGACAAGCCCATCATTATGCAGTACGACGGCCAGTGGTACGTGCCGCTGCTGGTGGATTACCCCGAAACCGAGTTTGACGGGTTTCTTCCCACGCGTACCGATTATCTGGATCCGTTTATTCAGCAACAGATTAAAGAGCACGGCTGGGCGCTGTGGCCAGCCATCCCGTATTCCTACCAAACCCTGGACATGAACATGACCCGCCCTTCCCCAGCACCGCCGGATAGCCGCCACTGGCTGGGTACCGATGATCAGGGCCGTGATGTATTAGCGCGTGTCATTTATGGCTTTCGCCTCTCGGTTGCTTTTGCACTAGTGCTCACTGCGGGCTCGTTGGTCATCGGCGTTGTGGTTGGTGGTGTGCAGGGCTACTTTGGTGGCAAGATTGATTTGATCGGTCAGCGAGTGACTGAAATATGGTCGGGCCTTCCGGTGCTGTTCCTGCTCATCATTTTAGCCAGCTTTGTTCAGCCGGGGTTCTGGTGGTTGCTGGGGATCATGCTGCTCTTCTCATGGCTTGGCCTGGTCGATATCGTGCGCGCAGAGTTTCTGCGTGCGCGTAACCTGGAGTACGTGCGTGCCGCCAAGGCGATGGGATTGCCCTCGCGCCTGATCATGTGGCGCCACGTGCTGCCCAATGCCATGGTCGCGACGCTAACCTTTATTCCGTTTCTGTTTACCGGTGCCATCGGCACGCTGACCGCGCTGGATTTCCTCGGTTTCGGCCTGCCCCCCGGCGCGCCCTCGCTGGGCGAACTGGCAGCGCAGGGCAAGAACAACTTACATGCCCCCTGGCTGGGCATCACGGCGTTCATGACCCTGGCAATCATGCTTTCGCTACTAGTGTTCATTGGCGAAGGCTTGCGCGACGCCTTCGACCCCCGTCACGTACAACAGCGCCAGGCTGGCCCTGCCCAGGAGACACAAAATGCCTAACCCGCTCCTGCGCATCGAGAATCTCAACATTGCCTTCGATGATACGCCCGTGGTGCATGCGCTATCACTCACCCTCAATGCGGGTGAAACCCTGGCGATTGTCGGGGAGTCCGGGTCGGGCAAATCAGTCTCTGCGCTCGGGATGATCAACCTCTTGCCCAGCAATGCGACTATCAAGGGCGAGCGTTGGCTGGGTGATACCGATCTGTCGACATTGACCCAGGACCAGTGGAACGACGTGCGCGGTAATCGTGTCGGTTTTATTTTCCAGGAGCCGATGACGTCGCTTAACCCGCTCCATCGAGTTGGCAAGCAGATTGGCGAAGCATTGCGTCTGCATCAGGGCTTGCGCGGCCAGGCGGCCCGCCAACGCTGCAAAGCGCTACTCGAACAAGTGAAACTGCCGCGCCCGGAAGAGCTGCTGGATGCTTGGCCTCATCAGCTTTCGGGCGGACAGCGCCAGCGGGTGATGATTGCCATGGCGATTGCCAATAATCCCTCACTGCTGATTGCCGATGAGCCCACCACCGCCCTGGACGTGACGGTGCAGCAGGAGATACTTGCCCTGCTGCGTGAACTGCGCGACCACCACGCCATGGGCATGCTGTTTATCAGTCATGACTTGAACCTGGTGCGCCGTCACGCGGATCGCATCTGCGTCATGCATCAGGGGCGGATACAGGAAATCGGGCCAGTTGAACAGGTCTTTCAACACCCGCAAAGTGATTACACCAAAGCGCTGCTCGCCGCCGAGCCGGAAGGCAGACCCCAGGCCATTAAGCAAGCGCCACCGCTGTTAACGGCTCGTCAGTTGAGCGTAAGCTTCAAGCGCCCCAAGACCGGCCTGTTCAAACGCCAGCCGCCTGCGTTTGTGGCAGTTCAGCCCACCGATTTTCAGATCACGCCGGGCGAGACCCTGGGCATTGTAGGGGAGTCAGGGTCGGGCAAAACCACGCTGGCGTCGGCCGTCATGCGGCTGGTCACTAGCCAAGGCGATGTTACCCTTGGCAACGATAAATTAAGCTCCCTGTCCGGTGATGATTTGCGACGCCAGCGCCACCGTTTTCAGATGGTGTTTCAGGACCCCTATGGCGCCCTTTCGCCACGCATGCCGGTGTTTGATATCGTTAGCGAGGGGCTGCGCTTTCATTACCCGCACCTGACTGACAAAGAAGTCACCCAGCGGGTTAACCAAACCCTTCAAGAAGTGGGTTTGCCCGCAAGCTGTGCTGCGCGCTACCCCCATGAGTTTTCCGGTGGTCAACGCCAGCGCATTGCCGTGGCCCGAGCGATCATTCTGGAGCCAGAACTGCTGGTGCTTGATGAACCCACTTCTGCATTAGACCGCACGGTACAGAAGCAGCTTGTTACCCTGCTGCGCGACCTTCAGGCCCGTAGGCAGTTGAGTTATCTGTTCATTAGTCACGATCTTGCCGTTATTCGCGCTATGGCCCATCGCATTATGGTGCTCAAAGATGGCGAAGTCGTCGAACAAGGCCTCTGCCTGGACGTGCTTTCCGCGCCCAAACACGCCTATACCCAAGCGCTGATTGCTGCTGCTCACCTAGCCCCTTAAAGTTAAGCCCCTGAAAATTCAGCTCCTTAATACTTATCGCATTAATACTTATCATCTTAGTGCTTAGCAACGGTTAACCGCTATTGGCGGTGGTCGTTCTAGCTTGCGACCTTTCTTTCGGAGTGGCACAAAATTTGGGTATTTCTGAAGTTAAAATAACAAGATAACGGTATAAATATTTAGTTAAAATAAAGCCGCTTACCCTTCCAGGCAGCGGCTAAAGAATACTTACTAAGTATTCAGAACAGCGCAATTTCGTCGTCAGTCAACTCACGCCACTCGCCGGGCGCAAGGTTAGCATCCAAGGCTAAATCACCGATGGAGCTGCGGTGCAGAGAGTTCACATGATTCCCTAAGGCGGCAAACATTCGCTTTACCTGGTGGTAGCGCCCTTCGGTAATCGTAAGCTCCGCCTGGGTGGGCGATAGCAGCCGCAGCGTCGCGGGCTGGGTCGGGGTTTCTTCGCCATCCAGCATCAGGCCATCCGCCACCTGGCCAATCGCCCACTCAGCCGCTGCACCCTCCATGGGCTCAGCAAGCTCTGCGATATAGACCTTGGCGCAGCGGTGGCGCGGCGAGGTCACACGGTGCGACCACTGGCCGTCATCGGTTAACAACAGCAGGCCCGTCGTATCCACATCCAAGCGCCCCACCGGCTGTAAGCGTTCGGCTTTGGGCAGATCAATCAGGTCGATTGCGCGCTGGTAAAGGCCACGGCGGGCATTACACTCAACGTCCACCGGCTTGTGCAGCATAATATAGCGTACGCCTACCAGCGCCAGCCGCTCGCCATTAAGAACAACCACATCGTTATCGGTATCGATTTGAGTAGCCGATTGCTTGATCGGCTCACCATTGAGGGTGACTTCGCCGTTCTTCAGTGCTCGCTTGGCGAGGCTACGGGTTAACGGTGAGGTTTCACTTAAAAAGCGATCAAGGCGCATCATTAACCCACTCCTGGCAGCAGCTTAAAATGGTCGGCATCTTGCCAGGCAGGAAATTTTTCACGAAAAGCATCAAGGGCAGTTTTATCCAGCGTGCCCGTCTCTATAAACGGGGTATGGGCAGGTTGATCAATTAACGGTTCGCCTTTGAAGTCGACCAATAAGGAGTCGCCGCTATAGGCCAGCCCTTTGGCATCCTCTCCAACGCGATTAACGCCAATCACATAGCTTAGGTTCTCTACCGCACGGGCCTGTAGCAGCGTACGCCAGGGGTGACGACGCGGTGCTGGCCAATTGGCGATACACAGCAGCGCATCATACTCGAAATGCTCACCTTCTGCTGGCTGCTGGCGCATCCACACCGGAAAACGCAGGTCATAGCAAACGCTTAACAGCAGCTTAAAGCCGTTGAGCTCCACCACTTTGCGTTCACTGCCCATGCCGTAACGCTCGTGCTCGCCAGCCATACGGAATAAGTGGCGCTTATCGTAGTAGGTTAAGTCGCCCTCCGGCGTTGCCCATATCAAGCGATTATAAAATTCGCCATTCTCTTCGATCGCCACGCTGCCAGTCATCACGCAGTTTCGGGCCTGCGCCTGAGTCTGCAACCAAGTCACACTTTGGCTTTCGGCCATTGGCTGAGCCATTTCACGCGAGTTCATGGTAAAGCCGGTGGCAAACATTTCAGGCAAAACAATAAGGTCGGTATCACGGCTATCCAGCTCACCGAGCAACTCCTCAAGATGAGCGTGGTTGGCTTTTGGGTCTTCCCAGCGCAGATCGCACTGCACCAAGCTGGATCTAAGTTTAGTCATTAAACACCTCCGTTCCGCCAGTGTTATTGCAATGTTTATGCTAGATTAGCATCTTTAAATAATGAGGCTGCTATGCTTCCTACTCCAACACGCGATCCCGACGCAGTCAAAGGCGTTATGTTTGGGCTAACGGCCTATACGATGTGGGGCTGTTTTCCGCTCTTTTTTGCCTTATTTGACGGCGTTCCCGCCTTTGAAATATTGATTCACCGCATTATCTGGGCCTGCCTGTTTTTGGTGGGTCTGATTACCCTGTTACGCCGCTGGCCTCCCGTTGTTGCTGCTTTGGGCGAACCAAAAAAGCTTGGACGTGTACTGGCCTGTGCGCTATTGATCGCGTTCAACTGGGGTCTCTATATCTATGCGGTGGAATCCAAGCAGGTCTTGCAGGCGAGTTTAGGCTATTTCCTGACGCCGTTGGTGAACGTCGCACTCGGCATGCTGGTGTTGCGAGAAGTGATGGCAAAACTGCAACTGGTGGCGCTGGGGCTAGCAAGCATTGCGATTGCCACCCAGTTTGTAATGCTTGGTGAACTGCCCTGGATCAGCTTGCTGCTGGCGTTAAGCTTCGGTAGTTACGGCCTGTTTCGTAAGCAGGTGCCGCTAGACGGCCTATCAGGACTGTTTGTGGAAACCCTTTTGCTATTCCCCCTCGCCCTGATCGCCTTGAGTTGGTTAAGCTGGAACGACACCTCACATTTTTTACAGAACACTTCAACGACCAGTTTACTGGTCGCCAGTGGGGCTTTAACCGCGCTGCCACTAATGGCCTTTGCTGGCGCGGCCCGCCGGTTGCGTTTGGCGACCCTGGGCTTTTTGATGTATATCAACCCGAGTATTCAATTTCTGATCGCGTTAACCGTTTTCGGTGAGCCCCTGGGGCTTATCCAGTTAGCGACCTTTGTGCTTATCTGGATTGGGCTTGCGCTCTATTCCTGGTCAGCGTGGCAGTCACGCCCGCGCTACGCGACGGCTAGTTAAGGCAAGTGGTGGTGAGTCGGTGTCTGCGGCGGCTTTCAGCGTAGGCGTCGATGTTGTATCCCGTTCCGGCTGATAACCTACGCGGAAGCCACCCCAATGCTTGCCCTGCACATACACTGGCACTGAAAGGTCGTGCATGATTTCTCCGGTGTCCCGCTTGTAGGTCTGCAGCAACAGCGGTTTCTCATGGGCGCCACAGCGGCTACCGGTCGGGTCATCGAATATCCGCTTACTACGGCAATATTTGAGATCGTGAGCGTAGTCACCGGTTGGCTCACGGCTGACTGCCTGATTATGGGTCGGCACATAGCCTTTACGGTCGCAGGCAATGGCGTAACTCAGACCCAGCTGTTTCAGCATTGGTTCTTGCAAAGTGGGTAGGTGCTTATCGGTAAAGGTATCGAAACCGGTTTTATAAAGTGGCGGCTGGGTACCGGGGATTTGCTCGTAATGGGGCTGGAACAGTTTAGTTTCTGACAGTTCACCACTGGCAATCGCTTTTTCGAGCATCTTGCCCAACTTATCGGCAGTTGATCGCGCGGCATGAAACACCTGCTGGTGTCGCCCTTCTAGATGCTGTTGAGCCAGTTCCCCATCAACCCCTTCAGCGGCTTCCATCAACGCCCGGGCCTGCTCAGCCAAATCGTGCATATTACGGTTGCCTTCATCAACGTCATCTTCCAGTTGGCTCAGGCTGTCCGCCACGGTTTGGCTGTGTTGACGAGTATTTCCCATGGCATCGGCGACGCGAGTGATTTCACTCTGTACCTGATCAAATTCTTTCGTCATCGTCCCCAAGCTATTGCCAACTACTTGTAATCCTTTCGAACGCTCGCTGATACGGGTCATTAAATGGCCCATAGTGGCGACCACTGACTGGCCGCTCTCGTGCATGTCTTTCACCAGCTCATCGACACTTTGCGTCGCGGTGGAGGTTTTTAACGCCAGGTTGCGTACTTCGCCAGCGACTACCGCGAAGCCGCGTCCATGCTCCCCCGCCCGTGCCGCTTCGATGGATGCATTAAGCGAAAGGAGGTGGGTTTGCTCGGCGATATCCTCGATCATTGAGGTGACGTTACGCACACGTTCAATTTTTTCGTTCAGAGCGGTCAGCATGTCCAGTGCCTGATTAGAGCGCTCGGCGACATCACTCATGTCCTGGATAATATCGTCCAGCTCGGCATGGTTGTGATGGCTGGCTTCCCGGGCGCTCTCTGCCAGCGCCGCCACTTGGCTGGCGCTGGCACTCACCTGCATAATGGCTGCATTAATCGCCGTCATGCTCGAGGAAGCCTCACGGGCCATGGCCTCTTGTTTGGAAAGGCGCTGATCCATCAGATCGGCATAGTGCGACACTTCTGCCGAGGCTATCGCGGTGCTGCTGGCGCGGTTCATTAACCGGTAGGCCATGGCACGCAGCGAGCGGTAATCACGTAGCGGTTTAAAGCCACGCTGCCCCTGCTCAAGGCGACGTTGGTCGGCCCGGTATACACCTTCCAGCGCATTGAGCAGCACAGTGCCACCGCCTAATGCGGCCAACAGGAGCGCCAGAAAACTCCACAGACCACCTTGCAAGGCAAGTCCTATCGACAGCGCCAAGAACAGTACCGGAACTAATAATTGCAGTAAGCGCATGAGCAGTACTCGTTTTATTAACGTTATTGAGTATCAAAAACCCTACATAAGGGGGGGCTTAACTCCCCTTTGTGGCTAAGCTTAGCGTGTTACGCTAATGAAAGAAGTAGCACTTTGGGGGAAGACGCGAAGTATTAAGCGCTTCGTCATCATAGAGTTACCGCCGTGCAAATGAATATAAGCACTGCAATGAAATGGAATATCCCTTACTCTCTTTGTTCTGCCACTCTTACACCCTATGGAATCCATGCTAAAGCGCTACTTGCCGATCCTGACGTGGCTCCCCCACTACCATAAACGCCTGCTGGGGGCCGACCTTTTGGCGGGTTTGATCGTCACGGTGATGGTCATTCCCCAGTCGCTGGCCTACGCGCTGCTAGCCGGGCTACCCGCCGTGGTAGGCCTGTACGCTAGCATCCTGCCACAACTGGTCTATACCCTGTTTGGCACCAGCAAAACCCTCGCTGTCGGGCCGGTGGCAATCATCGCGCTGATGACCGGTGCCGCGCTCTCATCAGTGGCGGCCACAGGTACCGAGACCTACTTACAGGCAGCGCTCATCCTGTCACTGCTTTCTGGGGGCATGCTGGTCGTGATGGGGCTGCTGAAAATGGGCTTTTTCAGCAATTTTTTAAGCCACCCGGTTATCTCCGGTTTTTTAACGGCGTCGGGTATTTTGATCGCAGCTAGCCAACTTGGCAGTTTGCTGGGGGTTGAGAGTAGTGGCTTTACCCTGGTGGAGCGCCTTATTACCCTGGTGCCCAATTTAGCCACCTTTAACTTACCCACTTTGCTGATTGGCAGTGGAACCCTCCTGTTTCTGATTGCTATGCGACGCAAAGGTAAAGCCACCCTGCACAAGATGGGCCTGCCAAACACCCTGGCGGACTTGATCGCCAAAGCGGGGCCAGTTTTTGCGGTAGTGATTACCACCCTGGTGACCTGGCACTGGCAGTTGGCCGATAAAGGCGTCGACGTAGTGGGATCCATTCCCGGTGGGTTACCCGCGTTGAGTTTCCCCTGGGGGGACTACTCGCTGTGGCGAGCGCTACTAATCCCAGCGCTGCTGATTAGTCTGGTCGGCTTTGTGGAGTCGGTTTCCATGGGCCAGATGTTGGCCGCTAAACGGCGCCAACGCATCTCTCCCAATCAGGAGTTAGTAGGCCTGGGCGCCAGCAATTTAGCCGCCGGGCTTTCCAGCGGCATGCCGGTAACCGGAGGGTTATCACGCACTGTTATTAACTACGATGCAGGGGCGCAAACGCCTGCGGCGGGTGCCTTTGCAGCGCTGGGCATTGCACTGGTCACCATGTCGTTTACCGGTTGGCTCTACTATCTGCCCATCGCCACCCTGGCCGCGACAATCACCGTTTCGATTTGGACGCTGGTAGACATCCCCATGCTGCGCCAAACCTGGCGCTACTCCCGCAGCGACTTTGCCGCCATGGCAGTTACAATTCTGCTCACGCTGGGCGAAGGCGTTGAAGCTGGCATCATCAGCGGCGTAACCCTCTCTATAGCGCTGTTTTTGTACCGCACCAGCCGCCCGCATAGCGCCTTGGTAGGCCGCGTGCCCGGTACCGAACACTTTAGAAACACCACCCGCCACGATGTCGAAACGGTCAATACCGTTGCCCTACTGCGCATCGATGAGAGTCTCTATTTTGCCAATGCCCGCTACTTGGAAGACACCGTTTATAACCTAGTGGCGAGTCATCCGGAGCTTGAGCACGTGGTGCTGATCTGTTCGGCGGTTAATCTGATCGATGCCTCGGCGCTAGAGAGCTTGGATGCGATCAATGCGCGCTTAAAAGACTCCGATGTAAAACTGCATCTATCCGAGGTCAAAGGTCCGGTGATGGATCAACTCAAGAAGAGTGACTTCCTTGAGGCGCTTACCGGACGAGTATTTTTAAGTACTTATGCCGCTTGGCGTGAATTTTCCTAACCATCTTGCCGTAACGTGCCATTAATTGGTGGCCGAGAAAATCAAAGTAATGACAATTCGTCTGCTAGCTTTAACTAACGCTCGTTTGAATGTATCATAGACTTCTAAACAAGCGCATCGATACCAAGAGCGCCAAGGAGTGGGGATGCCAAGCGAGTGGATAGCGCGTCATGATCAAACAGTCACCCTTAAAGGCGAGTGGACGCTTGCCAATTATCGCCATATTAAAGCGGCGCTTCAGCACAGTGAAACTCGAACTGAGCCTGGCAAGCCAACGGATGCGACGGTTTCACTAGACGCAATAACGCGCCTTGATACCGCTGGTGCCATACTCATTGTGGAGCTGATTGGCGTTGAGAAAGCGCAGGCGGTAGCGGATTGGGCAGCAGAACTGCCGAAAGAGCAGCAGGCGCTGCTGGTGCGTATTGCCGAAGCCATGGAAGCCCCGCTTGACGTTGATCCCCCAACCTATTCGCGTATTAGCCAAGCGCTTGCCAGCGTGGGTCAACAAATGGTGGGGCTTTGGTCTCAGCAGCGCCAACTGCTGGCCTTCATTGGTCTCGTCGTGGCCACCCTCTTCCATCTGGTATTGCGGCCACGCCACTGGCGCTTAACGGCCACCGTGGCCCATATTCAGCAGAGCGGTCTTAATGCTGTACCCATCGTCGCACTACTCACCTTTATGGTGGGCGCCGTTGTGGCTTTCCTTGGCGCTACCGTTTTGCAGGATTTTGGCGCCACGATTTATACCATCGATCTTGTTGCGTTCTCATTCTTGCGAGAGTTCGGCGTTCTGCTTGCTGCGATCCTACTGGCGGGACGAACCGCCAGCGCCTTTACTGCCCAAATTGGCGCCATGAAATCCAACGAAGAGATTGATGCCCTGCAGGCCCAAGGGCTAGATCCTATCGAGCTTTTGGTGCTTCCACGGGTAATGGCGATGTTGATTAGCCTGCCTATGCTCGCCTTTGTAGGTATGCTCAGCGGGTTAGCGGGAGGCGCTATGGTCACCTCCCTATCGCTGGATATTTCACTTACCCAGTTTATGGCCACACTGCAAAAAGACGTGTCGGTGACGCATTTTTTGGTAGGCCTTAGCAAAGCACCGGTGTTTGCCTTTGTGATCGCCGTGATCGGCTGCCTTGAAGGCTTTAAGGTCAGCGGCAGCGCGCAGTCGGTGGGGGAACACACGACGTCCAGCGTCGTTCAATCGATTTTTATGGTGATTCTGATTGATGCCGTCGCCGCACTATTCTTTATGGAGATGGGCTGGTGACTGAATCAGATAAACCAACAGAGCAAAACAACCAAGCGGTCATTAAAGTTCGAGGCTTGGTCAATCGCTTTGGCACTCATGTTGTTCACGAAAACTTAGATTTAACCCTCGAACGTGGGGAAATCCTCGGCGTTGTAGGCGGTTCGGGTACCGGTAAATCAGTGCTATTACGCAGCATCGTCGGTCTGAAGCGCCCCAATGACGGCACGGTTGAAGTCCTCGGCACAACCCTTAACGAGCTTGACGATGCACAGCGCAGCCAAATAGAGCGGCGCTTTGGCGTGCTGTTTCAGCGCGGTGCGCTGTTCAGCTCGTTGAACCTGCAAGAGAATATTGCCCTACCGCTAATTGAACACGCCAGGCTACCCCGTGAAGACGCCGAGCATCTTGCCAGGGTCAAGCTATCGTTGGTCGGGCTTCCACCACAGGCTGCGCTGCAGTTTCCTGAGTCGCTATCTGGCGGCATGGTCAAACGCGCCGCCCTCGCCCGCGCCTTAGCGCTTGACCCTGACATCCTGTTTCTTGATGAGCCCACCGCTGGGCTTGACCCTATTGGCGCGGCGGCCTTCGATCAGTTGCTGGTCACCCTTCGCGATGCGCTGGGGTTCAGCGTATTTCTGGTTACCCATGACCTGGATACGCTCTACGCCGCCTGCGATCGGGTCGCCGTGCTCTCGCAGAAACGCGTGTTGGTGGTGGATACCATCGACAAGGTCGCGGAGACCGACGATGAATGGGTTCAAGATTACTTTCATGGGCCGCGTGGTCGAGCCGCGCAAAGTGCTCATACTGCCACTTCAACGAATGCTTACACACAGGAGTGAGGGTAGATGGAAACCCGCGCGCATCACGTGTTAATCGGTTTATTCACGCTGGGCACCGCCGCAGCGGCGCTGCTGTTTGCGCTATGGATGAGCTATGCAGCAGGCGAACGTAGCTACCAGCCTTACCGTATTCTTTTTGAGCGCAGCGTCAGCGGCTTATCGGTCGGCAGCCGAGTGCAATATAACGGTATTGAGGTGGGGGACGTTACCGAGCTGAACCTCAATCCTGATGACCCACGGCAGGTGATTGCCCATATCCGCGTCTACGATGACGCGCCGATTAAAACAGACACCCGGGCAAAACTAGCCTTTGCCAGTATTACCGGCAGCATGTCTGTGCAACTCCACGGGGGTACCCCGGAAGCCCCGCTGCTGATTGACGAAACCGATATCGAAGCGCCGTTTATACGCGCAGACCCTTCGCCCATCGCCACGCTGTTCGATGAAGGCGAAGATATGATCGAGAACATCAACTCAATTCTGAAAAACGTTAACGAGCTGTTTGACGATAATAACCGTGAGCAGGCAGGCAGTATTTTAACCAATATTGCTCAGATCACCGAAATGATTGCCACCCAGCAGGACGCTCTAGACCAAAATATGGCGCTTTTCGGCGAGGCGACCCGCCAGGCGACGACCACACTTAACAGCATCGACGCACTTAGCCAGGAAGCGACGCAGTTGCTGCGTCAAGATGGCCGGCTGGTAATGCAGAGCGCCGCCGAGGCGAGCGATGATGTGGCCCGTGCTGCTCAGCGTATTGAGCAATTAGTAGAGACTAACGCTGGCGCCATCGAAGGCAGTCTGCAGGGTGCGCAGGATATTGCCCCAGCGCTCTCTTCGCTGCGCTCCACGCTCGCTACGCTGGATCGTATTACTCGTCAGCTAGAGGAGAGCCCAACGGACTTTATCCTGGGCCGTGATCAAGTAGAGGAGTTCCGTCCATGACTTTGCGCCCCACCGCTATCGTTTTAGTTTGCGCTGCGTTGCTATTCAGCAGTGGCTGTTCAATATTGCCCGAAAGTGAACCAGCGACGCTGTATCGTCTGCCCAGTAGCGATGTGCAGCCCGTTACCCCGTCATCCGATGCTATAATAACCCGTCAACGCCTCGCGGTGGCTGCTCCCCAGGCGGGACATTTACTGAGTAGCAACCGCATTGTGGTCTACCCAGAGGGCAATATCGTTAATGTGTATGAAGGTGCCCGCTGGCAGGAGGACGCCCCTGACTTGCTTCAATCGCGTTTGATCACGGGGCTACAGCAGAGCCGCCTATTTGCCAGCGTGGGGAGCGATAGCCTGCCTTCAGAACGACTGCTGCTGAGCGAACTACGTCACTTTCAGAGCGACTACGCTACCCATCCGCCCACGGTGAAAGTTCAGCTTGATGTTCAGCTCGTCAGCACTCAAAACCGCGCTTCAATCGCGACTCAAAGCTTCACCACTAGCGCGCAATCAATAAGCACCGATATACCTGATGTGGTTAATGCGTTTGGTATCGCTAGTGACGAGCTTGCTGAAGAACTGGTCAACTGGCTGGCTAATCAGGAGGAAGCTCATACACTTGAGTAAGCTAGCATTGACTAAGCCAGCGTGATTAGGAGGTTTTTTCCCTTCGGACATACTCCCGCGGGTCGCGGGGGTAGTAGCGTTCGGGTTGGCTTTCAAGATGAGTAAAGTAACGGGTGTCTTTGTAGGGCATCTTCATGTAGCCCGAGACGCCTAGGCCCTCTATCTGGTCTACCGAGGCGAGAATGCGCGCCAGCAGCGTGCGGAACTCGCCCTCTCGAGCCGGATCCAGCAGGCGGTAGTAGCTATGTATTTTGAGGTGCTGTGGAAGCGCTTCAAAAATGATCATGCCGGTGTGGTGAATATCATTGAGCTGCTGCAGCACATGCATAATCGCCTCGGGCAGTACCAAAAGCTCTTCTGGGTCGGGGCCATCTTCAAAGTAGCTGTGCTGACGGGTGCGATCCTCGAGCTCCGGTACTGCGCTCAACTCGTAGCCTATCGCCATTCTGGGTTCGCTAACGAAGGCTTCATCCACGGAAGCTCGTTCTAAGTGCAGTGTTTGGCGCGCGTTAAACAAGCAGCTTTTAAACACGCCCTGGCGGTGAATTGCCCGCGCCAGGTGCACCATATTGTTAACCGCTTCGATAAAGGCGGGCTTCAGCGTCGGGTCGTGTAAATTTAACGACGAGTCGATATATACCCCTTCTCGCTCCCAGCGTACCGCCAAGCCCCCTACCACCGGATATTTGCCCAAGCGGCTCACCGACGCCAAAAAGGCCTTTTCGGTTTCACCCATACCCTGCATAAACTGCTTGTAGTAGCGATCTAACTGCACATCATTGACATCATTCAGGGTTTCTTGAGCATGCTCTTCCTGTGAAAACGCTTCGCGCAGGAAGGCTTTGCGCGAGCTATAGACCACGGTATCGATCTCCTGATGCGCGGGGCGCGCCCATACCGGCACCAGCGGTACATTGTGCGATGCGGGCAGATCGATCATTACGACTCTGGCCATACGCGGCATGTGGTTTAGAAAGTAGTCGCCTGCTTTGCGCCGCACCTGAGGGTCGGGGTCGAGCATTCCATCCAGGGTGCGGGCAAACTCCATCGGTAACCCCAGCGAACAGGCGGGAATGGCTCGATGGCCAAATCGACACGACTGCGCCGATGCCAGCGCATACAGGGTGCCTGCTGCTCCCTGCTCATCGAACCGCGGCGATGAGAGCGCGCCGTTTAACTGCTCTTCGCCAATAAAGTAAACATCGCCCAATCGGGCATTGGTTTGCTGCAGATTATCCGACATCAGCTCCATGACGTTCGCGCCCACAAACTGCAGTTGAGCATCCAATTGGGCAAATACCGATGAGCCCCAGTCGATTAGCGCAATAGACTCCTGCTCGGCGTCATACACCAAGTTAGAAGGCTTAATATCGCCATGCACTACCGGCCGTGCCTGGGGGCCTGACTCCCGGCGCAGGGTAAGCAGGATGTCGGCCAACTGCGCCGCCATGCGCACAATCAAGCGGGGTGAGAGGCGCCCCTGTTTAAGCGATACCTGCTCTAGATTCCAGCCGGGGGCACGCTCCATCACCAGAATGGACTGCCCCCGGGAACGCTGGTAGGCAATGAGACCTGGAATGCGAGGATGGGACACCTGCTCGAGCATAAACGCCTCCTCTTCGAGGCGTTCCTGCAAGTGCGTGGGTAGGGTAATGCGCGAGAATTTAAAGACATAGTGCGCTACAGCACCTTGGTGGACGGTACTGCCAGCAAATACAAAACCGTAGGCGCCCTTGCCAATCAGCTCGATGCCCTTATAGCCCAACTGGGAGAGCTGCGCCTGGCACAGCGCCACCCAGTCTTTAAGCTTGCGGGCATCGTGATGACTCAGCAGATAAACCGACTGCTCTTCGGGTATGTAAAACTGCTGAAGCGGTGCCTGGGACATAAGTCGCCTTACTAGCCCAAGTGAAGCAGCATGGTCTCTGGGGCTTCCAGAAAGCCCTTCCAGGCATTACAGAAACGCGCAATAGTACCACCGTCGATAAAGCGGTGATCGCCCGCCCAGGTGATGGTCATAATCGCGCGGCGCTGTACCTCACCCTGCTCATCAAAGCGCGGTAACCATTGGGTTTTACCAATCGCCACAATGGCGGCTTCTGGGGCGTTAATAATCGGCGCGGCGTAGGTGCCTCCCAGCGCTCCGATATTGGAAATACTAATGGTGCCGCCTTTTAGATCCGCCTGATCTACCCGCCCCTCCCGGGCTGAGGTGGTTAACCGGCCGACTTCACGGGCAATTTCCAACAGGGTTAAGCGCTCAACGTTTTTGACATTGGGCACCATCAGGCCTGACTTGCTATCTACCGCCATCCCGATATTGCACTGGGGGTAGTAGTGCAGCTCATCCCCCGCGGCATTTAACTGGGCATTAACGATGGGCTCTTCGGCGACGGCTAACGCCATGGCTTTCATAAAAAACGGCATCAATGTCAGCCGCTCGCCCTGGGCCTCGGCCACCGGTTTCAAGCGCTCTCGCAGCGCCAGCAGTGCGGTAACGTCGATCTCTTCGCCGTAGTGAAAATGCGGAATAGTGCTGGCTGCCTCGACCATGCGCTTGGCCATGACCGCCCGCACGCCGCGGAGGGGTTCCACTCTGGGCGCCTGAGTTTCAGCTTGGTTTTTAACAGCAGGGTTGTTAACAGCGGTTTGGCTAGATGAGGATGCTTGGTCAATATGCGCCAGCACGTCCTCTTTTAGCACCCGACCATCTTTGCCGCTGCCAGCGATCTCCGTAAGCTGAAGAGCGTGTTCACGCACCAGGCGCCTGACGGCGGGGCTGGCTGGTACCTTGTCATATAAGCGGCCAGCCGCCGGAGCACCTGAAGTAGTGGACGGTTCTGGCATCTTTGGCTTATCACTGGAGGCCGATTGCGCCGCTTCAGGCTCGGCCTCGCTCATACTGTTACTGGCCCCATCCACTTGATAGGCATACAGTGGTGCATGGACTTTAGCAATTTGGCCCTGGGCCACATACAGTTTGGTCACGACACCGGCTTCGGGGGCGGTAATCTCCACCAGCGCTTTGTCGGTCATGACTTCAACGATAGGCTGGTCTTCTTCAATTTGATCGCCTTCAGCGACGCGCCACTCGACGACTTCGCACTCGACGATACCCTCGCCAATATCAGGCAGTAAAAAATCGCTCATTGTTGTTCTCCCCATGCGTACTTAGGCATTAATAGCCACTAAAAGTTGACGCTTTCGCGAATCGCTTCAAAAATCTTCAGGTGATCAGGCAGATACTCTTTTTCCAGCACCAGCGGAAAAGGCGTATCCAGACCCGTCACCCGGGCAATGGGCGATTCCAGGTAGAGAAAACAACGCTCTTGAATAGTGGCAGCAATTTCACCGGCAAAGCCGCCAGTTAATGGAGCTTCGTGGCTGACGACCAGGCGGCCAGTTTTAAATACGGATTCCGCTACCGTGTCGGCATCCCAGGGCAGCAGTGAGCGCAGATCGATCACTTCACAGGCGATGCCCTGCTCTTCGGCTAGTTCAACCGCTTTGCCGATCACTTCCATCTGCGCGCCCCAGCCCACCACGGTAATATCCGTCCCCTCCTTGGTGATTTCGGCTTCGCCAATGGGTAGCTGGTAATCCTCTTCGGGCACGTCGCCTACCGCAGCGCGATAGAGACGCTTAGGCTCCAGAAAAAGTACCGGATCCGGGTCGCGAATAGCGGCAAGCAGTAGCCCTTTGGCTTGATAGGGGTTGCGCGGCACCACCACCTTTAACCCAGGTGTATGGGTGAAATAAGCTTCCGGTGATTGAGAGTGATAAAGGCCACCGGCGATGCCGCCGCCGTAAGGGGTTCGAATGGTCAATCCGCCAACGTTAAACAGATCGCCTGAGCGGTAGCGGAACTTGGCAGTTTCGTTAACGATCTGGTCAAACGCGGGAAAGATATAGTCGGCAAACTGTATTTCTGCCACAGGCACCGAGCCTTGGGCTGCCAAGCCGTTGGCAAAACCGATAATGCCCTGTTCGACAAGGGGAGTGTTGAAACAGCGCGCTTTGCCGTACTTCTCCTGCAGGTGACTGGTGGCCCGAAATACGCCGCCAAAAATACCCACATCTTCACCAAAGCAGATGACTTTTTCATCCTCTGCCATGGCGATATCCAGGGCATTATTAATTGCCTGGAGCATGTTCATGGTAGCCATGTTACGCCTCTCCCTGGGTATCAGTCTCGGTGCCCACGTCTAGATCCAACGACTGCGCCCCGCGGGGATAAGCCTCGGGGTAGCGACGGATATGGCGTTTTAACTGATCGAATTGGCGTTGTAGCGACGGGGTAATATCGGCATACACATCGCTGATCAGGCTCTCTAGCGGCGGCGATGAGCGCTTTTCTGCTCGCTTCATGGTTTCCAACACTTCACGACGAAGGGTTTCCTGCTGGGAAGCCTCCTCCTCTTCGCTCCACCACTGCTTCTTCAACAGCCATTTTTGCAGCCGCAGCAGTGGGTCTTTGGCGCGCCACACCTCCTCTTCATCTTTCGAGCGATAGCCAGAAGGGTCGTCGGAAGAAGAGTGTGCGGCAAGGCGATAGCTCATGGCCTCGATCAATACCGGCTGATTTTGCTCAACGGCGATCTTGCGTGCCTGCCGAGTCGCTTCATAGACCGCCAGCACGTCGTTGCCATCCACGCGGATTACGTGCATATGGTAGCCAAAAGCACGCGGAGCGATACCGTCGGCGGCAAACTGCTCGACGGCTGGCGTGGAAATGGCATAGCCATTGTTACGGCAGAAGAAAATCACCGGCACCTGATGCACTGAGGCCATATTCAGCGCGGCGTGGAAATCACCCTCTGAGGCAGCGCCTTCCCCAAAAAACGTTAACGTGCAGTGACCGTTACCAGCCAATTTTTGGCCGTAAGCGTAGCCCGTGGCTTGAGGAATCTGAGTTGCCAAGGGGGACGAGATGGTCATGTAATGCAGCTTGCGCGACCCATAGTGAATCGGCATTTGACGGCCTTTGCCGTAGTCCAGCTCGTTGCCGAACAGCTGATTCATAAATTCGTCGATCGAGAAGCCGCGATACATTAAAGCGCCCTGCTCGCGGTACTGCGCCATAATCATATCGGCGTCATTAAGCGCAGCGGTGGCGCCCACTACGGCGGCCTCTTCCCCTGTGCACTGCATGTAGAAGCTCAGCCGCCCTTGGCGCTGAGCCGCCATCATGCGTTCATCGAGAATACGCGTGGCCAGCATTGCTTGGTAGATACGCCGGGCGTGATCGCGTTCGAGTACCGGTTCACTAGCGCCGCTATGCAGCTCACCTTCGGGGTTAAGCAGGCTGAAGGTAGGGATCGAGAATTCGTCGCCGGTCATGAAGTCCGGCTGGTGTACGTACTGTGTCATCATTATTGTCCTTGTTTTACCCCTTTTGAGGGCAGTGTTGTTGGTATTGACCGTTTATGCCAGTGGATTTATCTGTCATAGGCCAACGCAACATCTAGCTACCACAACGTTTAGGACAATAACGCAGCACAAGGACTTTAGGGATGCTACTTAAGACGCAGAGAGGTTAAAACGCAGAAAATCAGGGGCTCCCTAGGTATCAGAGGTGCGCGCACGGAGTCGGCGCTGCAACACTTCGAACAGACTATCAATTGTCAGGGCCAACAACGCAATGGTCAGTGCCCCTTGTACCACATAGGCCATATTGCCGTTCACGATGCCGGAGATAATCGGGTCGCCCAGGTTACTGGCTCCCACGGTAGCTCCTAAGGCAGCCGTGGCGATATTGATGGTCACCGAAGTACGGATGCCCGCCAAAATGACCGGCGCTGCCAGCGGCAGTTCAACTTGGCGCAGGATTTGTACCGGCTTCATGCCCATCGCGTGAGCCGCCATTTTAATATCGCCTTCGACGCCCTGCAGACCGGCAAGGGTATTGCGCACGATAGGCAGCAGCCCATAGAGCATCAGAGCGACAATAATCGGTAAGGTGCCAAAACCCAGAACGGGTACCGCCAGCGCCAGGACGGCCACCGGGGGAAACGTTTGCCCCAGCGATGCCAACTGGGCCACTAGCGGTAGAAAATCACTGCCCCAGCTGCGGGTAACGGCAATGCCTGCGGCGACCCCCACGATAATGGTCACCACCGCGGCAATACCGACCACAAAGAGGTGGCGGCCTAGCAAGGTGACAAAACCGGCGCGGTCGTAGATTACCTGGCGGGCATCAGGCTCTATCCAGCGAAACAAGGGCTCGGCAGCGGACATCGCCAGGACACTGAGCAGCAGCAGTAGACCCCACACCAACGGCCATAGCCACAGCGGCGCTTTTTTGGTGGGCTGCGCGACGCTAAGCGAATTACTCACGCGCATTTCCCTTATCCAACTGAGCTTCCTTAATAATTCTGCGCAGCGATAGTTCACCAATGGGAACATCGTGCTGGTCGACGACGGCAAGCCTATCGCTGTGGTCGCGCAGCATCATGGAGAGTGCCTGACGTAGCGAGAAGTCCGCCGGTATTCGCGACTGGGCGGGTAAAGTAGGCCCCATAGAGGTCATGTGATCTTTCACACGGGTTAACGCCGCCTGCTTAAGGCCCCGTTCAAGGCCACCCAGCAGCGACTCGACAAAAGGGTCGACGGGGTTTTGCAATAGCGCCAGCGGTGAACCTTGTTGCACGATTCGCCCTTCACGCATCACCACTAAGTGATCTGCCAGCTTTAGCGCTTCATCCATATCGTGGGTCACGAACACCACAGTTTTGTGCAACCGCCCTTGCAGCTTGCCCAGCTCATCCTGGAGTTTTTCACGGGTAATAGGATCGAGCGCGCCGAAGGGTTCATCCATCAACAATATATCCGGGTCTGCCGCCAGGGCACGGGCAACGCCTACTCGCTGCGCCTGCCCTCCGGAAAGCTGATGCGGGTATTTATGCCCAAACTCATCCACCGGCAAGCCGAGCAAATGCATTAACTCCGCCACCCGCGACTGGACGTCGGCTGCTGACCATTTCAATAAGCGTGGCACCAGGCCGATGTTGCGCGCAACGTTCCAGTGGGGAAAAAGCCCGGTGTGCTGAATCACATAGCCAATCCGGCGGCGTAATTTCACCGGGTCATACGCGTCAATCGCCTGGCCATCGAGGATGATGTCGCCTTCGCTATGCTCAATTAAGCGGTTGATCATACGTAGCGTGGTCGATTTACCACAGCCAGAGGTACCCACCAAGGCACAGAATTTACCCTTCGGTACCCGTAGCGAAATATCGTCCACCGCGGTTTCATCCCCAAACCGCTTGGATACGTGGGAGAGCTCGATCATCTTGTTCCTCCGGGGCGCAGCGCTTCTGCCAAGGCACCTAAGCCCGCATCCACCACCAGAGCCAGCATTAAAATAGGCAACGCGCCAAGCAACACCATATCCATGGCAGCCTGACCTAAGCCTTGAAAAATAAATGTACCCAGTCCGCCTGCACCAATCAGTGCGGCAACCGCGGTGAGCCCAACGGCCTGTACAGTGGTAATCCTCACCCCTTCCAACAGCACCGGCAGCGCCAGCGGTAACCGCACCTGCCAAAAGCGCTGCCCGGCACGCATGCCCATCCCTTTGGCGGCTTCTAATGTGTCGGGACTCACTTGTTCAAGCGCGGTATAGGTATTGCGCACAATAGGCAGCAGGCTATAGGCAATGAGGGCAATTAAGGCAGGCGTTGTACCAATACCGCTAACGCCAAGCTGGCCTAAAAAAGGCACGTTGGCGGCAAGCCAAGCGAGTGGCGCCAGCAGTAGACCGAATAGCGCCAAGCTGGGAATGGTTTGAAGAAAATTGAGGACGGCGAATGCGCCCTTCTGGAGCCGGGCGTAACGGCGCATCAGCATGGCAAGCGCTAGCCCAAGCACAATACTTACGCTAACTGCGATACCAACCAGCTTAATATGTTGCGCGACGGCGCTTAGAAACTGTTGATCACGGGCTTTAAATTCTTGAACGAGGGCAAGCGTTTCCAGCCCTAAAGCCGCACAGAGCCACCACACCAGCGCAATGCCACACAGCAGCAGCGTAGGCCATATCCGCGTGAGGTTTAAGCGTAACCGTAGTTCTACCAAGCACAGCAGGAGTACAAACAGTACAACCCAATACGCTGCCCCCAAACCCAAACGCGCTTGAGGCATCTCAGGGTCAATGAGTAAATAGCTGCTCGCCATCAACCCCACCGGCATCAGCGCCATTATGACGACCACCGCCGTTAGCAGCGCCCGGTAGTGACGCTGGCTAGGCTGCCAGGCGAGAATGCCTACACAGGAGAGCAATAACGTTACTAATAGCGCACCGGGCCAACCAAAAGCCGCGAAGGCGCCATATCCTGTACCTAACACAATGCGGTTAGGGGCCATGCTGACCACGTCAAGAAACCAGAACGCGGCCAGCATCGTTAGGCTAAGGCTAACAAGCACAATATTCGGGTGCCGCCCTTCCCAACGAAGCCGCGGGGTGGGCAGTGCATCCATTAGTGACATTAATTAGTTATCCCGAGCGTCAGCATTGGTTGTTAAGAACATCAAGCATTAGTTATTAAGCGTGTCGAGATAGTCACCGGCCACTTGGGCTGGAGACAGCCCGTTAACGGCGACATCGGCGTTGAGTTTTTGCAGAGTCACCAAATCTAGGCTGGTGAAAACTTCATTGAGCAGCGCTTCAATTTCTGGATACGTTTCCAGTACGCTTTCACGCACCACGGGGGCAGGCTGGTATACGGGCTGCACACCTTTAGTATCTTCCAGTACGACCAGACCCAGTGCACTTAAGCCACCGTCGGTGCCATAAGTCATGGCGGCGTTAACGCCACTGGTTTGCTGGGCGGCGGCACGCATGGTGGCAGCAGTATTGCCACCCGACAGCACTAGCAGTTGCTCATCGCTCAATTCAAAACCGTAGGCTTCCTGAAACGCAGGTAACGCCTGTGCGGATTCCACAAATTCAGCGCTGGCGGCAAATTTGAACTCCCCCCCTTCCGCCAGATAGGCCGCGAGGTCTTCTAAACTGACCAATTCATTTTCAGTGGCTACGTCTTCGCGGACACTCATTGCCCAGGTGTTGTTAGCGCTAGCTGGCTGCAGCCAGACCAAGTCTTGTTCCGCGTCACGCTCTTTAACGGTTTCAAACGCTTGATCCGCATCGTTCCACACTGGACTGTCGGCCATATCAAAAAAGAAGGCACCATTGCCCGTGTACTCAGGGTACACATCAATTTCGCCAGCTTCTAATGCCGACCGCACAACACTAGTACCACCAAGCTGCAAGCGGTTTTCGGTAGCAATATCGTTGCGTTCCAAGGTCTGAATGATCAGCTCACCCAACACCGACCCTTCCGTGTCGATCTTGAAGGACACCACTACCGGCTCATTGGCGCTGGCCTGGGAAAGGGAAATAACGGATACGGCGCAAGCAACGATTAGGGGCTTAGCAATGATAGGATTAGCTGAAAAGCGCATCTTGGAATTCCTTTTGAAGTGGGCTTTTTTACTGAGGCTCTTATGAAGTATAAGAGCCATCAGCGTTTAAGGTGCTTCTAACACCCAAGAAGTACCTTCGCGTGAGTCTTTAAGAATAATCCCCAGGGCTGCGAGCTCATCGCGAACCGCATCCGCCTGAGCGAAGTCCTTATTCGCTTTCGCCTCAATACGTTGAGCAATTTTCGCTTCAATCTCGCTTTCACTAAGCGGCATACCCTGTTGCTGCGTGCCTTTCAGGAAAATTTGCGGCGCCTGCTGAAGCAGCCCCAAAATAGCCCCTAGCTGCTTGAGCTCGCCCCCAAGCCTAGCGGCCTCGTCGGGCTGCTCCTGCTTGGCGCGATTGACTTCACGCGCCAGCTCAAACATGACTGCCAACGCTTCAGGCGTGTTGAAGTCATCGTCCATGACCTGAGTAAAACGCTCTCGGTAAGGGGATGCTTCACTGCTGGCAATAGCGTCAGTGTCGACGCTTTCTAGCGCTGTGTATAAACGTGTCAGCGATTTGCGTGCTTCGGTCAGTGAGTCCACCGAATAGTTGATCGGGCTACGGTAGTGACTGGCCACCAGCAGAAAGCGCACCACTTCAGGGTCGTGTTCGGCCAGTACATCGCGAATGGTGAAGAAGTTGCCCAGAGATTTGGACATCTTCTCCTTGTTCACCCGCACTGCCCCAGCGTGCATCCAGGTTTTGACGTAGGTCTTGCCGGTGGCCGCTTCGCTTTGCGCAATCTCATTTTCATGATGCGGAAAGGTTAGATCCGGCCCGCCACCGTGAATATCGAAGGTATCACCCAAGCAGCAGGTCGACATCGCCGAGCACTCGATGTGCCAGCCGGGACGCCCATTACCCCACGGCGACGACCAGTGGGCCTCACCCGGTTTTGCAGCCTTCCAAAGTACAAAGTCGAGTGGATCTTCTTTATGAACATCAACATCCACCCGAGCACCAGAGCGCATATCGTCTAGCTGGCGATTATTGAGCTTGCCGTAATTGGCAAACTTGCGTACACGGTAGTAAACATCGCCGTTATCGGCCGCATAGGCAAAGCCTTTTGCAATCAGCGTTTCAATCATTGCCACGATATCGTCGATATGACCGGTGGCGCGGGGCTCATGAGTCGGTGGCAAAACAAACAGACGCGCTTCATCTTCGTGCATGGCGGCAATCATGCGCTCGGTTAGCGCGGTGATGCTTTCACCATTTTCGTCAGCACGCTTCAGTATCTTGTCATCAATATCGGTAATGTTGCGCACATAGTTAACATCGTAGCCACGCTCACGCAGGTAGCGGGTGATGACGTCAAAGGCGACCATGACGCGGGCATGACCAAGATGGCAATAGTCATACACCGTCATGCCGCAGACATACATACTGACTTTTCCCGCTTCAAGCGGGGTGAAAAGTTCTTTGCGACGCGTCAGCGTATTGTAAATATGCATATGGCTATCCATGTTTTTCCTGGCCTTTAGCCCTTCTGCTTGATTTTTGCCCAGCTATCTTTTAATCCCACGGTGCGGTTAAACACTAAATGCTCTGGTGTGGAATCATGACGATCTGCACAGAAGTAACCAACGCGCTCGAACTGGAAGCGTGACTCGGGCGTGGCCTCCGCAAGGCTTGGCTCGCCAATTGCCTGACAAACGACCAGCGATTCCGGATTTAAGTGCTCTAGGAAGTCGACATCTTTGTCACGATCTGGCTGCTCAACGGTGAACAGGTTGTCATACAGGCGCACTTCCACCGGCACGCCGTGGGCAGCGCTTACCCAATGAATAACCCCTTTCACCTTGCGACCTTCAGGATTTTTGCCCAGCGTATCGAAATCCACTGAACAATGCAGCTCTCTGATGTCACCGGCCGCGTCCTTAATTACCTCGTCACAGCGAATCACATAGCTATTGCGTAGACGTACTTCTTTACCTGGCGCGAGGCGGAAGAACTTCTTAGGAGCATCTTCCATAAAGTCGTCTTGATCGATGTAAAGCTCCCGAGAAAAGGGCACCTTGCGCATCGTCATATCTTCACGTGCAGGATGCCCCGGCACTTCATACATCTCTTCGTGATCTTCCGGCACATTGGTGAGCACGACTTTCAGCGGCTTTAACACACACATGGCGCGCGGCGCATTGTCTTCAAGATCCGAGCGAATCGCGTGGGTCAACATGGCGATATCGACCAAGCCACCGTCGGCACGGGTGACGCCGATCATCTCGCAGAATTTGCGGATAGAGGCTGGTGTGTAGCCGCGGCGACGCATACCGGAGATCGTCGGCATCCGCGGATCATCCCATCCATCGACAATCTTTTCGTCTACCAACAGCTTCAACTTGCGCTTGGAGGTTAACGTGTAATCAAGATTGAGACGGGCAAATTCAATTTGGCGCGGCTTGGCGGGTACAGGAAGGTTGTTTAAAAACCACTCATACAGTGGGCGGTGATCTTCAAACTCCAGAGTACAGATCGAGTGGGTAACACCTTCAATGGCATCCGACTGACCATGGGTGAAGTCATACGAGGGGTAGATTTTCCACTTATCCCCCGTTTGGTGATGGCTGGCGTGGCGGATGCGGTAAAGGATAGGGTCGCGCAAGTTGATATTAGGCGACGCCATGTCAATTTTAGCGCGCACGACCTTTTCACTTTCGCCAAACTCGCCTTCGCGCATTCGCGCCAGCAGATCAAGGTTTTCTTCGGGGCTGCGCTCACGGTAAGGGCTGGGGGTACCCGGCGCCGTCAGTGTGCCGCGGTACTCGCGAATTTCATCCGGCGAAAGGTCGTCCACGTAGGCTTTTCCTTCTCGCATCAAGTGCTGCGCCCAGGCATAGAGTTGGTCGAAGTAGTCGGAAGCAAAACGCACAGGACCTGCCCATTCAAAGCCTAGCCAAGTGACATCCTCTTTGATGGCATCGATGTATGCCTGTTCTTCTTTCGCCGGATTGGTATCATCAAAACGTAGATGACATTCGCCACCCATTTGCTCCGCCAGCCCGAAATTGAGACAGATCGACTTTGCATGGCCGATGTGCAAAAAGCCGTTGGGCTCGGGGGGAAAGCGTGTCACGATTTTAGTGACCTGGCCGCCCTCGATTTCGTCGCGTACTTGGTTGCGAATGAAGTTCGGCGCTGGGGTGGTCTCGTTGGTCATGGTGGTGTTGATAACCTCGTGGTGGATGGCGTACTGAGCCGTGAGAACATAGGATACTCCTATGGCACTTCGCGGTGCAGGGCAAAACCGTTATTATAACGTGACGCCGATGCACAGCGCCAAGGCGAACGCCTTTATTGAACAGGAATTTATCAATGATCGTATTACAGACGAACCACGGTGACATCACCATCGCGCTTAACCATGAAAAAGCGCCGATTAGCGCGGCGAATTTTGAGCAGTACGTTCGCGACGGATTTTATGACGGCACCCTATTTCATCGGGTGATTGACGGATTCATGGTCCAAGGCGGCGGTTTTGATAAAGACTTCGAGCAGAAGCCAACCCGTGACCCTATCGACAACGAAGCTGACAACGGCTTAAAAAACACTCTTGGTACGCTAGCCATGGCTCGCACTCAAGACCCGCATTCTGCCACTGCGCAGTTTTTCATTAATGTGGGCGACAATAGCTTTCTGGATCACAGCGGTAAAAGTCTTCAAGGCTGGGGCTATGCGGTGTTTGGCGAAGTCGTTGGCGGTATGGAGGTGGTCAACGAGATTAAAAACGTGGCCACTACACGCCGTGGCATGCATGCCGATGTACCCGCTGAAGACGTGATCATCGAACGCGCTTACGTGAAGGAAGCGGAATGACACTGGGAGCTTTATGCGCACATTGCTTATTGCCGACCTGCATCTAAGTAGCGACACCCCTGAGATTAATCAGGGGTTTTACCGCTACCTAGAGCATACTGCCCCAGGAGCCGATGCTCTCTATATTCTGGGCGACCTTTTTGATGCTTGGATGGGTGATGACCTTCTTGATGCCACTGACCATCCGCTCAGCATTGTGGCTCAAGAGGTTATTAAGCGGTTGCACAAGCTTAGCAGTGACGGCACCACTGTTTATTTGATGCATGGCAACCGTGATTTTTTACTCGGCGAGCGCTTTGTTAACGCTTGTCAGGCGATGCTGCTATCTGACATTGAGGAAGTCGAGATTCAGGGGGTACCTGTGGTACTTCTTCATGGCGATAGCTTATGCACCCAAGATGAAGCCTACATGGCTTTCCGTCAGCAGTCGCGCAATCCAGAGTGGCAAACTCAGATATTGTCTCTACCGCTGGAACAACGTCTAGAGCTGGCCAAAAGCCTACGCATGCAGTCGGGCGAGGCTAACGCCAATAAAGCTGAGGCAATCATGGATGTGACACAGCAGGAAGTAATTTTGCTGATGGAACGGTTTGGTGTAGCCACTATGATTCATGGCCACACTCACCGTCCCCACGTACATGACCTGACAGTTGAAGAAGTACCCGCCAAACGTTATGTGTTAGGCGATTGGGATAGTCAGCGTGGCTGGGATATCGTGGTTGAGCGCTCAGATCAAACGGCACCAAAGTTGCGTCAGTTCTCTTTCACCGAATTACCTGACGCCTGACCTGAGACCGCTATTTACGGATATAAAAAAGCCGATCGTGAGATCGGCTTTTTTGCTCTTGCTGTTTTTAACTCAGGCTTAAGCGATTCTATTGCTCTATCTCTGCGTCACTGCGCAAGTCATCAATCAAACCCTGCAGGACCGATTGAGCACGCAGTTGCTCCGCCATTTGTGAGACAAACGTTTCCATCTGCTCATCAATTTCGCCGTCAGTAACGCTATCCACCGCTACCACGGCAACGCCTTGGGACAGTTCAACGGCACGATAAACGCTCTCACCTTCATCAGGCCGTGGCATGCGGAAGGCTTCTTGAACAATCGTTTGAGGTACGGTGGTATCGGCTTGACGACTAACATTATTAGCTTCGAGCCAATTGATATCCACCTGCTCACCTGCTTGCAGTTCTGAAATCAGTGATTGCGCCTCTTCACGCAATGCTTGCTGTTGCTGCTCAGCGGCTACGGATACTTCGACCTCCTCGCGGACCTCATCCAGAGGCAGTAACGTCGCATCGCGCTGTTCAGCAATACGCAGCACCATCCGACGATCTTGGTCTAACTCGATAACTTCACTGTTATAACCCTCTTCCAGCACGTCGTTACTGAACGCCGCTGACATCACACCAGGCTCGGATAAAACGCCTTCAACTTCGTCATCACGGGCAAGCCAATCGCTCTCATTAAGGGTAAGACCAATGCTTTCAGCAACGCTTTGCAGGTCATCAGCAGCGAAGCTTTCATCAATTAGCTGCTGAACTCGCTGATTAAATTCATCATCAACATCGTTCAGCGCCACTTCCCGCGCCAACTCACCGCGCTGTTCTTCAAATGTTGGGCCTTGAATATCCGTCACCTGAATAATGTGAAAAGCATTATCCAGTTCAACCGGCTGGGATACATCACCCTCTTCTAAAGAGAATGCTGCTTCATCAAAGCTATCCCCAAAGAAGCCACGGCTGATTACCCCAAGGTCTCCACCCTCTTCGGCACTGGCCGTATCATCAGAGTAGCGCAGAGCGGTATCGGCAAACGATTCACCGCTATTCAGCGCTTGCCTGGCTGTTTCAGCCCTTTCCTGAGCTTCATCACGAGTACGTTCGTCACCAAAGGTGATCATGATATGGGAGACTTGGCGGTCAGCGTCACGATTCTGTTCGCGCCATGCATCGCGTAGCGCCTCTTCATCAACATCGCGGCCTTCTGCCATTGCCTGACGATCAACTATCACATACTCAAGACGCACCTGCTCTGGACGCTCGTAGCGCTCTTGGTGGGCATCATAATAGGCTTTTAGGTCGTCTTCACTGATATGGACATCAGCCTCGACGTCGTCACCATCTAGCACCACATAGCGCAAGCTCCGCTCCTGGCGCTGCAACTCTGCCAGACGCTCTTGCTCATTGGGCAAGCTAAAATCGCTGAAGGCGAGGCCCTGCTGTAAATGCTGTCGCTGGATATCGACGCGCAATTCTTCACGAAAAGATAATGGCGTATAGCCTGCGCCCGCTAAGCGGTTACGAAAAACTTCAGCAGAAAAACGACCATCCTGATCATGGAACTCAGGCAGACTGACAATCAGTTGATCAAGTTGCTCTTCTGAAACAGCGAAACCACCCTCTTCTGCGTACTGGGATAACAGTTCCTGAGTGATGAGCTGGTCAAGCATGTCGCTGCGTAGGGCTCGCTCTTGTTCAGGCGGCACCTGTCCTGAGCGTAAAGCGCGCTGCACCCCGAGCTCAACCTGCTGACGCATGATTGGCTGCCCGTTGACACTGGCTACTTCGTCTGGATCGCTGCCAAAAAGCCCAAACAGTGATTCAATCCCGAAAAGCGCCATGGCCGCGACCATAACACCGATAATAATTTTGGCACCCCAGCTCCTGGAGCCATCTCTAATACTTTGCAGCATGCTAGCCTCAGATAGTCACAGCCAAATACATCGACCCACTAAATCCTAACAAATAGGGGGCCAGAAAATAACATGGGCGCATCGCCTATGCGATGCGCCCATTAGGTTACAGCAAACGCGGTCAAATTAGTTGACGGCGTCTTTCAGCGCTTTACCTGCTTTGAAGCTGGGTACTTTGGCAGCACTGATCTGGATTGGCTGTCCCGTTTGCGGGTTGCGGCCAGTGCGTGCAGCACGTTCTTTGATGGCGAAGGTACCAAAGCCTACTAGTGATACGCTTTCGCCCTTCTTAAGGCTATCGGTGACAGACTCCACCATGGCATCCAATGCGCGGGTTGCCGCTGCTTTCGGGATATCTGCAGACGCGGCAATGGCTTCAATCAGCTCGGACTTATTCACTCTTCACCCCTTGACTGTTTCAAAAAATGGCTCTGAACGGCATAGTCACCGATAGGTACAACGATCAAAGCATAGCTGCGTTTTATAGCAACGCCTTGAAACACCTGTCAAGCAACCATGCTGTAAGATACCCGCCACACAAAGCAGCGGGCACAAATATTAAGTAAAATTAAAGACCAAAGTGGGCTTTAACAGCTTAATGAGTACTAGCAACTACGGTATTACTATACGATGCGTCGGTGCTTTTCAACGGTGCACCTTCTTCTACCTTATCAGCTAGCGCTACGGCTAAGACATCATCTATCCAACGTACCGGACGAATATCAAGTGCACCTTTGATATTGTCAGGTACTTCCTTGAGATCACGACGGTTTTCTTCAGGAATTAGCACTGTCTTTATACCACCGCGGCGAGCTGCCAGCAATTTCTCCTTCAGACCGCCAATGGGCAACACTTCACCGCGCAGATTGACCTCACCGGTCATTGCCACGTCACAACGTACCGCCCGCTGCGTGTAAGCAGAAACGATAGCGGTCACCATGGCAATACCCGCACTGGGGCCATCCTTAGGCGTAGCTCCTTCGGGTACGTGGATATGCAGATCCTCTTTTTCGAACCGCTCAGGATCAATTCCATACGCTTGTGCTCTGGCTCTAACCACGGTATGTGCAGCGCTTACTGACTCTTTCATGACATCGCCGAGCGAGCCAGTTTTGTTAATTCGCCCCTTACCCGGCGTAACCACTGACTCAATATTAAGCAATTCGCCACCGACCGATGTCCAGGCAAGCCCAGTGACTCGACCAATTTGATCTTCTTGCTCAGCCAGACCGTAACTATAGCGACGCACCCCTGCATAGTGCTCAATCTGTTCGGCCGTTAAGCTCTGACCATCTTGATCAGAGGTAGGGTCACGCTCATTTTCAAGGCGTTCACGTAGCACTTTACGCGACACTTTGGCGATCTGACGCTCAAGCTCACGCACACCTGCTTCACGAGTGTAATAGCGAATAAGCTCTAAAAGCGCGCTATCTTCCAGCGTTAACTCATCACCCTTCAAACCGTTTGCTGCTAACTGCTTAGGCAATAAGTAGCGCTTAGCGATGGCCAGTTTTTCATCTTCGGTGTAACCCGGCAGACGAATAATCTCCATACGATCTAGAAGCGCACTAGGAATATTCATCGAATTAGCCGTACAGATGAATAGTGTTTCTGAAAGATCGTAATCGAGCTCCAGATAGTGATCGCTAAAGCTGTTATTTTGTTCAGGATCAAGCACTTCAAGCAATGCAGAGGCAGGATCGCCGCGATGATCCATGCCAAGCTTGTCGACCTCATCCAGCAAGAACAGGGGATTTTTAACCCCAGCACGGCTCATCCGCTGCATCAATTTACCCGGCAGCGACCCGATATAGGTGCGGCGATGGCCGCGAATTTCTGACTCATCGCGAACGCCACCCAGCGCCAAACGCACATACTTACGATTGGTGGCACGGGCGATAGATTGGCCGAGAGAGGTTTTACCCACTCCAGGCGGGCCCACCAAACACAATACAGGCCCTTTCATCTTGCGCACCCGCTTCTGCACGGCAAGATACTCTAGGATGCGCGCTTTTACCTCTTCGAGGCCGTAATGATCTTCATCCAGCACTTGCTGAGCTTTGACGAGATCATGCTTCACACGTGTGCGCTTCTTCCAGGGCACCGCGACTAGCCAATCCAGATAAGATCGCACAACGGTTGCTTCAGCGGAATTTGAAGCCATCATTTTGAGCTTGTTAAGCTCTTGCGTGGCTTTCTCAGATGCCTCTTTGGGCATACCGGACTCTTTAATCGCCAGCTCGTACTTTTCAGCCTCGTTGGGCACATTATCCAGCTCACCCATTTCCTTCTGGATGGCTTTCATCTGCTCATTGAGATAGTACTCGCGCTGCGTCTTCTCCATCTGCTCTTTAACCCGCGAGCGGATGCGCTTCTCCACTTGCAACAGATCGATTTCAGACTCAATCAGCGCCATCAGGTGCTCAATACGATCGCGCACACGATCCATCTCAAGCAATTCCTGCTTATCACCAATCTTCAGCGACAGATGAGCACAAATGGTGTCCACCAAGCGGCTTGGGTCTTCAATCCCTGATAACGAGTTAAGTACCTCGTTAGGGACTTTCTTAGACAGCTTGACGTACTGCTCAAACTGATTGAGTAATACGCGCACAAGCGCTTCTTGCTCACGACTAGTAAGCGGCTCACTCTCTCGTGGTGTTAAGTGTGCCTGCGTATAGCCAGCTTCATTCTCATCGACACTTAGTACATCCGCTCGAAAATTACCCTCAATGAGTACTTTAACCGTGCCATCAGGAAGCTTGAGCAGCTGCATAATGTCAGCCACGGTACCCATAGAATAAAGATCAGCGTTATCCGGCTCATCCTGAGACGCTTCACGTTGAGCCACCAGCAATACACGCTTATCAGCTTCCATCGCTGCTTCAAGCGCCTGGATAGATTTTTCACGACCAACAAAAAGGGGTATTACCATTTGCGGATAAACGACCACATCGCGCAACGGTAAAAGGGGTAGACATTGTGTCTGTTCGGCGTTCTGCTGCATCGCAGACGTTCCTCGGCAAATCGGATGAGTACTTAAAAAAGAGTACTTGGAAAAGTACTGCGCAGTCGTCAGTAAGCGATTTTTAACCACATTAGCATTGAGCTGACTAGGCAGTAACACTTCACAACAAAGCTTTTCAACGGCAAAGCTCTTCAGCGGCAGGGCTCTTCAACAACAAGGGGTCGCCTAAGCGACCCCTTGATTTTAGCGCAAGCGGTTAAAGCTGGGCCGACTGGTCAACTAGCCACTAACCATCAGTGCCGTCGACTAGCGCTTCTTCTTGCTGAGAATAGATCAAAAGAGGCTCGCTCTCACCGGCAATCACTGAACCGTCAATAACTACTTTACTGACACCTTCAAGTGATGGAATTTCGTACATGGTGTCAAGCAGCACTGACTCTAGAATAGAGCGCAGACCACGCGCGCCAGTCTTACGCTCCATCGCTTTCTCAGCCACAGCACGTAACGCTTCATCTCTGAACTCAAGCGTCACATCTTCCATTTCAAACAGCTTAGCGTACTGCTTAACCAGCGAATTCTTGGGCTCGGTCAGAATCTGCACCAGTGCATCTTCGGTGAGCTCAGTGAGTGTCGCGATGATCGGCAAACGCCCTACAAACTCAGGAATCAAGCCAAATTTCACTAGATCATCAGGCTCTACGTCAGCCAGCAGTTCACCCACCCCACGGGAGGACTCCTTGCTTTTCACCGCTGCATTGAAGCCGATACCGCCCTTCTCAGCACGGTCACGAATAACTTTCTCCAGCCCCGCAAACGCACCGCCTACGATAAAAAGAATATTGCCCGTATTAACTTGGACAAATTCCTGCTGGGGATGTTTGCGTCCACCTTGAGGTGGCACAGAAGCCGTTGTACCTTCAATCAGCTTCAGCAATGCTTGCTGGACGCCTTCACCCGAGACATCACGCGTAATTGAAGGGTTATCCGATTTGCGTGAAATCTTGTCGATTTCATCAATATAAACAATCCCGCGCTCGGCTTTCTCAACGTCGTAATCGCACTTCTGCAACAACTTCTGGATGATGTTTTCGACATCTTCACCGACATAGCCGGCTTCCGTCAGCGTGGTTGCATCCGCAATGGTAAAAGGTACATTCAGTAACCGTGCCATCGTCTCCGCTAACAGCGTTTTACCGCTACCAGTGGGACCAATCAGCAGAATGTTTGATTTACCTAATTCTACATCGCCGTCGCGCACATCTGTCTTCAGACGCTTGTAGTGGTTATACACCGCTACAGAAAGCACCATTTTGGCGCGATCTTGTCCGATGACGTAGTCATCAAGCGTATGACGTATTTCGCGAGGCGTAGGTAAACGATCCTCATCGCTCTCGGCATCGGCTTCGAGAACTTCCTCGCGAATAATGTCATTACATAAGTCGACACACTCATCGCAGATATAAACGGACGGGCCCGCAATCAGCTTACGTACTTCGTTTTGATTCTTTCCACAAAACGAGCAGTAGAGCAGTTTGCCACCTTCGTCCTTGCCTTTGCCGTCGGCCATTCGCATACCTCTATCACTGCGGCGGCTTACGCCGCCGGAAAAGCTCGTTAGAAAAGCAGAATCCTATTACGCTATCAGGATGTAGGCCGCTTATCCAGCACTGCGTCAATCAAACCATACTCTTTGGCTTGATTGGCGCTCATGAAATTATCCCGATCTGTATCACGCGAGACAGTTTCGATATCTTGACCCGTATGGTGGGCAAGGATTTGATTCAGCTTATCGCGAATACCCAGAATTTCACGGGTATGAATTTCAATGTCAGATGCCTGACCTTGGTAACCACCCAGCGGCTGATGAATCATAACCCGTGAATTAGGCAGGCAGTAACGTTTACCAGCAGCACCTGCTGTCAATAGCAGCGCACCCATGCTGGCCGCCTGACCAATACATACCGTAGACACGTCCGGCTTCACAAACTGCATAGTGTCGTAAATCGACATCCCCGCGGTGACCGAACCACCTGGCGAGTTAATATACAGGTGAATATCTTTATCTGGATTTTCTGACTCCAGAAACAGTAACTGAGCGACAACCAGATTAGCCATGTAGTCTTCTACAGGGCCTACCAAAAAGATCACACGCTCTTTCAAAAGGCGTGAGTAGATGTCGTAGGCTCTTTCCCCTTTGGCGCTCTGCTCAACCACCATGGGCACTAAACCGCCGGCGTTTTGAATATCAAACTCACTCATTCAGGTGATTCCTTGCGTCCGGGAAGGGAAAGGCGCACCGACATGAAGGTGCGCCACGTTCCAGGGTGTTAGGCGCTAGCTTGCTCGCCTTCTTCAGCACCCTCATCTTGCTCAGCCTGCTGTTGCGCAGCGGCAAGGGCTTGCTGATAAGACATTTCAACGTCTTTAATGTTCGTTTGCTCAAGTAACTTAGCCACCGCCTTCTCTTCGAGAATGGCAGATTTCACCTGGGTTTTCAGCTGCTCGTTACCCATGTAGTAGCTAACCACTTCATCAGGATCTTGATACTGCTCAGCCAGCTCGGCTACTTTTGCCTTGATAGCATCATCGTCGGCATCAAGTTCGTTTGCCTTGATGACTTCTGCCAGCAACAAACCAACCTGAACTCGGCCTTTAGCCTGCTCTTCGAAAAGTTCATTGGGCAACTGGCTAACATCAAAATCTTCGCCTAAACCAAACTGTTGAGCCGCCTGACGCTTCATACCATCTGTTTCTTGCTGAACCAGTGCGCTCGGCACAGGAATTTCATTCACCTTTTTAAGCGCATCAAGTACTTGCTGCTTAACCCGGTTATCAACGGCTTGAGATGCTTCACGGGTCATGTTCTTCTTGATTTCGGCGCGGAATTTTTCCTGATCGCCGCCTTCAACGCCAAAACGCTCGATAAACTCAGCGTCAACTTCGGGCAGTTTCTGGCTGCTGACTTTGTGAACCGTTACCTTGAAAGTGGCTTCTTTGCCAGCCAAGTGCTCAGCCTGATAGTCATCAGGGAACGTGACGTTAAGGGTCTTCTCTTCGCCCGCTTTAGCACCAATTAACTGCTCTTCAAAACCTGGAATAAAGCTATTGGAGCCAATGACCAGTGTGTGACCTTCGGCACTACCGCCTTCGAACGGTTCATCTCCAATATAGCCTTGGAAATCGATAGTGACTTGGTCACCATCAGCGGCAGCAGCATCAACTTCTTCCCATGCGGCATTTTGCTTACGCAGTGTATCGATCATCTCATCGACATCTGCATCGCTAACGGACACCACCGGGCGCTCTATATCAGTACCTTCAATTGAAGCCAGCTCTACCTGCGGGTAGATTTCCATTACTGCCACGAACTCAAGGTCTTTGCCTGATTCGTTAACGGAAGGTTCAATTTGCGGGAAGCCCGCCGGATTGAGGCCTTCATCAGTAATAGCGCGTACGTAACGCTCACGCATTACTTCGCTAACTACCTCGTTACGTACGTCTTGGCCGTAGCGCTGCTGAACTACTGCCATTGGCACCCGGCCCTGGCGAAAACCATTCAAGCGAACATTCTTCGCGGTGTCTTTCAAGCGAGCACTAACGGCCTCGTCAATTTCGGCAGCCGGCACTTGAATAGTAATGCGGCGTTCGATCTGGGAGGTCGTCTCGACAGAAACTTGCATGAATTGTCCTCTAACGGCTGGGCGTTGTGTTGATTGCATGTAATAAGTTCAAGGGGGTAATTTTAAGAACCCCAACGCATAGTGGCAAGCGCCATGCTCGCAACATGGGGGCAGTGATGTTAAAAACAAGGGAATAAGCGAGCAATTAACCGCTTTAAGGCGTGTTTAGCTTCATTATTAGCCCCATGCTGCGTAATTTATACCATTCTACTGCTTTGTACGTCTTGCAGCGACTTTTTCAATCGCTGTACCAAAAACACTAGTGAGCTTGGTGCTCACCAGCCCACCATAGACCTACTGCGTGCATCAGTACGCCAAGCGTTGCACCATGGGAAATGAACACCTGCCAACTAATCCACTCCGTAAACAGCGCGTGCCAACCACCCATTACGACCATTCCTAGCAGTAACATAACGGCTAACCGCTTGCATAGTTGTGGCAAGCGGCGACGCGCCTCCACCGCCAATAAGCGCCACTGAATAATAACCGCAAAAGCCACCAGTGCTAAGGCGAAGAAAATCAGCGTCTGGCGGGTTTCATGCCCGCCTGCCATGTAGCGTGGCAGGGTTGCCAGCATAACGACACATAAGCCCAGCGCAACGCTGATGCGCTCAGGTGAGGTGGGCGTTCGCTGCATCGCTCAAGCCACCTTTAACTGCTGGTTAACGATCCACTCTTCCACCCAGGGCACAGCAGCATCGTCGGCCATAAAGGTCTCCATGGCGTCGATTTCTAGGCGCTCCCCTAAGCGAGTCGCGCCATAATCCGCCAGCAACTCGTCTAGCACGCGGCCTGCGCCGCAAAAAGTATCGCCATACGAGCTATCACCGAGTGCAATGAGCCCGTAGCGAAGCGTGGTAAGCGCGGGACTTTGATCACGCAACTGCCGGACAAAGGGCACAAAACTGCCGGGAAAATCTCCACTGCCAGTGGTCGAGATACAAAACAGCGCCAAATCGGCGTCACCACTGACAATATCATTGACAGATGGCTGCTCAATAACCTCCACAGCGTAACCGGCCTGTTCAAATAGGGGCTTCACTTGCTCTGCCACATCAAGGGCACCGCCGTACATCGTACCCACCAAAATATTAAGCTTCGGCATCGTCACTCCCCTGTCAAAGTGTCACAGTGCCAACCCGCAAGTCGACAAATACCCGATGAATTTGCTCAAATATTAACATGGCTGGTTAGAATGAAACACATTACCCGTAATGCTTGGCCCATACTCAACCCCTAGGAGCAACTATGCAGCAAACCTTTGAGACGTGGATCACTCCGATAATGATCGGGGGATTAATTATATTTATGTGTTTTATTATCTGGGATTTGGCTAAAAAATCCAACGCTGGCAAATTTGGCACCATCATGCTGTTTGTCGTGTTGGGAGCCGGTATGCTGGGTTACGTTATCAAGGTGGTGATTACGTGGTTAATAGAAGGTGGCGGCATGTAGTCGCAAGAAAACCCTCATGGCTTGAGACTCGGCGCTATAATAAGAAAAGGAGCGCCCATAGGCACTCCTTGTAAAGGGCATGAGATGATCTAGTGTTGTGAACCTAAAGCTTATGAATCAGATGCCTATACACCTAGAACCCAAAATGCTACTCACCGCCCACATAATGCTCTACCTGCTGTTTAAGCTTCTGCCCTGGGCGAAACGTGACTACCCGACGGGCAGAAATCGGAATTTCTTCACCGGTTTTCGGGTTTCGTCCTGGCCGCTCGCGCTTATCACGCAGGTCAAAGTTACCAAACCCCGATAACTTCACCTGTTCGTTCTCACGAAGACAGGCTCGAATCTCTTCAAAAAAAGCTTCGACCATGGCCTTCGCTTCTCGCTTGGACAGGGCTAGCTCAGCATGCAAATGCTCAGCCAGTTCTGCTTTGGTCAACGCACCCATAAGGCTTCTCCTTATCCTTTAAGCAGATACAGCAACAATCACACTGTATCAACCGTACAGTAGCAAAACGCATTGCCAAGAACGTGATAAGCATCGTGGCGTGGCCTAATTAAACACTTAGATTTTTATTAGCCGCGCAGCTCCGCATCCAGCTTGACACGCACTTGTGTCACAATTGAATCGACCAACTGGTTGATTTCTTCATCGTTTAGCGTGCGCGATGGATGCTGCCAGGTCAAGCCCAGCGCAATACTCTTATGTCCTTCGGCCACGCCTTTACCTGAATAGACATCGAATAGCTTGATATCCTGCAGATACTCCCCCGCTTGCTGCTTGGCGCAATCGAGCAATGCCTGCACAGGTGTCGACTCATTGAGTATAAACGCCAAATCACGGCGCACTTCAGGAAAGCGTGACAGCGGCTCAAACGCAGGAACTCGGCCTTGGCTAAGTGCATCTAAGCGCACCTCAAACAACACGGCATCCATTTTTAAGCCCAGCGTTGCTCGCACTTGTGGGTGCAGGGTACCAATCCAGCCTGCAGGCTCACCGTTATGCAACAGCTGAGCACTTTGACCAGGATGAAGCGCTGGGTGCTCAGCGGGCTCAAACCGCCAAGCGTCAGCTTCGCCACCCAAGGCGATGACGCTTTCTAGATCACCTTTAAGGTCATAAAAGTCGACGCGATCTTTAGCGCCACTCCACCCTTCCGCTTCACGCGGGCCACACACTAACGCACCCAGCATCGGCACCTGTGACAAAGCATCCAGCTCACCGTTAAATACTAGCCCGGTTTCAAATAAACGCACGCGGGTTTGCTGTCTATTGAGATTATATTCCATGGCGCGAACTAGGCCAGGAAACAAGCTGGCCCGCATCACTGACAAATCAGCCGAGATAGGATTAGCAAGCACAGGCGTTACTGCGTCTGGTAACAGCGTCGCTTGCAACTCAGGTGCTACAAAGCTGTAGGTGATCGCCTCTTGAAAGCCACGTGCGACCATCTGACGACGCAGCTGCGACTGAGTCAGCTTCGCCTCGTCCGAAGAGCGAAGCGCCAAGCGTGCTGCAGGGCGACGTACCGGCAAATTATTATAGCCATGGATACGTGCCACCTCTTCGATTAGGTCCTCCTCAATGGCCAAATCAAAGCGCCAAGTAGGCGCGGTGACAGCCCAATCGGCACCCTGGATGCTGACATCAAGCCCCAGACGCTGAAGAATATCGGTCACATCATCGCTATCGAGCGTCTTGGATAGCGCCTGCTCTAAACGGGCACTGCGCAATAAGATTGAGCGCTCTTCGGGCATATGCTTAACGCTTAGCGCTTCAACAACAGGCCCGGCTTGACCACCGCAAATTTCAATGAGTAACTGTGTAGCCCGCTCGACGGCAATGGGCGTTAACTGTGGATCAACTCCACGCTCAAAACGGTGCGATGCATCAGTATGCAGACCGTAAGAACGCGCTTGGCCAGCAATAGCAAGCGGCGTAAAGAACGCAGATTCAAGGAAAATAGTCTGGGTGTTTTCGTTAACGCCTGAGTTTTCGCCCCCCATTACGCCTGCCATCGCTAGCGGGCCGGAGTGATCAGCAATGACCAGCGTTTCAGGGCGTAGCGACACCTCATGACCATCAAGCAGCGTTAAACGCTCACCCGGCGTGGCCATGCGAATAACCATGCCACCTTGAAGATTATCGCGGTCAAAAGCATGGAGCGGCTGGCCTAACTCAAGCATCACGTAGTTAGTGACATCTACGACAGGATCAATAGAACGTACGCCGCTACGACGCAGCCGCTCAACCATCCACAGGGGCGTTTCAGCCTTAACATTGACACCATTAATAATGCGGCCCATATAGCGAGGGCATTGCTCTGGCGCTTCGACACTAACCGCAAAGCTATCTTCGATCTCAGTGGACACCGACGATATTGCAGGGCCGCTCACCGCCAGCCTATTAAGCACTCCCACTTCACGCGACAACCCTTTAATGCTTAAGCAATCACCACGATTGGGCGTCAGGTCGACCTCAATGGTCATGTCATTAAGGTGCATGAATTCTCTAAAATCAGCACCCACTGGAGCGGTTGCTGACAACACCAGAATGCCTGGTGAAGTCTCTTCTTCAAGCCCCAATTCAGATGCCGAACAAATCATACCCCGTGACTCAACGCCACGCAGTTTGGCTTTTTTGATTTTAAAATCGCCCGGCAAGACACCGCCCACCTGGGCAAAGGGCACTCTCTGGCCAACATCGACATTAGGCGCCCCGCAGACAACCTGGACAGGCTCACCACTGCCGTCATCAACGGTACACACATTGAGCTTATCTGCATCTGGGTGCTTCTCTTTACTCAGCACCTCTGCCACCACGACTCCACTAAATTCAGCTGCGACTGCCTCAACAGCGTCAACTTCCAAGCCCGCCATGGTGATTTGGTCGGCCATGGCCTGCGTATCAAGCTGCGGCGAAACCCATTCACGCAACCACTGTTCTGAAAATTTCATCATTGATCCTGTATTCGGCGGCGGTCTTAAGCGAATTGACGTAAAAAACGCAGATCGTTTTCAAAGAACAGGCGTAAATCGTTCACGCCGTAGCGCAGCATTGCCAAACGCTCAGCCCCCATTCCGAAGGCAAACCCCGTATAGCGCTCGGTATCAATGCCCGAGTGGCGGAAGACTTCAGGATGCACCATGCCGCACCCCATCACTTCCAACCAGCCACTATGGGAACATACACGACACCCCGCACCACTACACATTACACACTGAATATCGACCTCGGCAGATGGCTCAGTGAATGGAAAGTAGGAAGGACGGAAACGGACGGATAGGTCGTCACGTTCAAAAAATGCCTGCAAAAAGTCTTCGATCGTCCCTTTTAAATCAGCAAAGCTGATGCCCTCATCAACCAACAGCCCTTCCACTTGATGAAACATGGGCGTGTGGGTTAAATCCGAGTCGCTGCGATAAACACGCCCTGGACAAACAATACGAATGGGTGGCTCACTGCTTTTCATGGTGCGCACCTGCACCGGTGAGGTGTGAGTCCTCAACAGGCGCGTGGCATCAAAATAGAAGGTATCCGCCATGCCACGGGCAGGGTGGTGGGCAGGAATATTGAGCGCTTCAAAATTGTGATAATCGTCTTCAATTTCAGGCCCTACCGCTACATCATAACCAATACGCGTGAACAGTCCCTCTATACGCTCAAGCGTACGCGTCACCGGATGTAGACCACCCTCGGCCTGGCCACGCCCTGGCAACGTGACATCGATACTTTCAGCGGCCAAACGGGCATTGAGCGCAATACTTTCAAGTTGCGCGCGCTTAGTATCAATTTCTTCGGCCAGCGTTTGCTTGGCTTGATTAATACGTTCGCCCGCCGCAGGGCGCTCTTCTGCTGACAGCTTCCCCAGGCCTTTCAGTAAGGCAGTTACCTCACCTTTCTTACCTAGGTAGCGTACTCGTAATTCGTCTAGTGCAGCGACACTCTGCGCAGCCTGAATGGCGTCGCGAGCCTCAGATACCAGAGTAGGAAGGTGATCCATCCGTTTCACTCCGAATTAAGCGGTGTCCACCCCTAAGGATGGCGTGGCACGTTGAAGGTGACAAAAAAACAGGGGAAGAGCGGCTGCTCTTCCCCTGGATGGGTCACTCTGAAATGACCTCAGGTACATTGCATGGGCAATCACCCAATGCAAACTACCTTATTGGGCAGCCTTGGCCTTTTCCACGATGGCAGCAAATGCAGCCTTCTCGTGTACTGCCAAATCGGCCAATACTTTACGGTCGATTTCAATACCGGCTTTCTTGAGGCCACCAACAAAACGGCTGTAAGACATGCCGTTGACGCGTGCACCAGCGTTGATACGCTGAATCCATAGCGCACGGAACTGGCGCTTACGGTTGCGACGGTCACGATAAGCATACTGACCAGCTTTGATAACGGCTTGCTTGGCAACGCGGAAAACGCGTGAACGGGCACCGTAGTAACCTTTAGCAAGCTTCAATACTTTTTTATGGCGACGACGCGCTACTACGCCACGTTTAACTCGAGTCATAACACACTCCTGACTTTAAGGCTGAGGCGAAAAAATTTTGCACTCAGAAAAACGAAAACCCGACTTATAGATTCGGCAGCATACGCTGGATAAGCGCTTTATCAGACGCATGGATTTGCTTCATTCCACGCAGTTGACGCTTACGCTTGGTCGTTTTCTTGGTCAAGATGTGGCTACGGTGAGACTGCTTGTGCTTAAAGCCATTAGCAGTCTTCTTGAAGCGCTTGGCAGCGCCGCTGTTGCTTTTGATTTTCGGCATGAGGAAAACTCCGCTCGATATTTTTTAGAAAACCCAGGGCCGACCACCTGTTTAACGGTGATCCGTTGACATCGCCGCTGGATCACTTCTTTTTCGGGGCAATAATCATGATCATCTGGCGCCCTTCCATTTTCGGGAAAGACTCTACCGCTCCGATCTCTTCCAGGTCTGCCGCAATCCTTTCCATCAGCTTACGACCGATGTCCTGGTGCGCCATTTCACGACCACGGAAGCGCAGTGTGACTTTGCCCTTGTCACCACCTTCCAAAAAGCGCGTCAGGTTTTTAAGCTTGACCTGATAATCGCCTTCGTCGGTGCCAGGACGGAATTTAACTTCCTTAACCTGGATTTGCTTCTGCTTCTTCTTTTGAGCCGCTTTCTGCTTCTTGGTCTCAAAAACGAACTTGCCGTAATCCATAATCTTACAGACGATGGGGTCGGCATTCGAAATTTGCACGAGATCTAAGCTTTCAGATTCAGCACGCTCTAGCGCTTCGGTGGTGGGCACAACGCCCAACTGCTCACCGTCGCTACCAATAAGACGTACTTCTTCTTCGACAATTCGCTCGTTCATTGGTGGGCGTTTATCTGCTGGACGCCCTCGCTGGTTGCTTCTCTTGATCGTTCCGTCTCCTTAGGCAATTGACGATGTCGCCAGGGCTGCTCTCTCGGCAGTATGGCGTTCAATAAATTCATCGACCGTCATTGTACCGAGGTTTTCGCCGCTGCGTGTTCGCACGGCCACTGAGTCAGCTTCGACTTCCTTATCTCCTACCACAAGGAGATAGGGAACTTTCTGTAACGTATGCTCACGGATTTTAAAGCCGATCTTCTCGTTCCTCAAGTCCGCTTTAACACGTAAGCCACTTTTTTGCAGACGGCTCTCCAAATCAAGCGCATATTCACGCTGTGAATCGGTAATAGTCATGACAACTGCCTGCTGTGGCGCAAGCCATAATGGCATAGCGCCTGCATAATGTTCAATCAAGATGCCAATGAAACGCTCCATAGAGCCAACGATAGCACGATGCAACATCACTGGCGGCTTCCGATGCCCCTCTTCAGTCACATATTGAGCACCAAGTCGCTCTGGCATCATAAAGTCTACCTGCATAGTACCTACTTGCCACTCGCGTCCCAGGCAGTCTTTCATATGGTATTCAATCTTGGGGCCATAGAACGCGCCTTCGCCAGGAAGTTCCTGCCATTCGACATCGCAAGTTTTTAACGCACTACGCAATGCATCTTCTGCCCGATCCCAAACCTCATCACTACCAATGCGTTTTTCGGGGCGAAGAGCAATTTTGATAGCAATATCGTCAAAGCCGAAATCGCTATATACCTTCAACGCTTGACGATGAAAGTCAGTTACTTCTGGCTCAACTTGAGCTTCGGTACAAAAAACATGACCATCGTCTTGAGTAAATGCACGTACGCGCATGATACCGTGTAAAGCGCCTGAAGGCTCGTTCCGGTGACAACCACCAAACTCACCAAAACGAACAGGGAGTTCGCGATAGCTACGTAAACCAGAATTAAATACCTGAACATGGCCCGGGCAATTCATAGGCTTAAGGGCATACTCACGCTTTTCTGACTCGGTAAAGAACATTCCGTCTGCGTAATTATCCCAGTGCCCTGACTTTTTCCAAAGCGACACATCCATTATTTGGGGGCAACGAATTTCTTGGTAGCCACCCTCTTTATAAACGCCTCGCATATATTGTTCGATCTGCTGCCATAGCGCCCAGCCGTTAGGGTGCCAAAATATCATCCCCGGCGCTTCTTCCTGCATGTGAAAGAGGTCCAGTCGGCGCGCCAATTTACGGTGATCGCGCTTCTCTGCTTCTTCAAGCCGCTTTATGTAAGCTTTAAGCTGCTTCTTATCACCCCATGCGGTGCCGTAGATACGCGTAAGCATGGTATTTGCAGCATCGCCACGCCAATAGGCACCTGCCAACTTAGTGAGCTTGAAAGCTTTTAAGTGGCGGGTGTTAGGCACGTGCGGGCCGCGGCACATGTCGGTGTACTCTTCGTGATGATAAAGCCTGATGGTCGCATCATCAGGGATATCACGAACAATTTCCTGCTTGTAAGGTTCATCACGATGCAAAAAGGTCAACATTGCTTTGTCGCGATCCACGTATTCTCGAACCACATCGTACTCGCGCTCAATCAATGATTGCATGCGCGCCTCTATCGCCTCCAAGTCTTCCGGCGTGATCGACTGACCGAATTCAATATCGTAATAAAAGCCATCTTCAATGACTGGCCCAATCGCCATTTTGGCATCGGGATACATCTGTTTAACCGCATGACCAATTAGGTGAGCGCAGGAGTGACGAATTATTTCCAACCCCTCAGCGTCACGCGCGGTGATAATAGCGACGCTAGCGTCTTGCTCAATTAAATCAGCGGCATCTACCAGCACACCATCAATCTTCCCAGCGATACAGGCCTTAGCCAAACCAGAGCCAATGGATTCTGCGAGCTGCATAATGGTCAGCGGTGCTTCAAACGTTTTTTGACTGCCGTCAGGCAGAGTAACAATAGGCATTCAGGTTCCTTGAGCGCAGTGGTGATCCATACCAAGGATCACATTTCGCTATCAATGGTCTTGGAGGGTGCAAAAGTCTAACTAAAAACAGCGACAAGATTAGCAGACTTACCTACCGCTTAAAATAAAAACGGGAGGCTTAAGCCTCCCGTTTCTGTAGCTGCGGTTTGCAGTTAACCGTTTATAAGTCGTCCACAAGCCTCAGAAGCTAAACAAACTTAGTTCCACTCATCCAGTTCAACGCGACGGTTCTGGAAGCGACCTTCTTCAGTCTCGTTAGACGCGATCGGCCGCTCTTCACCGTAACCTACTGCACGCATACGGTTAGCTTCTACGCCACGGCTCGCCAAGTAGTTAGCAACAGATTGCGCACGCTCTTGTGACAAGTTTTTATTGTACTCGTCAGAACCGCGTGAATCAGTGTGTCCTTCTATACTAACACGTACATCTGGGTTATTAACCAGACGCTCAGCAACACCGTTCAACACGCTTTGCGCGGCAGAAGTCAGTTGTGCAGAATCAAACTCGAAGTTAACTTCTTGTAGTACAACGCTATCCGGGCAACCCAGTGCGTTAACTTCTACGCCTGCAGGGGTGTTCGGGCACTGATCACGGTAATCTGGAACACCGTCATTATCGGAATCAAGCGGGCAACCGTTAGCGTTAACTTCTACGCCAGCAGGAGTACCTGGGCACTGATCACGGTAGTCAGGCACGCCGTCACCGTCAGAATCTAGCGGGCAACCTTCGGCATCAACAGCAACACCAGCCGGCACTTCGCCATAGCTTGGGCACTGCGGTGCAACCGGCTCAGGCGTGCGGTCAGCGCATAGCAAACCGCCGATAGCAGCACCAGCAGTGGCACCTATAGCGGCACCGTTTTCTTCGTCAGAATTACTGCTGGTAGCATAGCCAATACTGCCACCGATAACGCTCCCAGCCAGACCACATACTGCCGGGTGCTGATACCAGTTGCTGTCGCTGCTAGCGCTTGATTGGCCGGAAGACTGTGAGGCCGAGCTGGCACAGCCAGAAAGACCGACTACCAGTGCGGAACCGATTAGCAATCCAGTCGTTGATTTTTTCATGCAAGACTCCTTCTTGATCCAATGCTGAAATGGTCATAAGTGACCAAATCTATCCAATGCTTCTTATTGCGAGAGCATCCATTTTTCGCCTGTTCTGTATTAAGCTGAATAACCAAGCCCTCAGTATTTATGACGACATACCCATAACTCAGTACCCAGCCACTACAGAACATTGTGCCTATCATTAACGCTTAAGCGCTAGAAGGCAACAATGCCAAGATATCAACTTCTTGCCAATACCGACATCATTTAGCATAGCAAAATTGCCACGATGGGCACTAAAAATTAGCTTGCTATGCATTTTGGCGGTTAATACCGCTCAAAATTAATAGTTAATGCAACGCACTTTTGCCTTTGGCACGCCATTTTAATACTGCTTGAGCAGCTTTCAATACGGCTTCCCGCATGTCATTTTCTGCCATCAACCGTTCTTTGTCTTCCTGCATACGCTCTCGAGCAGTCAACTGCTGCCGGGCGGAATGCGTATTCAAATGTTGAGTGCGACGATAGTGCTCGGCAAAAGCCTTAAATTCAGTTCGTTCCGTTAAACTAGGATCGATAATCTCAAGTAGAACCTTACAACGCCAAGCCCCCTCCGTGATATCGACCTGCTCCTGAACCAAAGCACTCGCGACATAATCGAGGTTTTCTAAACTGTTTTGTTGGGCACGAGCATCTTCATCGCGCCGATAAGCTTCTCGACGACTTACCTCTTTGCGCAGCGACCATGCGTAGAAACACAGCCCCACAATGACTGCAATCGCCAAGGCGAGTAATACCAGCGCTACTGTTGAGTTCATGACCCCCCTCATTAAGCGAATAAATTGCTTGACGAAAATTGTACACCCTTATACCACTACTCTGCCAATAGCATCTAGGCTTGCTTCTCCACTTACTGCATACCTGTCCAGTTCGTCTTCGAATCACCAAGCAAGCGCCGCAGCGTAGTGATCAAGTAATAGCGCACCGAAAACGCCTAATAAGTAGCGAATTGAGAACCAGAAAGCGCCGATAGGTGCGGTAGCATCATGACCGCGCCAAACCCGCCAGTTCCAAAACATAAAGCGTGCATTCAGACCTAACACAATGACTAAATAAAGCACTCCACTCATCCCGATCATTACCGGTAATAGAGTAGTTAATACCGTTAGCCAGCCATACAACCAAATTTGCAGCCGTGTAAAAGGAAGACCATGGGTAACAGGCAACATTGGGATGCCTGCCCGTGCATAATCATCACATTTGTGAATCGCCAGTGCCCAAAAGTGCGGCGGCGTCCAAGCAAAAATAATCAGCATCAGTAACAACGGCTCAGGAGATACTTGCCCCGTAATAGCAACCCAACCTAGCAATGGCGGTGCCGCGCCAGCCACGCCTCCAATAACAATATTCTGGGGCGTAGCCCGCTTTAAAAAAGCAGTATAAATCAAAGCATAACCGATCAAAGAAGCAAAGGTCAGCGCAGCCGCTAAAACGTTAACCTGCCAAGCTAATAGCGTAACACCTGCAACAGAAAGCAAGCACGCCCAAGCCAACGCGATTGTCACGGGTAGCCGTTTACTCGCCACTGGACGACGAGAAGTTCGCGTCATTACCGCATCCAAATGGCGGTCAATTACATGATTAAAAGCAGCCGCACCACAAGAGGCTAAGCCGATACCGGCCAAACCAATAATTACTTTTGTCAGTGGTGGTAGGCCTTGGGTTGCCAATGCCATCCCCACGGCAGCACATACCAACATAACAACCACTACTTTAATTTTGCAGAGCCCAAGTAATTCTCTCCACCCCCACACCATAGAAGGCAGGGCCGAAGGTAGTGTCATTGTTATATTTCGCATGCGCTCCCCTTCTTTTTTAGTCAGCAATAACATTGCAATACAACGGGTTAGAGCCCTTTAAACAAGTGCCAGCCTCGTTGTAACGCCAGCACCACCAAGCCCATACCAAACCAACAGATAGTGCAATGGCACCTGCCGTATGTAGCAACGCAAGCCATAAAGGCAGCCATAACAATACGTTAGCGATACCCAGAATAGCCTGCAGCATGTATAGAGAAACCACAATTGCTAGTGGTTTAGCGACATTCTGCCAATGCCGATATCGTAACCAAAGCGCAATCAACCCGACTCCTAACATGAGTGCGCCTAAGCGATGAACAACATGGATAGCAGTGCGTGCATCAGCATGTAGCTGCCCATGTAAATAATTAGGGCCAACAGTTTGGGTAAAATGAAAACCCTCGCTTACATCCAACTCAGGCCACCACTGAGCATTACAGGTAGGGAATCCTTGGCAAGCGATGCCCGCATAGTTGCTAGTCACCCACCCACCCAACGCTAACTGCACCACCAGCAAGCATGCCGCAATACCCCACCAGGCATTGGTTCGGCGCGGCTCAGTTATGGTTTTTTTACGAGCACGACGTAAGCGTAGGTGTACCCAAAAGAACAGTAGCAATACACTCAGCCCACCCAAAAGGTGGAGAGTGACGACTTGCGGCCAGAGTTGTAGCGTCACCGTGAAAGCACCGAAGGCACCCTGCAATATAATAACTACTAAGAGCGTCAAACTGAGCCGCCATGGGTAACCTGAGCGTTGACGCAATGGCCAACCCAGCGCGACAACACTTATTACCACCAGTCCAAGCAGGCTAGCAATGTAGCGATGGGCCATTTCCACCCACGCTTTAAACGGTTCTAACGGAGCATCAGGATGGCGCAGGGTGGCATGATCGCTATCGGGGACCAGCAGCTTTCCATAGCAACCTGGCCAATCAGGGCAGCCTAATCCAGCATCGACTAACCGTGTCCATGCACCAACCAGCATTACCACTGCAGTAAACAGGGTACCTATTAACGTTAATCGCACTAACCAGCGTAAGCGGCGCTCATAGGAATTGGACATGATGCTTCCTTAACAACAGAGATTAGTGCGCTTCATAGAGGGTTTACTTTAAAAAGATGCTGTATATCTTCAAGCACGTATTTGGTCGCGATGTTTTCATCGAATGCTAGCGCCGGACGCCCTGAAGGATCGAACAACCACACTGAGTTTTCTTTTCGCCATGAAGGAAAACGCTGCCACTCACTAGTCACTTCGCCCGGCAATGGTTCAAGCCCCCCGCCGATGCGCAAACGCGTTAATCTTGGCGCCTCGCGTCCTAAAGCACGATGTAGCCGCCACAATTCATCCTGGCGAGTTTCACACTGCAGAGTGCAGTCAAATGCCAGAATCCATTTGTCTTCTTCACTCACGGCAGACGCTGTTAATGGCCATTCATGAAGAGCGGGTAATGCCAGGTCTACATCACCATGTGCCGTATGGTGATCGGGGATGCCAATACGGAACTCGACCATTCCCCAGGCAGCAACCACGGGAGCCGCGAATATCGCAAAGATCAGCATTAATTTGAGCCGCTGGCGCCGGATATATTTAGCTTCCTGCATAGTTATTCACCCTGCTTATTTTTACTCAGTAACGACTCTTCTTGAGTTGCATCGCAACGCAATTTTCGCCCCCCAAAAAACATTACCACCAGGGCCGCCAGGGCCAGCCCCCACCACTGAAACGCATACCCTATATGCCGGCTGGGCGGCATAACACTGGCTTCCCACCAAGGAATCAGAACGCCATCGCCCTCACTAGCATGCACCCAGCCCGCATAGCTAAACGACCCTAACGAAGCGCGCCAAGGTTCAAGACTTAACTGCTGCAACCTGATACCTTCTCTGTTTTCTCCATATAGTGGCCCGCCCGCTTGTACTTCCTGCCACTCACCGGTCAACTCAACACTGCCACTTGGAGTAGTGGCTTGGGGTGGGCCACGATGAGGCCCCGTTGCTAAAAAGCCTCGCTGCACCAACCAAAGCTGACCGAAGCTATCACGCAGTGGTGTGAGTACTGCTACCCCTAACCTTCCCTCTACAATCCGATTATCTAAATAGAGAGTATGCTCTGCCAAGTACTCACCCCGTAGGGTTACCTCTGCGCCTTGGGCTGGCTGCGCGGTAGGTTGTACCAATGCAGGTGCCGTTTCGCGAACGGCCAATGCTAATCGCTTGTCATCTGCCCGCTCCCACTGCCATAGTCCTAAATAGGCGCCTAAGGCCACCACCAGACTCCAGAAAAAACACCAGCTATAAAAACGCCATTGTCGAGAGGTTTTCATCATGTGGTTACAACTACTCATTGCCGCTGTATTCGTTGCGATGGTTATAAGTCTAGCCATGGGAGCTGGCTTTTTGCTGCGTGATAACTCCTCGTCTCGCCGCTTGCTTGTGTCTCTTAAATGGCGCATCGGACTAGCTTGTTTATTAATGGTCCTCATCATATTTGGCTTTTGGTCCGGCCAGCTAGGCTAGGCAATTTATAAAACGTAAACGAAAATAAAGAGCCCAACCCATACCACATCGACGAAATGCCAATACCAACATGAGGCTTCAAAACCAAAATGATTTTCATCGCCAAAATGGCCTTTCACTATTCGTACTAACATGGTGGCAAGAATTATTGTGCCGATAATCACGTGCAACCCATGAAAGCCGGTCAATATAAAGAATGTTGCGCCAAAAATACCGGCTTCCAATGTAATACCGTAATGCGAATAAGCCTCATAATATTCAATGCCTTGAATCATTATAAAGCAGCACCCTAATAGCACGGTACCGGTTAGCCAGTTACGACATGTCCGCCGGTAACCGACTTTTAAAGCCTCATGGGCAACTGTTAGCGTGATACTTGAGGTGATCAAAATTAGCGTATTAACGAGAGGAAGTTGCCAGGGGCTAAAAACTTGTTGAGGGCCAGCAATGGAAGCATCGGGTGGGTTCAGCAGGGGCCATGTAGCAACAAAATCTGGCCAAAGTAACGCCGAAACCCCTTTCGCGCCCTCCCCGCCCAACCAAGGAATAGTGAACATCCTTACGTAAAACAGCGCCCCAAAAAAAGCGGCGAAAAACATGACTTCTGAAAAAATAAACCAGCCCATGCCCCAGCGAAACGAACGATCCATTTGAGCATCGTACAGCCCACCACGAGACTCACTGATCACATCCCGAAACCATAGCCCCATCACAGACACTATGCCCAACACGCCTATTAAAACCAGCGGCAGCCCAGTGTCGTAAACAAGCTTAATGCCGATTCCGGCCATCATTGCACCGAGTGCCACCGAACCGAGAACAGGCCACCGACTACTCGCTGGAACATAATAGCTACCACTGCTCATATCGTTTCTCCCGCCGCGTTATTGTTCTTTGCTTCGTTTTTGGGATCGTTCTTAACACCGTGATTGATTGTGTTGTTCAGTGAGGCGTTCTGTATCACACGCTCAATTGGATATAGGGTATATACCAGCGTGATGGTATTAATATCTGCTGGAAGATCTCGCGCCAACTGAAACACTAGCGGGATCGTCAAGCGTTCATTACCCTGCAACTGTTGCTCTTCAAAACAGAAACAGCTTACTTTGCGTAAATGGCGCGTTGCATTTGAAGGGGAAACGCTAGGTACTGCCTGCCCCCAACTTTCTTTATGACTATTATTAGTAAACGTAAAGTCGACTTCTGCCGTTTGCCCCGGATGCACGCTCATTTGATGCATTTCAACGCTCATCTGCCACGGTAAGCCTGGGCTGCCCCGCGTTATAAATTGCACATTAATGTAACGGGACTCATCTACCTCTTCGTGCACGATACTTTGTGCCGTAGCATCAACCTTGCCATTGATGCCAGTAATTTGACAAAACACGTCATACAACGGCACCAACGCAAAAGCAAAGGCGAACATACCTACTAGCACAGCCATTGTTCTAATAACTGTTCGACGCACGCCTACCTGGTTTTGCTCTCGACTATCCATAACCCCTCTTGGGCCTACTGGCCTGTGTGGTTTATGCCATGTTTAATGGGAAGTGCGATGAAAAACCGGCGGTGTTTCAAAGGTGTGCAAGGGTGCAGGACTGGGTACTGTCCACTCTAAATCTTCCGCGCCCTCCCAAGCTTTTGCTGGCGCTTTTTTACCTCCGCGAACGCACAGTATGATGCCTAAAACAAATAGCAACTGTGAGGCGCCAAAGAAGAAGGCACCAATACTTGAAAGTAAGTTAAAGTCGGCAAACTGAAGAGCATAATCGGGAATACGGCGCGGCATACCCGCTAACCCAGCGAAATGCATGGGGAAGAATGTTAGGTTGACGCCGATAATCGAAAACCAGAAATGCCACTGGGCAAGCCGTTCATTAGGGTAATGCCCCGTCCATTTCGGCAACCAATAATAAACACCTGCCATGATGGCAAAGATTGCCCCAGGGACTAACACATAGTGAAAATGGGCCACGACGAAATAAGTATCATGATATTGAAAATCAGCAGGCGCTATCGCCAGCATTAGCCCTGAAAAGCCACCAATAGTGAACAGCACGACAAAGGCAAGGGCAAACAGCATCGGCGATTCAAAACTGATTGAGCCACGAAACAGCGTAGTAACCCAATTAAACACTTTCACCCCAGTAGGTACAGCGATCAGCATCGTGGTATACATAAAAAACAACTCTGCCACCAAAGGCATCCCTACCACAAACATATGATGAGCCCAGACCAAAAACGACAGAAACGCAATCGCCGCTGTGGCATAAACCATTGATGCATAACCAAACAACGGTTTCCTTGCAAAAGTTGGTATGATCGCAGAGACAATACCAAAGGCAGGCAGGATCATGATGTACACTTCAGGATGGCCAAACGTCCAGAAGAGATGCTGAAACAGAACTGGGTCGCCCCCACCCGCCGCATTAAAGAAACTTGTGCCAAAATTAATATCCATAAGCATCATGGTAATAACTGCCGCTAAAACCGGCATTACCGCGATCAGCAGAAAGGCCGTAATTAACCATGTCCAGACAAAGAGTGGCATATCCATTAAACGCATGCCCGGTGCACGCATATTCAAAATAGTCGCGATAATGTTAATCGCACCTAGGATGGAGCTAATACCAGCCATATGTAATGCAAGAATAAAAAACGAAGTGGAAGGAGGAGCATAATTAGTCGACAACGGCGCATAAAAAGTCCAACCGAAATTTGGCCCTCCTCCGGGCATAAACAGAGTTGAAAGCAATAGCGTAAAGGCAACAGGAAGCAGCCAAAAACTGAAGTTATTCAATCGTGGTAACGCCATATCTGGCGCTCCAATTTGTAGCGGTATCATCCAGTTAGCTAATCCTGTGAAGGCCGGCATTACGGCGGCAAACACCATGATCAAACCATGCATAGTGGTCATCTGGTTGAAAAACTCAGGTTCGACCAACTGAAGACCAGGCTGGAAAAGTTCGGCTCTCACTACTAAAGCAAATATGCCGCCAACGAAAAACATCGTCAGTGAAAAAATCAGATAAAGAGAACCTATCTCTTTATGATTTGTGGTCAACAACCAGCGCAAAATACCTTTCGGCGGCGCAGCATGGCTCTGGCTTTGCCCGTCGGAGACGGCCGTGCTGCTATGTTGCAAATGAGGTTGAGGGGGTAGTTTGGGCGACATAATACTCTCCGAAATATTGTTGTTGTCTAAATAAGTGGCACATCAGCATTATTGGGCAATTAGCTCAGCTACTTCTGAAGGCTGCACCACATCTCCCGTATCGTTACCCCAAGCATTTCGCGTATAAGTGACTACAGCAGCAATTTCTACTGGATTTAAGGTGCTACGAAAAGCCGGCATTGCAGCACCCGAAACACCGTTGATTACTTTATTGAGATGCCAATCTACATCACTAATGAGCTGTTCGTTATTTGCCAGTGCAGGAAAAGCAGGTGGCGAGCCCTGGCCTTCAGCTTGATGGCAAGAAGAGCAGATCGATTGATAAATTTCCTGACCGCGTGCTACTAGCTCTTCCATAGCCCATTCACGATCAACGCCCATGGCCTCTTCGGCAGCCGCTTCTTTGCGTTCGGCAAGCCAACCATCAAACTCATCCTCTTCCATCGCGTGTACGACAACAGGCATAAAACCGTGGTTGATGCCACACAGCTCAGTGCACTGCCCACGGTAGATACCCGGCTCATTGATCGTTACCCAATTTTCATTGATAAAACCTGGAATCGTGTCTTGTTTGACAGCTAAGTCGGGCACCCACCATGAATGAATAACATCATCAGAGGTCATCAAAAAGCGCACTTTGCGGTTGATGGGTAAAACAAGCGGCTCATCCACTTCTAATAAGTAGTGTTCTCCCCGCGTTTCAGCCCCACTGACTTGCGTCCGTGGAGTGCTCATATTAGAAGTAAACGCGACGTCCTCGCCTAGATACTCATAGCGCCAGCGCCACTGCTGTCCTGTAATCATAACGTCTAATTCTGCATCTGAAGAGTCGTACATATTTTTTAGCGTTGCGGTAGCAGGGACAGCCATGCCAACCAGAATCAAGACAGGAATAGCCGTCCAAAGCACTTCTACACTGGTGTGCTCATGAAAGTTGGCGGCTTTGGCGCCTTTGGAGTGGCGGTAGCGAAACAGGGAGTAAAACATAGCACCAAACACTACGAGGCCGATGACGACACATATCCAAAAAATCGTCATGTGAAGGCCAAAGATATCGGCGCTAACATCGGTTACACCAACAGGCATATTCCAATCATTGGCATTAGCCTGCGACCCGCTCGCAGAAAGGGTAATGACTAACAGCCACCGCCACGCTGATCGCATAGAAACCTCCAGACTTATTGTTGTTATCTCCTGCCTTTAGATGAGGGCAGAACTAAATGAGATATTAGCAGTATAGAAAATATGTGCCATTCGTCACGCTTTGCTTACTTAGCGCTATCAACGCTTTTCAGCGGGCAGCAAACGTTGCCAAAATGATAAGCATCAAAACGAACAGCAATGTAATGACTATCCCTGTAACAATGTAGGCTGCAGGCTTGCCACTACTAAAGTCTTCCTGTCGCTTCTGGTTACTCTGGACCCCAAGCAAGGCCGCTAATACTGACTTCACCACTGACCACATAAAGCCTCCGATTAGGACTGGTGTGACAACGCTCATTGAGGATTCATGGTTAACATTCATCATCATAGACAGACAAAGGTATTACGTTTGGATAAACGGAAAAAATCTAAGCATTTACAGGCAGGTAAATGGCAATCTATAGTTCCGATTATGCGATACTAATTTCCCCCAGGATCAAGCGCCACCCAATGGAGTGACTCATGTTCAAGCACCTTCCAAGCCTACCAGCTAAAAGCCTATTGGCTATTTTCCCATTACTGCTGCTAACAGGTTGTACGACGTATACCTGGCCCGACGGCTCACAGGAAACCGTAATCGGTGTGGTGCCAGAAGAAGAAAATAAACGCTACGAAGAAGAACAGGTAGAAGGGGTACGCTATCGTATTCCGGACGAGATCCCAGAAAAGCGCAGCGAATAAGCATGACGGCAAAAAACGGTCAGACTATTTGTCTATCTTCCGTTTGGTATGCGCAGTCGCCGTTGCGGTCAAAGGGTCTTCTGGCCAAGGATGCCGAGGGTAACGACCGCGCATTTCTTTACGTACCTCTGGGTAGCCATTTTGCCAGAAACTCATTAAATCTTGGGTGACTTGTAGCGGCCTACGCGCGGGTGAAAGCAGATGAATCATTACGGCAACGCCGCCATTAACGACGGTAGGGGTTACCTGCCAACCAAAGGCCTCTTGCAGCTTCATAGCTAAAACTGGAGGGCATTGGGAAAGGCAAGGCACATAATCCAACATAATCACTTTTCCACTGGGTACTTTAAGCGCTTGAGGTGCCAATTGATCAAACTGGCTTTTCTGTTCCCAGGAGAGTGAATCAAGCAAGTAACGCTCTATAGGCAATGCTTCAATTTCGCTCAGTCGATTTATGCCGATCAAGTAGGGAGCTAACCAGCTCTCTAATGTGGCTAACAGTACCTGCTCCGACCAATCGGGCCATTGCTCCCCCAGGTTGGCGCGTAACAGCGCCATGCGCCCGAGCAACTGTTGATGCTTCTTGCCGAACAACCGCCTGGGCTGCTGACGTAAAGCATCCAATAGCGCCTCTGTTACGGTTTCTTCCGGCAAATGCGCCAATGGCCGTTTGGCAATAATAAGGCTTGCGTGCGCCTGCACCTCTTCACCGATTAAACGACCCTGCTCTTGCGACCAGGTTACGCGTGGCTGCCAGAGGTTAATCCCAGGATATATAGAAATCAGTGAAGCAAGGGGTAGTTGCTCGCCAGCAATAATGCGCGCTTGGTCACCTGCTGCGCTGTTTAACACGGCGGCCACTAAAAAAGATTGATGTGCCAAGGGATCATTTAACGGTAGCGTAGCGGTTTTGCCATTGGCCAGACGAAACTTACCAGGCTCTATTAACTGGCCGATGCGCTCTGGGTATGCCAGTGCCAAGAGCGGCCCAAGCGGTTGCATCATAGCTTCATCAAGCACGGCCCCTGCTTTCCTAGCAAGCCTAAGGGCTTCGCGCTGCCATTGAGGAAAGCGCTTAGGCTGACTGAGCCGGAGTGCTAACGCATCATGCAGCGAGCGCTCTGAGCTGTCCCGCTCCTCCAGTAGAGCTGCTAGCCCACAGGCCAGGGAAACAGCATTGAATTCTGCAGCACGCTCCAGCATCACGGCTATTCGCGGTTCGACTGGCCATTGGGCACAGCGACTGCCCAAGGGGGTTAGCCTGTGTTGCTCGTCTAATATACCAAGCTGCACTAAAAGCGCTTGACCACTGCGCCAAGCACTTTCTGGCGGCGGCGTCACCCAACTCAGCTCATGGGGCGACGCAACCCCCCAACACGCCAGTTCAAGCACCAGCGATGAGAGTTCCGCTTGCTGAATTTCTGGCTCACCGTAAGCGGTTAACGGCTGCTCTTGAGCCCATAGCCGAAAACAGACGCCCTCCCTTTGCCGACCTGCGCGACCCCGCCGCTGGTCGGCGCTAGCACGGTTGATTCGTCGTGTGGTTAACCACGTTAGGCCCGTGCGCGGCTGAAAAAGCGGCACTCGCTCTAAGCCACCGTCAATCACTACATTGACGCCATCCACCGTAATGCTAGATTCGGTAATCGCAGTGGAGACAATAATACGCTGTTGTGAAGTGTTTACTGCTAATGCCGCTTGTTGCTGCGCGATACTCATCCTGCCGTGCAGCGGTCGTATCGCGAGGTTTGGTAGCGCCCTTTCCAACGCTTGTACTAGCCGATTTATCTCGGCCACGCCCGGCAAGATCACTAATACATCCTGCGTATCAGGCATTAAAAGCGCTTCATTGACTACGCGCAGAGCATGGCTAACACTCTCTTCGCTATTTAAGGAAGGACGATACAGCGTTGTCACCGGATACTGACGACCATGACAATCGATGGTGGGTACCTGCTCCCCTAACACTCGCCTGAGCGCCTTGATATCCAGCGTTGCCGACATTACCAGCAGGCGTAAATCGTCACGAATACTGCTTTGCACATCCAGCGTAAGCGCCAACCCTACATCGGCGTCTAAACTTCGCTCATGGAATTCATCAAAGATGATCCCAGCCACGCCTTCCAGTAGCGGGTCATCCTGCAGCATGCGAGTAAGCACCCCTTGAGTAACGACCTCTAAGCGAGTTTGCGCGCTAACACAGCTATCGCCGCGCATGCGATAGCCCACTGTCTGACCGACCTTTTCGCCTAACTGCTGAGCCATATAGTTAGCCGCCAATCGCGCGGCGACTCGCCGTGGCTCTAGCAAAAGCAGCTTCTGCCCTTTTACCCAATCGGCCGTAAGCAGAGCAAGCGGGACACGGGTAGTTTTGCCAGCGCCTGGCTGGGCAATCAGCATCAGACGATTGTTGGTAACCAGGACGTTTTTAACGTGATCAAGATGCTGATCAATCGGCAAATCGCTCATTTAGCACTCACTTTTCCACCAAGTGAGCGTTGGTACTCGACTGAGTGATTCCGCACCCTTTTAGGATAACGTGCTCAAGAAAGGCTGAAATTGATTCAACATCCTCTTCAGTTAATGCATCTCGGCCTAAAATACCGCTTACCTGAGCGCTATATTCAGTGTAGTGCTGGGTAGCAGACCAAATTAAGAAGATTAGCCACTTGGGGTCGACAGCGTCCATTTTACCTTGCGCAGACCACTGCTGAATGATCGCGGCACGAGAAGCCACCCACTCACGCAGTTCACCAGCCAGATAGTCACTCAAGAAGGGAGCGCCGGCTAAAATTTCCGCTGCAAACAGTTTTGAGCCTTCGGGGTAGCGCTGACCAAGCACCATTTTGGCGCGGATAAAATCACTCAGCACAGTTGCTGGATCACTCTCCGGGGTAATATCTTCAAGCACCTTGTTCCAGCGATGCATCATACGGTTAAGCAGTCGCACATAAAGCGCCTGCTTACTTCCCATGTAGTACAAAATATTAGCCTTAGGGAGACCGGCCCGATCAGCGATCACTTGCAAGCTCGCTCCACGGTAACCGTACTGAGAAAACACTTCTTCAGCGGCCATCAGAATATTTGTCTCAACTTTTTCACGGCTGGGGCTTTCATGAGTGACGGATACAGCGGTCATTTACAATGTCCCTTAATAAGCGTCGGCGGGTAGGCTTGTTGCCCCAAATAGAGGCATTTCGCATAAGCTTGCCCCACTCCCGTGCAGCGATCAAATACTTGCAAGGCTGACCATTTTGTCTCAAGCTCAACTTATATTGACCGATCGGTCAGCACAATCCCGGTCTATACAACAACAGTGGAGTTTGGCATGGCAACGATTGCGTTCCTGCTCAATGGTGCCCCCCACCAGTGTGAGGTTTCACCGAACACGAGCATTTTAACCTTATTACGCGAGCATTTGGCGTTAACAGGCACCAAAGAGGGCTGCGCATCGGGTGACTGCGGTGCTTGTACCGTAGCCATTGGCGAGCAAAACGCTGACACCCACACGTTTACCAGTGCCAACGCTTGTATCACACCAGCCCATCAACTTCAGGGTAGGCATTTAGTCACCGTTGAAGGGCTAGCTAAAGAGGGGCATCTGCATCCAGCCCAGAAAGCGATGATCGAATGTCATGGTAGTCAATGTGGCTTTTGTACGCCGGGTATTATCATGTCGCTTTTCACTCTGCATAACGATCTTAACCAGCGGCCTGCTCCGCTAACTCCAGAACGCCTTGAAGCAACCCTGGGTGGTAACTTGTGCCGTTGCACAGGCTATCGCCCTATCCGGGATGCTGCGCTGCGCATGAATGACATACCTTATGAGCCCCCCCAATGGCACGACGCGGTGCTATCAACGTCAGAAGTGGATGCTGAAATAACAGATCCAGCAGGGAAAGCGCCTTTTTTTGCCCAGCCCTCATCCTTGGCAGCGCTAACACAGCTGCGTCAAGCAGCTCCTCAAGCGCGCTTGGTGGCAGGCGGCACAGACCTTTGGTTGGAAAGCACGCAACGCTTGGCTTCACTGGATCAGTTGATTGACGTTTCTCGCGTTTCTGAGCTTTTAACAGTAGAAGCGACAACGTTTGAAGGACAACCTGGCTGGTGGATTGGCGCCGGGGTCACCTATACTCAGCTTGAACCACTATTTGAAGCGCACTTCCCCGCCTTTGCTCACCTGCTGCACCGATTGGGCTCTCAGCAGATCCGGAACCGGGGAACGCTAGGTGGCAATATTGCCAATGCTTCTCCTATTGGCGATACGCCCCCTGTGCTACTTGCATTGGGGGCCCAGGTAGAATTTGCCAGCGTAAAAGGCAGCCGTTGCTTAGCGCTGGAAAACTTCTTTCTGAATTATAAGCAGACCGCCTTAGCGACCGATGAAGTCGTTTCACGAGTTTTTATTCCCAAGGCAATGGAAAGCAGCCAACTGCGCGTCTGGAAGCTTTCCAAGCGTCGCGAAGATGATATCTCTGCAGTTCTCGGTGCCTTTAGCTACCGCGTTGAACAGAATGTTTTACGTGATGTGCGGATTGCCTTTGGCGGTATGGCCGCCACTCCAAAACGCGCGCAAAGGGTCGAAGCTATACTTGAAGGCAGCGCTATTACTCGCGAGGCGTTTCGCGCCGCTCAGCAGGCACTCGATGATGACTTCCAACCCATGAGTGATGTACGTGGCAGTCAGCATTATCGCCAGCAAGCCGCCAAAAACCTACTTGAACGCCTCTATCTTTCTCTTTCAGCGCCCGACCACGAGGTGATGCTCCATGCGTACGCTCACTAAACTGGACGGCGACAGCAGCCGTGCCCGCCGTGATTTACATGATCATATCCAGGGATCTGGCCCTTTGGCACGCCATACGGTCGATAGCGCTGGTCGGCGTCAAGCAGGTAGCTCAAGCTTTCATGAGAGCGCCAAAAAACACGTTACCGGCAAAGCCGCTTATATTGATGATTTGGTACTGCCTGCCGACGCCCTGCATGTTGCGCTAGGCCTATCGCCCATTGCACACGGCACCTTAACGCAGCTTGATCTCAGCAGAGTGAAAGAGGCGCCTGGTGTGGTCGACGTGATTACCTTTCATGAGGTACCGGGGCATACCGATATCGGCCCTGTTTTTCCGGGCGATCCTATTTTTGTCGACCAAGAGATTAGCTACACAGGCCAATGCCTCTTCGCCGTTGCAGCAACCTCACTGCAAGCTGCACGCCGCGCTGTCAAGTTGGCCGCTGTCAGTATTGACGAGCAGCCCGCCAGTTTAGACCCGGTGGCTGCGACCGAGCGCGAAGAATTTGTGCGCCCTACACATGTACAGACACGTGGTAATTGGCAACAGGCGCTTGATCAAGCGGAACAGACAATAGAGGGAGAGCTATTCGTCGGTGGTCAAGAGCACTTCTATCTGGAAGGCCAGGCGTGCGTGGTTCATCCCACCGAAGATGAAGGCGTTATTGTCCATACTTCCAACCAACACCCCAGCGAAACCCAGAAGCTGGTGGCGGAGGTGCTTGATATTCCCTTTCATGCGGTGACGGTAGAAGTACGGCGAATGGGCGGTGGCTTTGGGGGCAAAGAGACGCAGGCTTCTCCCTGGGCATGCATCGCTGCCATTATTGCCCGCCGCACGGGTAAAACGGTTCGACTCCGTTTACCTCGCAGCGAAGATATGCGCGCAACAGGCAAACGCCACCCTTTTCATAATCGCTATCGGTTAGCTATTGACTCTCAGGGCGTGCTTCAAGGTGGCGAGATCACCGTGATCGGTGATTGTGGTTATTCGCCTGACCTTTCCGATGCCATCGTTGATCGCGCTATGTTTCATGCCGACAATGCCTACTCGTTAGGCGAAGCGCAGGTCACGGGTCATCGTGCAAAAACGCATACCGCGTCCAATACAGCTTTTCGGGGCTTCGGTGGCCCTCAGGGAATGATGATTATCGAAGCGGCCATGGACGATATTGCCCGCAAGATTGGTGAAGACCCGCTGACTATTCGTAAGCGCAATTTCTACCGCGATGGTCGCGAGGTTACCCACTATGGCCAGCAGGTCGATCAGCGGCAACTACTGCATACACTCGTTGAAACACTTGAAAGCGATAGTGAGTACTGGGCACGCCGCAAAGCGGTGAGCGACTTCAACGCCACTAGCCCTGTTATTAAGAAAGGGCTGGCACTTACTCCGGTTAAATTTGGCATTTCGTTTACCGCCCAGCATCTTAACCAGGCGGGCGCCCTTCTGCATGTTTACACCGACGGCAGCGTGATGATCAATCACGGCGGTACCGAGATGGGCCAAGGGCTACATACTAAAATTTGTCAGGTTGTGGCTCGCGAGTTGGGTCTGGATCTGGATAAAGTACGCATTACCGCTACGCGAACCGATAAAGTGCCCAATACCTCACCTACCGCGGCTTCTAGCGGTGCTGACTTGAATGGTATGGCGGCGCGGGATGCAGCGGGAAAGCTGCGTGAACGTTTATTCGACTTTGCTGCAGAGCATTTCACTGAGGGGTTGGATCGTGAAGGTATGCGCTTAGAGGATGGCATGCTGGTAGCAGGGATCGGCGAGAGTGAACGCCGAGTTCCTTGGGGTGAATTGGTACAAACAGCCTATCTCAATCGCGTTTCGCTATCGGAAAAAGGCTTCTACGCCACACCGCTCATTCACTATGATCGCTCAATCGGTCAAGGGCGCCCCTTTTATTACTACGCTTTTGGCGCGGCAGTGGCTGAAGTGAGCGTGGACACCTTAAGCGGCGAGTATTTAATAGACCGCGTCGACATTTTGCACGATGTGGGTGACTCACTAAATCCAGCCATTGATATTGGCCAAGTAGAAGGTGGCTTCATTCAGGGTATGGGCTGGTTAACCAGTGAAGAACTTAAATGGAACGATAAAGGCGCCCTGATCAGTGATGGTCCAGCGACCTATAAAATACCCACCTATGGTGATTTGCCCCCTACTTTCAACGTCGCACTACTGGAGGGTCACCCCAACTCCATGGCGAGCCTCTATCGCTCCAAAGCGGTCGGCGAACCTCCGTTTATGTTAGGTATCAGCGTGTGGTCGGCGCTACGGGATGCGCTATCTAGTCTAACCAACTATACAGCCTCCCCCCACTTAGATACGCCTGCTACCCCTGAGCGGGTTATGCAGGCAGCCAATGCTATCAGGGAGAAAGCGCTGTGAGTGATACGCTGGCTTCTGACTCCTGGCATGCAGCGCTGCACCGCTTACAGCGCGACGGCACGCCGCATGTTTTAGCCACACAGGTGACGAGTGCTGGCTCTACACCCCGCGAGCCTGGTGCGCGTATGGTCATCACCGCCGACGCTATCTTCGATACACTAGGGGGCGGTACGTTTGAGTGGCAAACTATTGCCGCAGCACGATCACGCTTAGTAGAGCATCGCTATGGACTCAGCTTAGAAGCTTTCTCTTTGGGTGGACGAAGCGGACAGTGCTGCGGCGGCTTTGTGAATATATTGCTGGAGGCTTTTCCTGGCGCGGAATCGCACCTGGCAATATTTGGTGCAGGTCATGTGGGCCAGGAAATTGTAAAGCTAAGCGCCCCGCTCCCTTGGCAGTTGCATTGGTACGACAGCCGTCGTGATGCGTTTTCTGGACACTATCAGCAACAGCCGCGACTGAGTTGCTACCCCCATCAAGATGCACAGCAAAGTGTTGCCGCCTTGCCTGCAGATACCCATGCGCTGGTATTAACACACAACCATGACGAAGACTATGCCCTAGTCGCCGCGCTGATCGAGCGCGATGACGTAGCGTCGATTGGACTGATTGGCTCTGACAGCAAATGGGCAAGCTTTCAAGGACGCCTTAAGCGCGATGGTTACTCTTCCGAACAAATTTTGCGCGTGCGAAGCCCCATCGGACACGTTCACGCCACTAAACTGAGTAATAAAACGCCCTACGCCATTGCGCTAACGGTGGTGACTGAACTGCTTTGGCTAACCGACACGCCCTCTTCTCAAGAAAACCGCGGTCTGGACTCCCAGGCATTGCGAACGCTAATGACCGACTCCCCGACAATCACGAGTTAATATGAATTCTTCTACCAATACGTTTATTCGTGCCGAATTGATAAGTTTTGCCCGCAACCCTGGCGATGGCGATACGCCCGAACCGGGCAGTTTAGAGCATTACGACGACGGATTGCTTTGGTTGAAAGGCCAGTATATTCATGCCGTCGGCCATTTCGCCGAACTCGCACCTTCACTACCCAAAGGTGCTGATGTTCTCGATTATCGCGACAAACTGATTATGCCGGGGTTTATCGATACCCACGTGCACTATGTCCAGCTAGATATCATGGCATCTTATGGCCGCCAACTGCTTGATTGGTTGAACGACTATACCTTTCCTGAAGAGTGCCGTTTTGCCAATCATGCCCATGCAGAAGCGCTATCAAATGCATTTTTAGATGAAATGCTGCGAGCAGGTACCACCACCGCTCAAGTGTTTGGCTCTAGCCATCCTGGCTCCATGGATGTCTTCTTTTCTGCTTGTCATAAACGGCATTTGCGTATGTTAGCTGGCAAGGTATTGATGGATCGTAACGCGCCAGAGGCGCTGCTGGATGGAGCGACGGGCATTGCCGATAGTGAACGACTTATTGAAGATTGGCACGGCAAGAGCCGACTAGGTTACAGCGTAACGCCTCGTTTTGCGCCTACATCGACCAAAACGCAAATGGACGCCGCTGGCGCTCTTCTCCGCAATGATCCTAGCCTTTGGCTACAGACACATTTGGCTGAAAACAGCGGTGAACTGGATTGGGTAGCCGAATTATTTCCCGGTAGCCGTGACTATTTATCAGTTTACGAAGAAGCAGGCCTCGTCGGCCCCCGCAGTACCTTCGCGCATGGCATCCATCTTGATAACGGCATGCGTAAGCGCTTGGCAGATCGAGGTGCCAACATTGCCTTTTGTCCCAGCTCCAATCTCTTCCTAGGCAGTGGGTTATTTGACCGTGAAGCTGCTAAACAGACGGGTATGGCATTTACTTTTGCCAGTGATATTGGCGCAGGTACCGATTTGTCAGGGTTTGGAACGCTGAAAGCCGCTTATCAAGTGGGCCAGCTAGGAGGGCAACCCCTTACCGCATGGCAAGGTTTCTATGGTTTAACCATGGGTAACGCAAAGGCGCTATCTCTGGATGACCATATTGGCCAGCTTGCTCCTTCTTTAGAGGCTGATTTTGTCGTGATCGACCCTCAGTCGACAACACTGCTTGCAAGACGCATCAGCCGCTGTACTACCCTTGGCGAGCGACTGTTTGCACTAATGATGCTGGCCGATGACCGCGCCATTTATGAAACCTGGGCAGGCGGTATCTGCCAACACCGCCGAGATTAAAAACACATATTCATTTATAAGTCTTTAACCGGGCGGCGAAAGCCGCCTTTTTATCGGCTGCTTTTCTTTCACGCACACAAAAAACCCAGCCGGGTGGCTGGGTTCTTCGTGGTATAGGTGCCTGACGATGACCTACTCTCGCATGGGGAGACCCCACACTACCATCGGCGCTAAGCGGTTTCACTGCTGA